>NZ_JANQOY010000130.1 GCF_028285565.1 Acaryochloris sp. IP29b_bin.148
TGGGGTTACGGGAATACTGATGGCCGCACCGGGATTGTCCTCGATGTATCCTGCTTTTTCGAGCCAGGTAAAGAAGCTTTTAAGTGCCGTCAACACTGCTCCTACCGAGCCTTGCTTCAACTGCCGCCCCGACTCCAGATAGGTCTTGTAGCGCTTCAAATCATTCATGGTAATCTGGTGCCAGTCCTTGTTCACCCACAGACTGAACTGTCGTAGATGACGTTCATAGTTACGTCGGGTGTTGGCCGCCAGATTCTTTAGGGTGAGGAACTGTTCGATTCGTTGCGATCTCAAGTTCACCACCGCTGGTTTCACAGGGACCGTGCTTTCTTCCGATTTCTCCTTGCCAAACTCAACGAGACGAACAGGTGGGATGTCGGAAATTTGAGAGAAACGCGACATAAATTGCACCACTGCATCAGCATTTGCAGATCACTATAGGCGTCATGCCAGGATAGAGCAATTTTTTCTCACAGGATCGCTGTGGACCTTAATTAGAAGTACTTCCCAGACCTCAAAATTTAGGTTTTCGTGAGCTTATACGCCTGGCCACAGAGGGGGCAAAACCCATATTTCAGCGATGTAATCACCTCATTGTAGCCATTACAGCGATTCCGTAAGCACTCACCACACTCAAAACAGAATTTTGCTCGGACATTCGTCCACAGCGCATCAGGAGAGCGTCAAACTCTTGTATGTTGCGGGGTGCCCACTTCCACATCATTTCAGGTCAATCTTCGGTTCAACACCAGCCCCCGGAACATGTCTAGTGAGTGGCAAGCATTTTCTGTTGGTACAACAATCTGAGCAATACCTGAATTTTCCTGAATAAATCGGGATTTTATCTGCTATTCGGTTTTGGGATATTGAGTTCAACAACGAAGCATCACAGTCTAGGCATTTTACCTACGCTGAACTACCAACAACTTTTTTTATTGAACAGTATGCCCAGAAGATCTTCGCTTGATTTTTAATCTTTAAAGGAGCATCCAAATGACTCACCTAGCTAAACAAATGACGTTATTGACAGAAACTTAAGTAACTATCTTGCTGCTGATACCCCTGCGGCTTCAGTTTAAAGCTACAAACTCACTGATAGTGATGGGGGGAAATTCTGCCTAATAGCGGCTAAGAACATGGATATTGTTCAAGCCATCTCAATTAAAGAGGGGGCAAATATTGTGCTGGATTGTTATGAAACTGCTGGTCGGATGAATCATTCTACATCAGAAGAGGCTGAATGATAGCCAACTCATCATCCTAGCTCCAGTTGTTTCATGACCTATCAACAAGGGTCACCTTTTCTCACGTAGTTGAACCTAACTAAAACGGAGAGAACATCTCGTGAAAATTTTATTATTTGCCTCAGCCTACAACAGTATGACTCAGCGCTTCCATGTCGAGTTAGTCGATTTAGGCCACGAAGTTTCCATAGAACTGGCTCTGGATCATGAGCGAATGCGCCAAGCAGTTGATTTGTTTCAACCTGATGTTATCGTTGCCCCCTTCTTGAAAACTGCTATTCCAGAAGATATTTGGAAACAACACCTATGCATTATTATTCACCCAGGTATCAAAGGTGATCGCGGTCCTTCGTCCATTGACTGGGCGATTCTCGAAGATGAATCTGAATGGGGCGTGACAGCCTTACAAGCGGATGCAGAGATGGATGCGGGTGACATTTGGGCATCTATCAATTTCCCCTTAGAAGGAGAAACTAAAAGTGATTTGTATCGAGGGAAGGGGGCTCAAGCGGCGATCGCATGTATCAAGCAAACCTTAGCCAACTTTATTGAACCCAAATATCAGCCTGAACCCCTTGATTACGGTAATCCAGATGTCAAAGGCACTTGGCGTAATCCCCTCAAACAGTCTCATAGGGCTATCTCCTGGGAGAGTGATACCACTGCTGAGATTGTCCGTAAGATTCGCAGCGCAGATAGCCAACCGGGTTTGCTTGATGTACTTTTTGGGGAGCAATTCTATCTCTATGGTGCGCATCCAGAAAATGTCTTAACGGGTAAGCCAGGAGAATTGATTGCCCAAAGATATGGGGCTATATGTCGGGCGACGATTGATGGTGCTGTTTGGATTACCCATCTCAAGCGCAAGAAAAAAGGGGAGCAAGTGTACTTTAAGCTACCTGCTGCTCAAGTCTTGAGGGAATACATACAAGCTCTGCCAGAGGTTCCTGTGTCTTTGGAGTTATCTCCTCATGAAGTTACTTTTCGGGATATTTGGTATGAGGAAAAGAACCAGGTCGGCTATTTGCATTTTCCTTTCTACAACGGTGCCATGAGTACAGAGCAATGCCAGCGTTTGCGGAATGCCTATCTCTATGCTCGTACCAAAGACACGAAAGTAATTGTGCTCATGGGAGGAGAGGGTTTTTGGTCCAATGGTATTCACCTCAATGTGGTGGAAGCATCGGCTGATCCTGCTGCAGAGTCGTGGCAAAACATCAATGCCATCAATGACTTTGTATATGAGGTGTTACGAACTGATACTCATCTCGTGATTTCTGCGATGCAAGGTAATGGCGCTGCGGGTGGGGTGATGATGGCTTTAGCTGCGGACAAAGTGTTTGCTCGCGAAGGCATTGTGCTGAATCCTCACTATAAGCGAATGGGGCTCTATGGCTCAGAGTATTGGACCTAT
This sequence comes from Acaryochloris sp. IP29b_bin.148, assembly GCF_028285565.1. Classification (GTDB taxonomy): domain Bacteria; phylum Cyanobacteriota; class Cyanobacteriia; order Thermosynechococcales; family Thermosynechococcaceae; genus Acaryochloris. The sequence continues at coordinate 2,659 of NZ_JANQOY010000130.1, forward strand.
TCCTTGCCTCGACGAGTGGGTCCAGAGATGGCCCAGAAGCTGACCAGTGTGTGTATGCCGATGGGTACACGGGTTGCTAAGTCTATTGGCCTTATTGATAACTATTTTGGCCATACAGTATCTGACTTTAGGACGCAGGTTATCAAAGGGGCTGAGAGCTTAGCTCAAGGAGAGGATTTTCAGCACATCCTATGGCTCAAGAATAAACAACGATTCTTGGACGAACAATACAAGCCATTAGCAATTTATCGGCAAGAAGAACTAGAACAGATGAAGCTTGACTTCACCAGTAACGCTTACAATACTGCTCGTTACAACTTTATCTACAAAATTAGTCCTTCTGAAACGCCTCTCCATCTGGCCGTTCATCGGCAGCAGGTTAAGGACAATATTCCTTGTAAGCTTCTTTCCCCTGCTTAGATAAAGGTTCCTTTGCTTTGGTATCAGCGGTTTAGTACAGATGATGCAACCCATTTTTTCAATATCTGAACTAAGACCTGAAAGAAACTGAACTTTGCTGGATTTTTTCTGCTGAGTATTTCATTGATAGTGAAATCAACGACGCATAGAAGTGCAACCTCTAACTATCATTCACATCCCCAGCGGAGGATCACCAATCATGTTGACAGTTCTATTTACACAAATCATCAGCACTTGGGTCATTTTTGTGTGTTCGGTTTCTACTTCTCCTTGGAAGCAGTGAACTCAGATTAGCCCCATCTTACTAACTCTATTTCATTCCAATTTCTGTCGAGGAAATTCTATGTTTTACATCAATGGTTTCGGACTCCCTTCATCCATAAGACAAAGTCTCAAACAATTTTTTTTGAGACTTGTCCACCCAGTATTTACTTCCATCAATGTCGAACGTCGCTCAACCGCAAATCTCATCTGTCAGCTTGTGCCAAATCAGTGCCCGTTTGAACGAGATATTCGCTTTTTGGGGCATATGCTCTTCCACATTCCCCCACTCTGCAAGCTCAACCCAGCCTATGAAGAAGTAGTTGCCTTAAGATTTCGAGCCCTATCCTATCTTGCGGACCAGTGTGGTGAAGATGTTAGCCGATACTGTCCCTAGTGGGTTATCGCTCTTTCATCGCTCTAACGAGATAAAAACTGGAAATCCCCCTTTGGATCAGTTCTTGGAGTAGCCCCTTTGTCTAGATACTCTCGCAGGTCCTGTTTTAGAACTTGCACGTCCTATGGTGAGATAGATCAAATTTTGCTCACAGAATCGCTGTAGACGTTAATTATCAAGATTTTATCTGCTGATTGATTTGGCGATAGTGGGGACAACAACGGTGTATGTCAACCCAGGTAAATTTACTGAAACATCAACATCTTTTCATATAAAGAATGTTAAGCAAATTTATTCTGCTAGCCCAAAGATGAGGGAACAACTGAAAAACTCAGCTCTTCAAACGACTGGCATTTTAGACAGGATATTAAGGCGGGATGAACTAAGCATGAATAGACCAACTTCACCATTCAGAAGAGCGATGTTTTTAAAGTATTTGTTAAAGGATTGAAATATAAAAAAGCAATGATTGCTCTTGCGCTTTATGACAATGTTGAGAACTAAGTTCTAGAAACTAATCCTATTTAAATTTGGCAAAAATTCTGCTCCCAAGAAATAATATCCCCATACTCTTCAAGTCTATACAAATTGGCTATATAGCATATGAAGTCGGTGGACAAGGCGCAGCCAAAATCACAAATTATTGTTTACCTCACTCACTCATTTGTCATGAAACAACTATTGTCGCACCCATTTCAAGGGTTATGGATGAGGGCTAAACCCATCCACTCCCACCCGATTGCAGGGATGATCCTTGCATTCTTTTTAGTGTTTCCCAGCACAGCCTGGGCTAGACGATATCAACCGCCTTCTGGAGATCCGCCAACGGGGTCCTTTGGCTCCAATGGCTCCCGTGGGTGCGATCTGACTGTTGAGCACTCACAACCTGTTCAACCATCAGATCTAAGGGGGCTGCAGCCATCCCTTCGCCCGGCAGCACCCGACCAACCCAAGCCTTTACCCATCACATTGTTAGCCCCACTTCAGCATGTGGGCAGAACAAGTTCTGTGACCCCCACATTTGCTTGGTTTGTCAGCGCACCACATCCTTATCGCGTTCAGATTTCCTTGTTTACCGACGCTTCAGATCAAAGCTCTAAACTTCTGCATCAACTGGAATATGTAGAGACGACTTCAGGACTGATTCAATACACGTTACCGGAAGATAAATCAGCGCTTCAAACGGGCCAACGGTATTTTGTGCAACTGAGTATGGCCTGCAATCCCAGTAGTGACAGGTTTAATCAGTCTTTTATCGCTGAAATTGATGTCAAGGCACCTTCTCCCGCTTTGAAACAAGCCTTATCCCAAGCCCGCACGTCACAACAAAAAGCTGCAGTATTCGCAAAGGCTGGCTATTGGTTTGATACGGTGAGAGAACTGTTTGTGGATGCCAGCCCTTCAGACGCTTACCATCAACTTCCAGACTTACTGAAAGAACTCGCACTGTTAGAGGTGGAGGCAGAACATCGCCAGGCATTAGTCAAAATTGCAGATCTGCTGAAGGATTCGACCCAGCGTGCTCCCGTAAAGTCCTTAAATTCGAACCCTCCATTTCCTAAACCCTTGAATTGAAAGTTGTGTTCTCTCCTATTCAGTAAACATTCTGGAGATCAAATCTGATCATGAACAGGTCGAGGTGCGATTTTACGGTCAAACAATATTTTTTGAGACCAGTCATGGCTTCTGGATTCTGGTTGGGGGCTACATTGACCCCCCTTTTGTTCTCAGACATAGCGCTGGCTGAATTGATTGTCCCAGACGACACCTTGGGAAGGGAACCGTCGGCGGTTTCGACTGGGGCAACGGCCAACGATTTCGTGATTGATGGCGGGGTTCAGCGGAATACCGCCCTGTTTCATAGCTTTGAACGATTTGGTATTAATTCAAATCAGACCGTTTTCTTTGAGAATCCAGCTTCTGTGGAAAACATCATTACTCGGGTGACGGGCGGACTCCCATCCAACATTGATGGTCTACTAGGCGTTGATGGTCCTGCTAACCTGTTTTTGGCTAATCCGAGTGGGATTATTTTTGGCCCGAACGCACAGTTGGATGTGGCCGGAGCGTTTGTGGCCACCACTGCAGATCAATTTTTGTTTGCCAATGGTACTTCCTTTAATGCGGTGAATCCCAATGCCCCGCCTTTACTCACGGTCTCGGTACCCCTAGGGGTACAGTTTGGTGCTAATCCTCAGCCCATAACGGTCAATGGTGCAACGCTAGAGGCTGGGGTAGGAAAGCCTTTCGTTTTATTGGGAGGCGATGTGACGCTGAATGATGCCAATATACTGGCACCGGGAGGGCGCGTTGGACTCGCAGGACGTTCACAATCCGGCACCATCTTACTTAACCTAGAGGCACCGACGCCTCAAAATTTTCTGACGGTTCCACCTTTGGGAAGAGCCAATCTCTCTCTCAATAACTCAAACATCAATACGGTGAGTGAGGGGAATGGAGATATTGTCGTTCAGGCTCAGAATATCTCATTTATCGAAACGACGCTCATCGCAGGTTTAAACGAGGATGTCGATTCGTTGGATACCCATGGCGGGAGCATCATTGTTAAGGGGACGGGGGATCTCCAACTGACGGACAGCATTATCCAGACTTCGGTTAAGGAAAACGGTCAAGGGGGTGACATCCATATTAATGCCACCAACCACCTATTTTTGAATGGAGAATCCGAAATATCCATTCTAGCTGAAGGGTTTGAGAGTGATGCTGGAGACATATTTATCAACGCTCCTGACATTCGTCTGAATTCGAGTTCCAGTATAGCTTCTGTTACCCAAGCATCTGGTGGGGACATCAATCTCACCACTCATTCATTATGGGTTCGCCAAAATAGTGATATCGCTACTTCTAAATTTGGTCCTAATACATCAGACGGTAATATTCGGATTCGTGCCCATCATATTCTGATAGATAATCGAGGGGGAGATCACAGCCGACCTCCCATTGGGATTACTACAGATGTAAGCTTCATCCCTCAAGATCTGGGTCTACCGCCGGAGACGATAGGCGGGACGGGTGGGAAGATCGAGATTGATACTCAGAATCTAACGTTGATTGGTGGGCTGATTGGCTCAACGGCGTTTGGGAACGCTCAGGGGGGAGACCTGACGATTCGGGCTCGGGATACCGTTCGGTTAGTTGGAGAACCCGCAGCAGCTCGTGACAATTTCGCTGGGATTGCAGAATTGTCTACGGCCATTAGAGATGCAACCCTTGAAGGAGTGAGTGGCGATCTCCGCATTGATGCCCGCCATTTGATCCTTGCCAATGGCTCCACTATTAATGCCGGAGCGTTTGGGTTGGGAAATAGTGGCGATATTTTGATCAACACAACTGAATCTGTAACGCTCCAAGGGACGTTGAATGGGCAGCCTAGTCAGATTATTGCCCAATTACAGAACACAGGACCATTTGAGGGGGGGAATATTGATTTGGTAACTGGACGGCTAACCCTACGGGATGGGGGACAAATTTCGGCTTCCACCATTGCGGAGTCAGAAGGGAATGGCAGGAATGTTTCGATTATTGCCAACCAAGGGGTTTTTATCACTGGATCGTCACCTCGGATTGAGCTGCCTCCAGGCAATGCTGACTTTCCCTTTGTCCTAGATCCCACGGGTACGCGGTTCCCAAGTGGCATCTTTGCCAGTTCGCTGGGAGAGGGCAATGCGGGCAATGTGGACATTTTTTCCCCAAATATCACAGTGAATAATGGGGCTCAAATTTCTGTGAGCAGTACGAATGCAGGGGCTGCGGGGAGCTTATTTATTCGGGGCAATAACGTTGTGCTGGATAATGCAGCCTTGTTGGCTGAGGCTGTGGAAGGCGATCTAGCCAATATTGAGCTGTCAATTCGCGATTCATTGCAACTCCTCAACGGGAGTCGCATCTCAACCGTGGCTAGGGAGGATGCTGATGGCAGCAATATCATTATTCGTGGGACGGATACACAGCTACTGCGGTTTTTGATCTTCGAGGGTGGATCGACGATCTCTACGGAAAATTCGGGACGCTTTGGTACTGGGGGCAATATTGATATCGCGGCTCAGTTTATATTGGCGTTCCCCGGAGAACTCAATCAAATCATTGCCAATGCCTTTGAGGGGGATGGGGGTGATATTAATATCTTCACGAATGCGATTTTTGGTCCTCAGTTTCTCAACATCTCTGCCTCATCGCAGTTGGGGGTGAATGGTGAGATTAATATTGAAACCATTGCGACGGATCCGGCCAATGCCCTCACCCAACTACCCGAGAATGTGTTGGATAACAGTACTCAAATTGCAGATGCCTGTGCTGTTCCTCGGTCTGGGCAGTCTCAATTCGTCGTGACGGGCCGAGGCGGGTTACCCCTGATGCCATCGAGTCGCCCTGTGGGAAGTTATCTCTTATCGGATTTAAGAACTCAAGCTCCTCCAGTGGCTCAGCCTGTCTTGCAAGAAGCGAAGCGGCTTGTGGTTACTGCTAGGGGTGACTACTATTTGCAGGGAGAGTCGTCTCGTTCACTCCCCCAATTACTGGAAGCGGCTCGCCAGGCTTATCAGCAGGTGAACTATTCTGAAGCAATCACCTATTGGACGCAAGCCGTTAACCAACTATCCAAGTCTAAGCATCCTGGTGCTTACGCTTCCGTTCAAAGTCATTTAGCGCTGGCCTACCATCATCTTGGAGATTGGGATAAAGCGAGAGAGGCGATGGCCGCCAGCCAAGCGGTACTGACCCCCGAACTGATTGCCCAGCAGCCCGCTCTTCATGCCCAGGTACTGAATACAAGGGCGAGTTTGTTTCTTACTCGCGGCAATATGCGCTCAGCCCTTGAGGATTGGCAACAAGCGGCTGCAGTCTATCACCGGGCTGGAGATGATTTGGGAAACCTGAAGGCTCGGTTGAATCAAATCCAAGCTCTTCAGGATCTGGGTTATCTACGCCAAGCTCAACAGCGGCTAGTGCAACTCATGCAGCCCCTTGAACAACAGCCTGCATCTCCCATCAAGGCCATAGGTCAGTTGAACCTGGGGAAAGTGTTGCGCGCTGAAGGTAGTTGGTTGCGTTCACAGCGCCAACTCGAAGCAGCCCTAACAACAGCCCAATCCCTGAACCAGCCAGCCCTAACTAGTACGATTCTTCTGAATTTAGGACATACCTTTCGGGGTCAGGGGAACCCTCAGAAGGCGCTGGATTATTATCAGCAGGCCCGTGAGATTGCCCCCACACCCCTGATTCAATTTCAGGTGCAAGTGAGTCGATATGATCTACTCGTTGTG
>NZ_JANQOY010000131.1 GCF_028285565.1 Acaryochloris sp. IP29b_bin.148
ATGCCCAGGGCAGTATTGCTGATTGTAAAGTATCTTGACGTAAAGTTGTAAGGATCTCTGGAAGTAAAAACCGAACTCAGGGCGAGTTGGCCTATTTCCCCAGATCAATTGAGGACACTCTTGGCAACCCAAACCTCCTTAAACGCAAACTCAGGGGACTGGTTAGGATATTGATCTTGCATCGTTGTGCAACCTATTTTTCTAAATTTTTAATTGCATCACCATCAGAGTGCCCATGAGTACCCCATTATTTCAACAAGGCCAAGCGCAACTTCGGCAAAAACAATATGCGGATGCGATCGCAACCTTTACCCAAGTCCTAGAAGCCGATCCCTTTTCCATCGAAGCCTATTGCCAGCGGGGGTTAGCCCATTACGATTCCGGTAATGTCTATGCCGCGATTGAAGACTACGGTAAGGCCCTAGAGATTGACCCTAAATCAGCCAAAGCATATTACTGTCGAGCTTTAGCCCGACTCTCCTTAAAAAATGTACCTGGGACGATGGCCGATGTAGAGCAGGCGATTGGGTGCGATCGCACCTATGCTGCCGCCTATAAATTGCGCGCCATTGTCCATCGCAAGCAAGGGGATATCCAAGCTGCAATCGCCGACTTTAAGGTGGCCTCAGGACTTTACCTGGATCAAAAAGATGCGGATGGAGCCCGCCAATGCATCGACAAAATTGAAGAAATCCGACCCAAAAATGCAACCCATCCTGTCGCTCCCATCACAAGAGCACCCAACGCGCCGCCACCTGCAATGTCGGAAAAAGACTACTTTACACAAATCCTCGATCGGGCCAAAATCGGCCAGCTCAGTCAGGCCCTCTCGGATATTAATTGGGTCTTACAGGCCGATCCTCAAGATGGCAAAGCCTATTGCTGTCGGGGATTGGTCTATTGTAAACAGGGCAACTACCAAGCTGCAGTGGCCGATTTCAACCAAGCCCTCACCCTTAAATTTGAAGATCCGATTACCTACCGGGGGCGCAGCAAGGCCCGCTTGAACCTCAAGGATCCTCAAGGGGCGATTGCAGACTGTAATCAAGCCTTATTCCTAGCCCCTGAAGATAGTGATGCCTATGTTGCCCGAGGCAATGCCTACCGAGCCATTGGCCATCATTTAGGCGCCATCGAAGACTATGCCGAAGCCTTACGTTTGAATGGCAACAATGCCGATGCCTTTTTCCAGCGTGGCCTTACCTATGCAGGGATGAAGGAAAATCCCCAAGCCATTGCCGATTACCAGCGGGCCATTAGCCTGTTTTGTGCTCAAGAAGAATGGTTTAACTATCAGCAGGTTCTCGCCCAGCTCAACCAGCTGCAGCCCTCTACCGAAAACAAGGTTCAGGCTCCGCCACCTCAACCCCCACAAACCATCTATGAGCGCTTGTGGCAGCGGTTATTGGACTTATTGGGAGGGAACCAAGAATTAGCGAAAGGGATGGTGCGAAGCACGAAATCACACTATCCTGGGCGCTCTGAAGAGTGGTACTTAGAAACTGTGATTGTAAGCCTGGAAGACCAGATGAGATAAATGTCGATCCTCTCTCCGTCCTCAACCCGACTGGACCCGACTTTTTCTCCAACACTCCCGACTTCAGCCGACTGACAGGACAGAATCGGCAAAGCTAGGCTGAGCTTAATTTCACGCCGAAGCTTTTGCCGCCTTGTCTATGAACGCTGTTGCTATTTTTGCTGATCTACTCAAAGACCGACACACTTTTCTCCAAGACATTCATGAAGGAAAGCGATTGTCGGTCAAAATCTCTGCTCTGCTGGTCTGTAGCTTTTGTAGTTTTGCCATCTATGGCGCTATCATCGGCTCCTTCCACAGTTCCCTGCAAGCCTTGTCTTCGGGCCTAAAATTGCCGACGCTCTATCTGATTACCTTACTGGTTTGTTTGCCCGCCCTGTATGTATTTAATGCCCTGTTTGGTTCGCGCCAAACCATTGCTCAGCATTTCACCTATGTCTTGAGTGCGGCTGCCGTTATTGCCCTGCTGCTCGTGGGCTTTGCGCCGATTACGTTGTTCTTTGTGATCACCATTTCCCCGGTGAAGGACTATTCGTTTTTTCTGCTGCTCAATGTGGTGATTTTTGCCCTGACGGGCATGTTTGGGGTGTCGTTCCTCTATCAGGCCATGCGCCCTGTTGCTCAGTCTGATACGGATACTAACGTGCAGCTCCGATCTACAGTACTCCGATTTTGGTTGGGGCTCTATGGGTTTGTCGGTAGTCAGTTGGGCTGGACCTTGCGCCCCTTCTTTGGCTCTCCTGGGGCTTTTGAGCTGTTCCGCCCTCGGGAAGGGAATTTCTGGACGGGGGTACTGGATGCGATCGCAAATCTAATGCAGGGAGCTGGATAAAGCCTATGCCCCACAACCTAGCAAACCTGCAAGCCTTACACTTGACCGCCGATGATATTGAATTCCACACTGGTTTCACCCCCCATTCTTTTTGGGTCGGCAGCTTATGGGGAGGCGTTTACCGCCTGTCAGTCTGGCGTCAACCCCAACATTGGCTGCGCATCTTGGGGATAGAGATGATTACTTTAGCCCTACTGGGCATGTTGTCGGTGCCCATTGGCCTGATTACGTTACGAGATACGGCCAACACTCACCGATTTCTCCAGGTGACGACGACGGCAACAGGACTGATGTTTGCTAGCTGGCATGTCCGTCTCTGGCATCGAAAACGTACCTTACGCCCCCTGATGCGTTTATTGGATGATATCGACCAATACAATCAGCTGGTGGAGACGGTCATCCTGCTAGACGGGTTAACGCAAGCGAATCGACAGGTTCCAGTTCCCGATCAACCCCCCATCCTAGAAGCCTTACAAGCCAGTCGAATGAGTTTAGTGACGGCATTAAATCTAGAAAGACTTATACGTCAGCATCAACGGCTGTTCCACCAGAATCAACCCCTATGGCTCGATTTAGATCAAGCGCTGATCACCCTACAAGCGCTGGAGTTGCAAGATCAAGCACAGGACTATCAAGACGTGATTCAGCAAGCCTTAACAATTAGTTTGAATGTGCAAACCACTGTACGACAGCTCTCTCAATCTTGAGCGATTCAGCAATCGCGCTAAATCGTGGGCTACAGGCACATCCATGGGGATTGAGATAGCGCTATTGCATTAAAATACAGAATGACCTTGGGCTCTTTCAGCACGTTGCGTAGATCTCCAGCGGCTTCTGAATGGATGTGGCAGCATCTAGACTGTAGATTGTGTTTGAAAATATTGAGGTTTGGCAACTAAGACGAACACGCTAGAATCCTGTTCCCTATGACGTGGTGAAGGGATAGAGGAATTTCAGGCGGTTTAAGGAAGAAGCGCTTTCATCGCATCGGCAACATGAGCCGCAGAGGCATAACGTTTTTGCGGCTGAGGATGGGTCAGTTGTTGAATTAGATCAGCCATTTCTGGGCTCAAACGGGGTACATCCTCAACATGCAGGCGAAACTCTTCATCACCCAATCGATAAAAGGCATCAGGTTCTTGCCCTGTGAGGATATAGACCAAGGTTGCGCCCAAGGCATAAAGGTCAGAGGCGGGAGCAGCCTTACCCGCTTGCAGCTCAGGAGCAGTATAACCCACTGATCCGATGAAGGTGCCTGCATCAGGGCTTAGGAGCTGCATCTCGCCAAAATTAACCAGAACGACTTCTTTGAACCCGTGGGGAATCGTCGGTCGTACCAGGTTCGCAGGTTTAAGATTGCGATGAATAATGGCAGGCGTTTGCTGATGCAGATAGTCTAAAACTTCACAGATATCTGATATCCATTCGATGGTTTGGGTCTGTGGTAATGGGCCTCTATCAGCTACCCATTGCTTGAGATTTTGGCCATAAATCATCTCGCTGACCAGATAGGGGTAGCTATCCACCTCAAAGGCTTCATAAATTTTGGGCATGCCAGGGTGGCTCATCTGACATAGCTGAGAGGCTTGCTCTTGAAAGGCCACCAAAGCATCTTCATGCTCCAGCCATTCTTGTTGGAGCGTTTTCAGCACAACCATATGGCCATCACGCCAGGCAATGAAGGTATTATCTCCTGTTCCTAAGGGTTTCAGCACATGATATTCGCCAATTTGCCGCCACACTTTCAGCGGCAAGCCACAATCTGTACAAACTAAAGAACCTTGGCTAGCGGATGAACGTTGACAGGTGCAAGTGATTGATGCTGGAAGTCCCTCCGCTATGGGAGGAGTATGGGAGCGGTGCTGTTCCTCTTGAGGGGGTTTGGGAAATGGCGTTTGGCCCACAACCCGAAATTCCTGATCAGAGCTACGTAGATGAGGGTTCGCTTCTGGCGATGGTGCCGCAACCTCCTGTAGCCGTTGCTCAGCCGACCTTTGAGCTGTTACACCAGGTGAGTTGGGCGCAGCCGTAATATCGGATTTATAGTTATTGTCAACATTGCCACTCTCGTCTATGTGGATTTGGATATTAGGACCAGAGCGAGCTAACCGCATAATATTCCCATCGGAGAGAGGAGCTTGATGAACCCGTTTACCGTCTAAGTAGGTCCCATTGGTACCAATATTGACGACTTCCCATTGGGTGCCCGTTTGCCGAATTTCAACATGATAGCGAGAGACAACCGCACTATAGAGTACAACATGGTTGTCTACGGCTCGACCAATGCGAATGACAGGGTCTTGCTCAAAGCTCCAACTTTGAACGGGAGTGGATTGAACAGGATGCAAGAGCGTTAGAGTAATCACGTTATCAATTAAGTTGGAACAGAAAAGTGACTAAATTGCCTTTGCCAAGAGCAATTCGATCGCCTGAGCGCAGACGATGTCGATTACCCGGCAACAGAGGAATATTGTTAATGTAGGTCCCATTGGAGCTACCCACATCTTCTATGAAATAATGACCTCCTTCAAGCCGGATATTGGCATGGACACGAGAGACGATTTCAGCATTAGGGAAAACTGAAACGTCTATACCTGGAGGAATGCGTTCGTTCGGCTTACCAATATGAATCAGATCTAAATTCAGTGGCAAATCAATCGCTGCATTGGTTTGGACGTGAACGAGCTGAACCGTTTGCTGCTGTAACTGCGTTTTAGATTCCCTAAATTGTGTGTTCTCAGGATAAATCGAGAAGGTTGGGATAGGGCTTCCTCGATCGGGCAAGTCATTGGTTGATGGGGGACTATCGGTCGCAGATGGAACTGCTGAGTCAGGTGCTAAGTCAGGTATGACTAGCGGTTCTGGTGGCTGAGAATCGGGAAATGCAAAGGGAGTATCAGAGGATGCAAAATCAGGGGCTGGATCATCCGCGGTCAGGGCTATAATTTCGTCCAATTCCCGTTGTTCATCGTTAAGATTGCAACCACACTGTCCGCAAAAATGGGCTCCCAATTGTATAGATGCGCCACAGTTGGGGCAGCTACTGGTAGTAGGCAACTCCGTTTGGCACACTTTACAAACGACTGCACTATTCACGTTCTGGTAGAGACAATTGGGACAAATAATCATAATTTATAGCTATTTCCCCCATTCAATATTTCCCCGGTCATGGTCAAGTAATGGCTGTAAATCAGTCCTATTGAATCGTTAACGAATCAGTGATTAAAGCATTCCCTTTAATATCTATACAACGAGGGCTTTTATGAACATCAAAGGACTGCTTGTCACATCCTACACGAGATATTTGTTGCACCTATGAGCCTGAATCGGGGATCAATCCATTCAATCACTGCTGAGGTTCAAAACTGCTGAATGAATTTTTGCCTGGTTTGATCTTGCCTCATTGAGTGTACCCAATTCTGCTGCTTAATTTGATCCTCAGGTTTAATGCCTACTTCGGATCAAATGAAATGTCTCTTAGGAGTGTGAATTTTCCCTATCATTGAAAGGGCTGTCCTGCCTCTGCATCCAGCAGCCAAGAGAGTGTGCCATGGGTCGGTTGAATCAATCGGGCTGGAAACTGTGCCGCATCGGCGTTCTCAGCGAAGATTTGAGTCAAGGCGTCTTGCTTATTCGCACCTGTCACTAGGAATAAAATACATCGGGCTTGGTTGAGAACGGGGGCTGTTAAGGTAAGGCGAGGTTGATTATCTTTGCTCCCCACAGTAACGTTGCGATCGCACACCTGTAACGCTTCAGTGTGGGGAAATAAGCTGGCGGTATGGCCATCGGGGCCTAAGCCCAATAAGACGATGTCGAAGCGAGGAAACTCCTGCGGGCCGGTGCCAAAAAACGTTTGCAACTGCCGATCATAGGTTTGTGCTGCCTCTGCTGGGTCGGCGGCTTGGGTGGGCATGGGATAAATATTCTCGGGGGGGATGGCCACATGGTTTAACCAGGCTGCCGTTGCCATCCCCGCATTACTTTGGGGGTCAGAAAGCGGAACATAGCGTTCGTCGCCCCAAAAAACATGAATCTTCTGCCACGGTAAATCCTGAGTCGCGAGCTGCTCATACAGCGGTTTGGGGGTGTTCCCTCCGGCTAAGGCAATAGTGCAGCGTCCTCGCTGTGCGATCGCAGATTTAATTTCGGCTACAGTTAGCTCCAAGGCCCGCGTGATCAGCTGAGGGCGATCGACAAACACTTCAACTTGGGGTTTCATCATTTACTCCGGCTGCCAAAGAAAAGATCAGTTTTGACGGTTAAGACTTGGGGAGGGGTTGCATCAGGCGGATAAACATAGTCCACGGTCACCAACCGCCGCTCCTCAGGCTTTAGCTTTAGCGTAACGAGAGATTGGCTTTTCTGACCCTGTTTTTGTACCAGGTGAAAGTAGCGCAGTTGGGAATTCCCCTCATCATCTTTGTAGCGCACGCGTACCGTCCCGCGAAAAAATACAGGTGCCGATTTCGATCGCCAAAAATTGAGACCGGCCTCCTTGCGATCATGTTTAAGGGGGGTTTGAATGGCAATATCTACCCGCCGAGCCTGTTGCGTTGGATTGAACAGAGGTAGCGTTAAATCATAATGGACCCCGTAATTACCATGGGACAAATAGGCGGTATCCGGGTAGCGCACCAACATCGGCGCACTTTGAACCTGTGCTGTCCCAAACGTGCCTCGCTGCAAGGTACTTAAACCATAGGCAAAGGAACGGCCAGGTTTGGGAATCGTCAGCTGTTGACTCGTGGCATCGTCCGTCAGTTGGGCTTTCCAGCGAGATCCACGACTGACGCCAGCCACACGTCCGTAGAAGAAGGGTGTAGCCTGCTGGTTTAAGGGGGAAGGGGGTTTATCTCGCGGCGACAGCAATGCTCCGTTGAGCAGCAATGCTTCCCAATCCTTCTTTGTCGGAATTTTTTCAGTTCCATCGGCATTCAGGGGCGCTAGCATCGCCATGCTGGCAACATACACTGGGCCATCACTCTGCAAATGAGCCAGCGTAGATCGAGTATTAGAGGAGGGGGCTGTCTTTCGCAGAAGGGTTGTCGCCAGCGCGGTTGATTTTTTGGCCTTTGGCCCTCTCACGGGTTTCTTGGAGGTCGATAAGCTAGGAACCGGAATGGGCAAATTAATCAGCATCTTACTTTGACCCGGACGCAGATAAATCACCGGTGGCCAGTGGGTTTGCCGACGTCCTCTCAGGATTTGATCCACTACACGTCCGCCAGGTCCCGAAAAAACTTTGCCCAGATCATTGCTCACTTGAGGCGGTAAGGCAATATAAGGCGCATCAGGATTCCCTAAAAAGGTGGCCGATTGTAGAACCTTGATGGCCAGCCTTTTAGAACTGGGATTGTATAACAGAATGCCCTTATAGAAGGTTGGAGTATCCTCTGGACGATTCGTCTTGGCCACATGATGCGCAAAAATATCGAACCGACCGTTAAAGGTATAGTTGAGGTGAGCGTTGGGATAGCGTTTACCTCGGGGCGGAAACGTAGATAATAGAATCCCTGACCGTCTAACCACCTCGGGACTATTACTGTTGAAAACAGGGACAGTATCCAATCTGCCAGGTAGAGCGCGGAATTCAACCCCCTGGCGTGATGCAGGTGTGAGATTGTCTTGGCGTGATGCTTGGGCAACGATGTGCCCACGACTGCCTGTGGATAAAGAGGGTATCGACGCCTGCGAAGTCTGGTGTGGTGTTTCAACAGATAAATTCGGAGTCTGTAGCCATAATGTTGCAAACAGAGGAAGCATTCTGCGCGTTTATCTCAAAAACATCAAACCTAAAAGGCGCTGAATACAATACTCTCTACGGAGGATTCAATCACCGTAACAAGTATAGCCCAGAATATTTTTTGTTATCGGTATTTCTTCGCGCTGAATCACTGACAGCTGCTACAATCGTTTGCCCGTTCTTTTGGATAAAGACATCAGCATTTTATTGCTCTTTTAGCACAGCATAGGACTATATTTCTATATTTATTCAGGATATTTAGGAATGATTCTGCCCCTCCTTCCTGAGCTGAACAGAATAGAGCACTGACTGGTTATATAAATAAAAGCACTCGCTTGATTAAGATTGCTAAATTTTCCTTAAATTAGTGTTTTACGACTATTTTGTAGATATACACCCAGGGACTTAGAGGTTAAAAGCCTATACCAAGGGTGGATCAAATCCTCTGAAGATTTTAAGTTTTGAGTCATTGATTGCTCTATTTTTATTAATTCCAGAATCATCAACCACTGAGTTGACATTTTTATAGAGCGCAGGACGTTTATACACATCCTTTGAGATGGGTTAGCAGTCTCATATTTTCTATATCTCTGGCAAGTGATTTTTGGATATATCAAAATATTTTATATTTTGATATAAAACATTTCCTACTCACTATTCTGGACCACAGCGGTGCCACCCCTATTTGCAGGGTAAGGATGGTTTTTAGAAGAACACCCTATCTCAGACAGGGGGGATGGCTTCAAAGTTTCTCGCCACTGAGAATAAACATCGGATCTACTGCAGCAAAGGTTTGGCGAGTACCACGCGTCTCTAGACGATTAATCACAGACTGGACTACTTCAATGTTGCGAGCATGAAGGGCCGAAAAGGTTTCAGAAATAACATAAAGTGTTTCTAAACTGGAGGCCGAGGCCACTAAGCGGCCATTGGTTTGCAGATAGCTCCAGGCTGCTTTGAGGATATCTTGCATGGGATGGCCGCCTTCGATACAAATGCGATTGGGCTGCGTTTTTAAATCAGCTAAGCAAGCGGGGGCATTGCCTTGGACGATGTCCACATTACTCACAGCAAAGCGATCGCAGTTTGCTTGGATTAAATTGACAACCTCTTCATCCCGTTCGATCGCAATGATTTGCCCTTGGGGGCAGAGCAATCCCGTCTCCACCGGAATCGTACCTGTGCCTGCACCGATATCCCATAGCACCGTTTCAGGGAGGAGTCGCAACTGCGAGATCAGCAGTAACCGCGTATCTCTTTGAGTCATTGGAATCCCCGGTAAGCGTTCAAATAACTCATCGGGAATCCCAGGACTGATATAGGGCCAAGTCGGGGAAGACATCATTAGCGGTTATCAATTCACACTAGCTTTTACTTTCTCACAACCTTTAGAGTCTTTAAGCTCAAATCATGACAACCCGTGACGACACCACCACTCTCCTTCAGGTGTAACAGCTGGACTAGGTCTTGGGACCGGATTCTTTCGCCTGGCAGCAGGAGCGGAATGCCCGGTGGATAAGGGCAAATGCTCTCAGCACTTATTCGATCAACTGCCTCTGGCAACGCAACCACTTCAGACGCAGACCAATAGGCGTCTCGGGGAGATAGAGCTGGCCTCGATATACCGGGCCTTTCTTCTATTTTGGGGGGAGTGTTGAGAGAACTCGATCTAGACGTTGGCTGGTAAAGCGCTCGGCATGCCAAGAGGAGTTGGTCAATATCGGCATCGGTATTCCCCAAGCCAATCAAAAAGGTGAGGTGATCTGGGGTGACCAATTCTGCGGTGACTCCATAGGTGGCAATCAGCGTTTGATCTAACCAATAGCCTTGTCCGCCAAAAAGGTAGGTGGGAAGAGTTAGTCGGGTCCGATCTAGGGTAATACATCCAGGTGCAGTCTCTATCGGATTGGCGATTGGATAATGGGGTAGGGCTTGTAGTTGAGTGCGAGCCCGATCGGCAAGTCTTAAAACCTGCTCCATTAAGGGCTTACCGTACAGCGCCATCTGCTGTCGTGCCGCATCCAGAGAGGCGAGCAAGAGGTAATTGGGACTGGTCGATTGGACCAGCTGCAAGGCTTGACTAATCCGGTAAGGCTCAATCCGATTCCCTTGGACATGCAACATTGCAGCCTGAGTGACCGCACCCAACATTTTGTGTGTGGACTGCACGGCCAAGTCTGCGCCTGCAGCAAGCGCTGGCTGGGGTAACTCAGGGTGAAAGGCAAAATGGGGGCTGTGCGCCTCATCCACCAACAGGGGAATACCGTGGTTGTGGGCAAGGGTTGCGATCGCAGCTACATTCCCACAAATCCCTTCATAGGTGGGATACACCAACAGCACTGCTTTGGTCTGAGGGAATTGGACTAGAGCTTGTTGGACCTGCTCAGGAGTCAAACAATGGACTAAATTTAGATCGCGGTCCACAGGGGGTTGGACAAAGATGGGAGTCGCTCCTGAAAGAATCAGCCCCGAAATCACTGACTGATGGACATTCCGAGGCATAATAATCTGATCCCCTGGTCCACAGGTGGCTAAAATCGCCGCGAGAATGCCCGCCGTTGAACCGTTGGTTAAAAACCAGGTGTGTTCAGCCCCAAATAATACTGCTGCCAGTGCCTGAGCCTCTTGGATTACAGACTCTGGTGCAAACAGATTATCTAGCTCAGGGAGTTCGGGCAGATCCATTTGTCCGAACGCAGCACCCAACTGAGCCAGAACGGATGCCGATAGCCCCCTACCCTTTTTATGACCTGGGGTATGAAAGGCCGCTTGAGGGGATTCGGCGCTGGCACAGAGCGCCTGCCACAGCGGGGCTTGCCGTTGATCGATACTCATGGGATAGGTTCCCACCTCTCTCTTTCAAGGGTATGTTTTAATGGCAAAGGGTTATTCCGCAACCGTCCGCACCGATCCTCAACACTCTCTCAATTCCCCAAAGGCATCATTTTTCTTATTTATTCTGAGTACCTAATTTCCCATGTTAAGAGCTGGTATTGTTGGGCTACCCAACGTTGGTAAGTCAACCCTATTTAATGCCTTAGTGGCTAATGCCAAAGCCGAGGCTGCCAATTTTCCCTTTTGCACCATCGAACCCAACGTGGGCGTGGTCTCCGTTCCTGATCAGCGCTTACAGACCCTCACGGATATTTCCCAGTCTGTGAAGACTGTCCCGACGCGGATCGAGTTTGTTGATATTGCAGGTCTGGTTCAAGGCGCAAGTCAAGGAGAAGGCTTAGGGAATCAATTTCTAGCCAATATCCGGGAAGTGGATGCCATCGTCCATGTGGTGCGCTGCTTCGATAGCGATGACATTATCCACGTTGCCGGTTCGGTTGATCCGGTCCGCGATATTGAGGTAATCAATCTGGAATTGACCCTAGCCGACTTAGCCCAGATTGAGCGGCGGATTGAGCGCACCCGCAAAACAGCCCGCAATAATAAAGACGCCCAGGCTGAACTAGAGATCTTAGAAAAGCTAAGAACCACCCTAGATGCAGGGCAAGCCGCGCGTCAGGCTGATTTAAGCCCTGAGGAACAAGACGTGATCAAACCCTTGGGCCTGTTGACCCTTAAACCGATTATTTATGCCACCAATGTGTCTGAAGATGATTTGGCAGCGGGCAATCAATGGGTGGAACAAGTGCGTGCGATCGCAACCCCCGAGCAAGCCGAAACAGTTATTATTTCAGCACAAGTCGAATCCGAACTGATCGAACTCTCTGATGAAGAGCGTCAAGACTTCCTGGGAGCATTAGGCGTCAAAGAAGGAGGGTTAACCTCCCTGATCCATGCCACATATAAACTGCTTGGACTCAGAACTTACTTTACCTCTGGCCCCCAAGAAAGCCGGGCCTGGACCATCCCCATCGGCACCAAAGCCCCCCAGGCAGCGGGAGTAATCCACTCAGACTTTGAACGCGGCTTTATTCGAGCAGAAACCGTTGCTTATCAAGACTTAGTTGAACACGGATCCCTCACTGCAGCTAAGGAGAAAGGCTTAGTTCGCAGTGAGGGTAAAGACTATTTAGTGCAAGAGGGGGATGTGATGCTCTTCCGATTCAATGTTTAGCAAGGATGACACCTGCAACATACAGGACTGCATCTCGTGCGATCGCAATGATTTGTCACGAACCTTCGTTAAGTCACCCAACCACCCGCTTTAGTCAGGTGCGAGCCTCAACAATAAATAACCCAGGCCAATCCCCACTAATATCAGCGTAAAAGACAAAAAAGCTGCAGTGAAAATTTCTCCACCCATAATTGACGAATCCTAAAATTTGTACCAAATACTCAATACTCAGTTAAGCACACTCATGCGCCTTGTTTTCAGTCTTAAGTGATGCAGGGTTAAATTTGGTCTCCGACCACTGAAGCCTGAGCAAGGTGATTCTGTTCCGTGTCATAATAATTCACAAAGATTTCTAGGATTGTGGAAATTCCACGAATTGAGGTCATGTCTACTGAGACGGATTCGAATGAAGAAGTAGTGTCCGTAGATCGATTTGAATGTCGATCCTGCGGATACATCTATGAACCTGATGAAGGTGACAAGAAGCGCAAAATTCCATCAGGAACGTTGTTTACTCAACTTCCTGAAGCTTGGAATTGTCCTGTTTGTCGCTCGCTCCCCGAGCAGTTTGTGAATATTGGCCCCGTGGGCGCTCCCTCGGGTTTTGAAGAAAACTTAGGCTATGGCTTTGGGGTGAATGCCATGACCCCAGGCAAAAAAAACCTACTGATTTTTGGGTCGCTCTTGCTGATATTTATGTTCTTGCTCAGCTTCTATTCTTCTGGCTAAGTCGTAACACCCTGTTACTCTGCCAATCCCCCAAAAGATACTTTGTACCAATTGCAAAGATCCTAAGCAATCAATTGGTTGGTTCGCTATTGCCCGTTCTAAAACAAGATGATAAAAGCAATTCTCAAGATTTCAAGGCAATGGATTTCCATCGTTGCCGCCATATTTTTTCTAACCGCCTGCAACAGCCTGCCAGTGCTTGATTCCCTATCGTGGGAGGCCGTAACGCTCCCCACGGACTCAACGGTCTTGGATGTTAGCTTTGCTTCCCCTGAGCATGGCTGGCTGGTGGGAAGCAACTCTGCCCTGTTAGAAACCTTTGATGGGGGTAAAACCTGGGAGCAGCGTCCGCTTGCCCTAGGAGACTTAGAGTATCGCTTTTCATCCATCAGCTTTTCTGGTGATGAGGGGTGGATTGTGGGTGAGCCCTCTATTTTGCTGCACACCACAGATGGTGGAAAGTCCTGGTCTAGAGTCTCTTTGAGTACTCAATTGCCCGGCACCCCCTATCAAGTCACCGCTTTGGGTCCGAAATCTGTAGAGATGATTACCGATTTGGGTGCCATCTATCAGACACGTGACGAAGCCCAACATTGGACTGCATTGGTGGAAGAAGCAACAGGAGCAACGCGCAATATCAACCGTTCCGGAGACGGTAAATATGTGGCGATTTCCTCCCGAGGCAGCTTTTATACCACCTTTGAACCGGGTCAAACAGCCTGGCAAGGCCATGATCGCAACGGTGCCCGCCGGATTCAAACCATGGGATTTGCGCCCAATGGCAACCCTTGGATCCTTAATAAAGGCGGACAAGTTCAATTCAGCTCGGGCAAGCTGGAAGACGGAGAATATGCTTGGGACGAAGCCTTTACGCCGGGTACCAATAAAATTGGGCTCTTAGATTTGGCCTTTCGAACCCCTGAAGAGGTATGGCTTGCGGGTGGCAGTGGCACCTTACTCTGTAGCTTAGATGGTGGCCAAACTTGGCAAAAGGATACAACTGTAGAAGATGTGCCATCCAACTTCTATAAAATTATCTTTGTATCTTCTGACCAAGGGTTTATTACTGGGCAATCAGGAACCTTACTCCGGTTTATTGCCCCCCCTAAAGCAACCGCTTAGGTGGAATATGTCCTCTGCTTACTCCCTATTTCGGGGATGAGTAGAAGTAAACTTCAGGTTTTACTTGTGGGACGTCCGATGGTTTCGTATGATTAAGTATCATGACTGTGTTCATAGGAGGTGTTTGAAT
>NZ_JANQOY010000134.1 GCF_028285565.1 Acaryochloris sp. IP29b_bin.148
GTGCATCTACTGTGTCACTTCAATGTTTCGTTGGGGCTTATGCCTGTCTTGGACCGCAATCTCATGACCCAACATGAAAATGGGCGAACCGCAAGTTACTAGCCAATCGCTATCAAGGTGAATTAGATGAAACGGGCAATCGATACATCCGCTACATCACGGATGGGGCCATCCGAATGGAGGAATTGATTAGTGACCTCTTGAGTTATTCCCGTGTCGGTCGGGCTGCTATTAAGATCCAAGCCATTGACCTAGAGGCAACGCTACAGCAAGTTACATCTGATTTAGAAATCGCTATTGAGGAGAGCAATGCGATCATTACTGCCGGGGCTTTACCCACTGTCTCTGCAGATCCCACTCAAATGCGACAGCTATTGCAAAACCTCATTGCCAATGCCATCAAATATTGCCGAGCAGACGTTCCCACCGTGCGGATTTGGGCCACTCAAGCCGATGAGGCTTGGACAATATCTGTTCAAGACAATGGCATTGGCATTGATCCTCAATTTGCGGAGCGGATTTTTGTCATTTTCCAGCGTTTACATAATAAAGCTGCCTACTCGGGAACGGGAATTGGCCTAGCAATCTGCAAAAAAATAGTCGAATGTCACGGGGGCAAAATTTGGGTCGAGTCTCAAGAAGGCCAGGGGGCAACCTTTTCTTTCACATTGCCCATACCTTGTGACATTAAATCTGAATGATCCAGTCTGATATCACTCCCAGAAATCATTGCTTTGCAACTTGTATGATTCCTGATTTAGGCCACTCATTTCGGGTTTTATTCCATGGACCAAATCACCTGAAACCCTTTCACTTCATAGCCTCTCATCGATCCAGACTAAAATGGCTCCAGCCTTTAGTTTGATGTTCGATTAGGAAGGTAGATGCCTGAAAGCCGCTGTGTGGTGGGTAACCACGCAGCGCGCACTGCTGGAGCAGGCCCCCGAGGGGGCCGAAGTACGAGGGGGTAACGAGAGTATCAAGCAGACCGATGATGCCACTTCATGTTTTTGGGAAAACCAGTGCGATCAAGTTTTGAGTTCTCTTCCGAGAAGGTTTGGGAGACTGTCTCACCAATATATAAGTTCTTCATTTCTCTCTCTTTTGATAGAGGTATTGATTTCAATAACTCCTTCCATCGTCTGATGTGGCGCTAAGAAAAATTCCTTAATCTCGAAGAGAAACAAGATGAATGGAGACAAACTAGGTGCAAGCTAGCATCCAAAAAGCCTTCAGAATTCCGACTATTCGATGGAAAAGACTATTGCTCTCATTAATCATTTGGAGCATTTCTGAAGTTGGCCTAACTTGGCTTGGGCTGGATGACTTAGCTGATTGTGTTGAGTACGTTTTTAAACATCGGCAAATTGCCGTAGAGATTGCTCCAGTAGCCCAAGAAATAACCACCAATACGCTTGTTACTCCTAGTCTTTATCCACGTCAACAAGCAATATTTATTGAATTAAAGACTAATTTTGTATGAATTTTGAACAAGTAACCTATCCCTTTATCGGAATCAATCAAAAGCTATCAACCTGTATCTTGACGATTTATCGTCGGCCTGATTTTGATATTGTGATGATCAAGAATTCAACCCAGGAAGACGAGACGTTAGCGATTAAGCGATTGGATGCGATCGCAACCGGCGTTACCCGAGATTATCACCTCGATCCGGATCGTACCTGCTGGTTGATCCAGACCCCAGAACCCTTGAATCTACTGGGGGAATATCGCAAAATTCCGATTCAAAACACGCGAGGGGGCATGGTCCTCGCTAATCCTGAGCAGCGATGGTCCTATCTATCTGAAGCAGATATGCAAGCCATGATTGGACCTCCCGTACAGACTGCCGCTTAATCTCGCATCTTATTCACTGAATAAATTTATCTGTTCCCAGGCATTTGGGAAAAGATCTCACTGTTGTCCTCTAGGAGAAATTTTATGGCCGCCTCATCCCCCTTAACCGGTATTGCACTCATTGACTGTGCCAAAGCCAATGCCAAGAAAGGTGCTGAATTTGCAGCGAAACAATGTGGTTATAGTAACCCAGCTCAATTTCTAACTGCGGTTCAAGACGCCTGCCAGAGCATTGGCGTTGATATCGATGAACTCCAAGATTTAGTGTCTGATCCACATCCGACAAAAGTGATTTCTGGAATCGAGATTGCCCCAGAAACACCTACTAGCCTGTAGCTGAGTGCCAGGTCTTTGCTTGATTGACCTGCACAATACTCATGCCGATTTTTATAGCAATTGTTTCAGCCGCTTTTTATGAATTTTTTGCAATCCTCCCCCCTAAAATATTTACCCCCGTTACTGGCTGTGGGCTTCAGTTTTCAAGCCATGCCCGGTCTAGCCGTTCAGCCATCAGTGCAGGCGGAATCACACCTCTACGGACAGTCTCAGCAGCCCAACCAGCTGCAACAGGGGTATGTGGTGTTCGAACAGTATGGAAACACCGTTGTCGGAGCTTCTTACTATCCCCGCTCAGAATTTCGATGCTTTGTCGGTAACCTCAACCCTCAGTCAGAGGCGGTAACCGGGGTAATGTTAGCCTCGATGCAAAGGTCGCAGGCCCCAATCAATATCAATCTGTCTCCCTTGCATCAGCTGGATCGGCTGAGTCCAAATGACCAACGGATGCTGGCGACTTGTAAACAAGCTGTGGTTCATCGACAACCGCAACTCCCAGCCCGATGGCAACCGATTCCTGCGGCATTAGTGCAATAAGATTATCGAAATCCCCTCACGGCCCAGTAACCCGATAAGGCTGAAGTTATGCCAGAGGTGAGGGCAATAGCAAATAGCCACCAAGCTGCGATCGCAGCGGACTGACGAACTTTATCGGCCTGGCGTTGGGTGTCTTGTTTTAGTTCTTGGGCCTGCTGTTGCAGCTCTGTTTGTAGCTGATCGACTTGGTCTAAGAGGTGCTGCTGGAGTGCTTCAGCCTGTTGAGAGAGCTGGTGTTTGACGGTATCTTCTAGGTCATCGCGGGTATGGATGATTTGTTGGTAGGTGGATTGGGTGAGTGCGGAGATGCGATCGCGAATCTGCTGCCAAGAGGATTCTTTCAGGATTTCAGTTGGCGCTTTCCGGGCTAAAGCTTGAAGACTGTCCCCAATCTGAGAGACTTTGATATCAGGTAGGGCCTCAACCAGCGTTTCCTGGAGTTGAATCGACCCTGCATCGGGAAGCGAACTCAATACCTCTCGGACCTTAGTCGCTACGGTGTCTAGAGAGGATTGGGCTTTGTTTTGCAAAGATTGAGCTTCCTGACCCAACTTTTCCCATACTGAAGTCAGCTGTGATGCAATTTGTTCCATCTCGGCAGTCGTTAAATCTTTCCGCTCCTGGAGCAGAGAAATGATTTCAGACTGGCTAGGAAGTTGGGGGAATAGGTTTGTCTTGGGTGCAGAAACTCCTATATTGACCTCCTCTAAAAGGCCCCGCAAGTCTTGTTCCACAGATTCAAGCTTTGTTAGTGCAGAGCGATCCTGATATTTGAGATAGCGTTGGAGATGACCTTGCCAATTTTGGGCAGTGTGTTGCGTCCGACGAGCCCAACGACGAGGAAATTTAGCGATCTGCTGCCATTCTTCTTGCAGGGTCGCTAGGATTGAATCTAGATGTTGGGGAGTGAGATCGTACTCGTCTTGTAACTCCTGGGCCAGTGACATCCAATCCAGTTGTCCCAGATATTGGTTGAATATAGTTAAACCAGATGTCGGTTGATCGATCAGCTGCATCAATTGAGGCTTGAGGTCTTCTAAGGAGATGGACTGACCATCCGTCCCTTGCAATTGCTCGGCAATGATGGTCTTGAGTCGTTTTTGAATCGAGGGTGGGGCTGGCTGAATCGGGCCGGGACAGAGATGTTGCCAGTTTTCAGAGACTGCAGATAACAGTGCTTTTCGTTTCTTGGGTTGGAGACCTTTACGTCGTTTCAAGATTATTTGCAGAGCATCAAGGTCTGGTTGATGGAGGGCTAGCATTGATGTTGAGATAGGGATCTCTTCAATTAAGGCGTTCAGTTTCTGTTCAATCCCCTCTGGACTCAATTTGCTTAGGGTAGTGTAGCGGCAATAAGACTCCAGTTTTTGCTGGATCTGATGAAGGTGTTCTTGTTCAGGGGTATTCAGGTCTGAAGAAGGCTGTACTTGATCCAAGATATTGAGGCGCACCCGATTAAGCACGTCGGTAATTTTAGCCAGTTGATGATCAGGTAAATCCTGCCGTTGCTGGAGGAATTCCTGGATCTGATCGGGGGTGAGGAGGATGAGCTGTTGGTGAACAAGTGATGGATCCGCTTCAGGGTCATAAATAATATCTTTGAAGTCAACCTCAATCATGTCTGGTTGCAGATTCCAAATGGGTGTGTTTATTAGGTAGTCTTCAACGTCTAACTGGATTATATTGATCGGTTGCTTGGACTCAGATGAACCCGTCAGTTTTTGCTGAGTCGATTGCAGGACCTGCCAAATTCGCTGTACGTCCCAATCCGATAAATCAACCCGTCGGAGAGCAGTGCGAAATAGCCCTTTGTAATCAATATCCTGTAACGTGCTCCAGGAATGGGAGGTTTCTAGAGGGGCGAGTTGCGTGGATAAGGATTCGGATTGTAAGTCCGATGGATCTGCCGTTTGTAGAAAGTTTTTGAGATCTGCGACAGGGGCTGACTGCTGAGGGGATTCTGAGGCTTGTTGTGGGTGGTCGCCCACCTCTGGAGTTAGCTTTTCAATCTGCTGCTGAAGCTCTTCCAATATGGGCTGAGGGAGGTTTAGTCGATTTTGCAACTCTTCTACGATCTGCTCCAAATCAATCGTGTGATTTTCTGTCGTATTGGCAATAACCTCTTCTCCAATTTGCGAAAGATGGGTTGATTGAGAGGGGGTTTCAGCCTTTAGCTTAGCTAGAGTGCTCTCAAATACAGGAGAGAAATCCATGTCCTCCAAAGTCTGGATTAACTTAGAACTTGCTATTGCGTCTGGATCTTCATCAACAGAGCTTGTGTCTGATGATGTGGGATTGAAGAGTTGGCCCACGGCTGTAAATAGTCGTCGCAATCCTGCGCGTGTAAACCCTAAGACCGTATCAGCGACCGTCCCCACTGCTGATGTGCTCAGCCAAGTGAGCAGAATTAGATAAACGGCCCAAACTAAGCCCCCTAAAATTGCCCCTAGCCATGGATCCCTCACCTGACTCAGCTTGACCGCTAAATAACAAGCCGCAAATAAAACCCCATCAATGGAGAGCATAATAGCCAAGCCTGCCGCAACGCCGATCAGCGCAACACTACCAAAGCTAGCGTCTTCAGATTCTGGTGGCTGATCTGAAGCCGGGGGTTTGGGTTTCAGGTTAAATACGGACAACCCAATGGCAATCCCAAAATTGGCCAGCAATAACTGGAAGGCAAGTCCGAATAAAAGACCAGCCACAACGACAACGATAATTTGTCCACCGGAGAGTGTAGTAGCAGAGTCTACACGAGAGTTTAGCAAGGCTCTGTTGACGGTACTGATCATGGCCCTCCCAAAGAATATATAGTCCTGAACCGTTCGGTCCTAGAAAGATAGGACCAAATCCTGAAAACCCTATTGAAGGTGATGTTTGTTGATGGAGTGAGCGATTTGGAAGTCACTCGCAGTATGAGATATCTCTTCAAAAATTTCTGTGGGGACGACCCGTACTTTTAACTGAATGGGCTGTCCCAACTGTTCTATCAAAAATTGTCTCACCAGCCGGACTTGGTATTGAGAAATGGAGTCTGCTTTAGCTGCCACCTCTAGTTCCACCCGCAGGCCAGTTAACTGGGGCTGAACATCAATATTTCTGATTTCCGTATCGGCAAAAGTTAGAGTTTGCCGACGCAGGAGGGCGGCCACCTGTCGATGTACGTGCTCTTCCACCAAGATATTTCGCAGCGACAAACCCAACGGAATACCGAGCAGAAACAGGGCTAGAAATCCGGCAAATAGTCCTTTTTTTGCTCGCTCAAGGGAACCGTACTGCTGCCATAAAAAGACTAGTGCCCCACTGAAGATAATGCCCGTCAAGTTGGTGGCAAACAGAATACTGGCCCCTAATGCTACGCGAGCATTCCACCAGGCAATACCGATACCGATCACGCTTAAGGGGGGAACAAGAGCCACAGAGATGGCAACCCCAGATAGCGCATTCTCAACTTGACGGCGAGAAATAGCAAAAGCCCCTGCAGCGCCAGCCGCAAGCGCAACCCCCAGATCAATCAGGGTGGGACGAACCCGAGCCAAGAT
>NZ_JANQOY010000135.1 GCF_028285565.1 Acaryochloris sp. IP29b_bin.148
GAGACTGCCGCTTTGGGCTGCCCTTAAGCCTCCCAGTAATGTGAGTAATGTTGTCTTCCCTGATCCAGAAGGACCCGTGAGAATCACAATTTCACCCGCCTCAATCTCCAAATTGATATCGAATAAGACCTGCTTCTGGAGCTGGCCTTCGCCAAAGGAATGGTTAAGTTGGTGGGCAATAATAACGTTAGACATGGGAATTACTCCAGAACAAAAGGCTATAAGGTTTCGCCCAGCAACCACTCAAAGCCCGCAGTAAATTGGGCTTTACCATCGGTTTCGACGATGCTGCCATGGGCCATAATGACCCGATCAAAATCCCAGGCCAACACCTGACGAACGGAGGCTTTCACCTGAGCCTTGTCACGGCTGCCCAATTTTTCGAAATAGGACGGCTTCAAGACCTTGTAAGAGCCCATAAGCCGTGCTGCTAACTGGGTACCCCAGGGAAACGTCTCGTCAAAATGAAATGAACTATCCGTAAGAATCAAACTACGACTGGGTCGATGCCAAAAGACCGTTTCATGGGCAAAACAAATACCTCGGGGTAAAAGGGCGCCAAACCCTTCCAACGGCAGGTACTCCATGTCAGGACCAAAGTTGCCAGCCTGATTTAACAAACCGTCTAGTTTCAGATCAGGACGCTTTTCTGCTAATCCCTCTACCCCCCAGGCCTTGGCCTCTGGGTAGAGGGATTGAGCTGGGCCAAAAAATAGGTGATGGAATAGGTTTGGGGCAATCAGATGACTAACAAGCCCCAAAGCATCGAGGGTGGCGCAATCACTGGCTTGGAGTTGAATGGGAGAAATGAGAAGCAGCTCGCCGCTGTTCAGGCGGACAATCACCATACGAATGCCAACTTCCAAACCTAGATAGCTAAAGGGTTGGGTGGCATTCCATAGATTTTCGGCAACAGGAATAAGGTTTATCATCAGGTTGAATCGTAAAGGACTAAAAGATATCGGCTGGATCCGCAGCCCTTAGCTTACGCATGGCAATGGCCCCCGACATCGAACACATCAGAATAGTCATAATCAAAACGGTGGTTGCCCGTTGCGCGGTCATGGAAATGGGCAGCATGGTGGCCGCAAAGGCGAGTTGATATAGTCCTAAGGCTAATCCCACACTGGGTAAATATCCGAGAACAGCCAGAAGGAGGGCTTCTTGGATGAGCATCCCCAACAGATAGTTATCCGTGTAGCCCATGGCTTTCAAGGTGGCATATTCGGGCAAATGCTCAGACACATCAGCATAGAGAATCTGATAGACAATCACGATGCCAACAATAAAGCCCACCCCCACCCCAAGGCCAAAAATAAAGCCAATTCCAGTGCCGTTGGCCCAGTAGTCCCGTTCAATCTGGGCAAAGTCTTCGGTGGTGCCGACTAAAACATCGTTGGGTAGCAGAGCCTCTAGATCGGCCTGGACCTGTGCCAGGTTGGCCCCCGACTGTAGCTGAATCAGCCCTACTTCAATCTGCTCTGGACTCCGGTTCGGAAACAGCTGCAGAAAGGTGGAGTCACTGGCAATCACATTGCCATCGGCAGCAAAGGACGCCCCGTTGGTGAACACCCCGTCCACCTGAATCAGTTTGTTATTCAGTTCGGCGGCGAAATGCCCCTTTTGCTCAAAGGCAGTCGTGGTAAATCCATATTCTGGTCGTCCGGCCTGGTCAAATAAGACGCGATGCAGGGGCTGAATTTTATCCTGATTGTTTGTGACGTCCGGGAACTTAAAGGACGGCTCAGCCGGGTCAATGCCCCAGACTAAAATGGCTCGCTCTCGTTTGGTCTCAGGATTCTTCCACTGTCCGGTGGCAATATAAACCCCATTCACGGACTTGACTTGGGGATGGGCCAGGGTCTGATACAGCCGGGCACGGGAAAAGGCCTTGACGGAGAACAGAGTCTGCATCTGGGGATTGGTTAAGACTAGATCGGCCTGCAAATTGCGATGGGGCTGGACGGCGGCATCGAATAAAGCCCCTTCAAAACCCATCTGGATAAAAATCAGCATATCGGCGAAGGCAATACCTGCGATCGCAACCAGTAACCGCGTCCGCTCTCGCGTCACCTGGTGCCAAGCCAAAGGGGTTCTCTTCAGAAACTTGGGCCGTTTTCGCTTAATCCAACTGTTCATGGCCACTTTCCAAAATCAAACGTTCGTTATAAAAAATGCCAAATCAAGAGTCATCGGCAATTTGGATCACCGTCTGCACCTGCAAATTGCTCAGATTGGCAACCTGTTGGCTGTCCTTTGGCTCAAGGGCAATCTTGACCTCAACCACGCGACGATCCAGATTTTCGCCAGGATCGCCACTAAAGACCTGCTGACGACTAATTTGACGGCCTAGCTCCATCACTTTGCCGCGCAGTTCACCAGGAAACCCTTGGCCTCGGATCGTGGCGGCCTGTCCCACTTGAACTCGGTGAATATCACTTTGGTAAACTTCTGCCACCACCAACATCTGCTCTGTTTGCCCCAAAGCGACAATGCCGTCACTGCTCATCTGCTCACCAGGTCGGGTGTAGATCTTGAGAATCTGCCCATCACTCGGGGCTTTGATGGTGGCTCGATCCAGATTTTTCTGAGCTTTGGTGTGGGCAACCCGAGCCGATTCCACCTCTGCTTGAGCCATTTGGATATCCACGGAACGGACTTCTGCCACTTCTGCCAGTCGAGATTGGGCCGTTGCCACCTGAGCTTGCCCGGTACTTTCCAGCCGACCCAACTCAGCCTGGGCTTCTCGGAGACGGCGCTGGGCAATGCCGTCGGTGCGAGAGCGTTCTGCAGTGGCCTGCTTCAAGGCTTGGCGGGTGGTATCTACACTCAACTGCTTACTATCGAACAAGGATGCAGAAACGGCTCCTGCTTGGTAGAGAGATTGATAACGGGCCAGTTCTGTTTGGGCTGTGCGCAGTTCTGCTTGTAGTCGTTGAACGGCTGCGGTTTGGGCACTGCGATCGCCCTCGTATTGGGCTTCCAGTCGGGCAATGGTTTGCCGTTGAATTCGCAATTGCCCCGTTAACTCAGCAGACTCTTGGGAGACCGTTGACCGTTGGGCATTGATGGCTCCCGGTTTAGCGCCTGCTCTTACCTGGGCTAGCTTGACCTGGGCGACACGGAGCTGGGCTTGAGCTTGGGCCACCTCATCTAGCAAGCGATCGCGGGAATCCAATACGGCGATCGGATCACCTGCCTGGACGGTATCTCCCAGTTTGACCTTGAGTGTGGCGAGGCGATCGCCGTCCAGGGTCAAGGGGGCGGCGACTTTGACAATCTCACCCGTGGGTTCAAGTCGGCCTAAAGCGGCAATATTCGGTAAGGTTTTGGGTTGTACGGCACTGGAATCTGCGGAGGTTTGCCAGCCGCTTTGGGCCAGTCCGACAACGACAATACCGCCACTAGCTGCGATGGCAGCCATCAATGCACCGACTAACCAGGGCTTGGGTTTAAGTTTGAGGGGACAACTGTTCATGGCTAAGGACCATTTGAATCATAAGTTGGCTTTGGTGATGGAACCAGTCTGTATCTTCAATGTCTCGGTTATAGACACATTGAATAATCAGACCGTCAATAAAAATCATTAGGAAGTCGGCTAACTCCGTATTCGGGAGCTGTAAGTAATCCACTGCTGCATCACGAGTCCCATTCCAGATCTGGCGGAGGAACTGTAGTTCCTCGTCACTACTGGCTCGAGTGTGTTGATAGAAGTCGACCCATAGCAACATCTGCTGCTGATAGAACTGAAGGCTTTTCAACACGAACGCCATCACGGCCTGTAGACGAGCTTCCAAGGTTTCTGCCTCAGGAGCTTGGGCAAAGAACCGGGAGATATCTTCTTCACACAGCTCCTGAACAAGCTGCATAAAAATATCTTCTTTGCTCTGGAAATAGTGATATAGCGTACCAGTCGAAACACCCAGCCCTTCGGCAATCTGCCGCATGGTGATGGAGCCATATCCCTTCTGGGCGAAGAGTTCCACACATCCATTCAGCAACTCTTTTCGATACTGCTTGCGATCGACAACCTTAGGCATGGGCAGGAATGCTTGTGATTGAGGGGTTATTTATTTTATAACATATGTTCGTTATAAAATAAATAACCCCTTTGACGCTGTATGCAAGGGATTGTCTAGAGTATGGTAGCCAGACTTATTGCCTGAACTAGAAAGTAGAGCTTAGACGGTGTGCCAGGCATGATTGATAGGCTAAAAGTTTCTAGCTTACCTATCCAATTCAGTATGGCCGAGCATTAGCCCTTCAATTGCTATATCGGCCTTAAGCTATTACCACATCCCAAACCATAAAAAACGATAGGTCTCTTCAATTCACACATGCCGAAAAAGCGTGTAACTCAATTATGCAGCCATTGTTGCCTGAAGTTGTCCTAGCAATGCCAGAAGCGTTTCGGCTACTGATGGCCGCTCATTGGCATTCAAGACAATATAGGAAGCGGTAGCTTGATAGTCCTCTAACCCCATCTGAATGTCTTCAAGGTCCCACGCATCGGGATGATCAGCATGGGTAATGCCAACCACAAAGGGAACATTAGTGCGCTGTTGCATAAACGTTCGAATGTTGCGAGCCTCGCGAATACTACCCGGTAGGTGTGCAGGAACCAACAACACATAACCATGGGCACCCTGTATCAGGAGATCCCACATAAAGTCAAAGCGCTGTTGCCCCGGTGTACCGTAAATCTGCACCCACATCTCATCCCCTAATGTTATCCGGCCAAAATCCATAGCTACGGTAGTACCCGATTTCATTTGAGCCGTTTCATCAGTCGGTTTACGATCCGTATCTATTACCTCAATTTCACTAATAGTGCGGATAAATGTTGTCTTGCCTGCACCCACTGGACCCGTCACAACAATTTTGAGAATATTCCGAGTTGATTCCCTCACTGAAGCAGTGCTCCTCCTTACAAAAAATGGATATGCTAAAACATTGGGCAAGAAGAGCCTCTCTCCCCTTACCCAATATCTGCACTAGCCACGATCTAGTCTAAAATTGCTAGCCTAGTGGTGTGTATTCAAAGACATCGTGGGTCCCACCGCGAAGTACGGATTCAATATGCTTGCCTCGGAAACGCTGGCCCGTGATAGCCTCTAGAGCACCCTGCATTGCACCCAGCGTAAAGGTGCATTGGCGATCTGATCCTTGGGGTTCACCAGCAGAGCAAACGGTTTCCTGGGTGTAGGCTCTGTAGTTATCGCCGACTTTTTCCAGTTTGTCGAGCACAAACAAGCGAGTGCCATCTTTGCCTAAAGCAAAGGAAACTTTGCTGGTTAATTCTTCCATCGATAGTTCTTTGCCCACTAAATCCAAGTCTGCCGCAAGATTCTTGCCACGAGTTCGGCCGGCAGAAGTGAGGGCAATTGCAGTTGCTTTGACCCCTAAAGCCTCTTCCATTCCTGTGATTACAGCCTTAAAGCAAACAATACTGCTGAAATCGCCCAATTCGGGACGTAATGTTGCTGACATTTCTAACTCCATTTGATTTTCTAAATGATCTAAAGACTAAGAAGCACCGAAGGTTGCAGGATTCAAGGCTGCGCTAATCCGCTGAGTCATTTGCTTAATTTCCATAAACAACAGGCCTTGCTTAGCATCTTCACTGGCTAAGGTCAGCAACATAGCGTCTTCGCCACAGCTGGTTAAAACACCATAACCAGTTTTACCTTGGACAAAAATACGGTCGATCTCACCTCGAGCTAACTCTGTGCCAATCCGCTCACCCAGAGATAACATTGCTGCAGACATTGCAGCCGTTTTTTCCTCATCCATATTGCCAGGTAGAACCGAGGCCAAAGGTAGTCCATCAGGTGTTACTACAGCAGCACCTTGCACTGAAGCACTACCTGCCACAAAATTTTGCAATGCACCTTGCAAAGAAGATAAATTTGCCATGTTAAGGCTCCTAATATGACATGTATTGAATCACATAGATACTGAAGCTCAGTCAATGAATAAAAAAGCATAAAATGCAATGTTTACTAACCAAAGCTTCTAGTGCGATATTGCAACTAAAATTAGAATAAACAACCCTCAAAGAAAGATTGCATAGAAAACTTAGATTGAGTTAATTGCTCCAATAATTAAGTTTTAAAATCGCACTATACTAGTATTCCCTAGAATCAAACAAATTAACCATTTAATTAATTTTTTGTATCTGATTTATAACTGGCTTTAATAATCAACTATCAATACCTCAAAAAGCCAGAGAAAATGCAATATTTTATACAAATAACAGATTATTCTTCTTTAAGAAGAGCTCTAAAAATACCTCATCGATCTTCCATCAGTCCTAATATTTTTGCCGAAGAAAAGCTTGTATATTAATCTCTCACCCCCCAAGGGTTCAATAAAGTCTCTAATAACTCACTCGCTTTTCCAGAGATGCGCTCACTAGCTTACTGATTTCAAGAGCGTTGCTAAACGGCTGAGTAGCGTGGGGTTAACCTCAGAGGCAGGTGGCGGTGGGGAAGCCTCTCTGTTTTGGGGAGTAGTGGTGGAAGATGCAGAGCTTGATTGTGCCACCGCTACGCTGGGGGGCGAAAGAGGCTTCTTGTTTGGCGCAGGGATAGAGGAAGTAGAGGCGACAGGTGTTGCCACGATCTCTTCCAGTAATCCCACAGCAACTAAACGACGACAAGCTTTGCGTACCTCTAGCAAATCAGCTTGTATTATTTTGGCGAGCTCATGTAGCTTGTGTTGTGGGGACGCTTTTTCTAACAGCCCCCACTCTAATGGAGAGAGCTTGAGTAACGGTAGCTCATCGGAGGTAGGTGCAAAGATACAATCGGGTTGGGGTAAGGTATTTTCATCCTGAAATATTGTTTCAAGATATCGCAAACCTGCGATTGCTACTTCCCTTCCGCCTTTACTCAAGCCCGTCATTTCTTCATAAGGCATTGGAGCATTGGTGGCAAATCTGAACTGCCCCGATTGCAGCTGAAAAAGCTTATACACTCCAACTTTAATTTGTTGACGAAAAGCAAGGGCCAGAATTGAGTTATCAATCAGCTCCCGTTTTTTGAGAGATTTACCGATGGGTTCTCTGGGATCTTTTAATGCTTTTATGCATGAAATACATTCAGGGCTGAGGTTCCCCATAGACAGAAGCATTGATTTTAAGTGATATCGATCATCTGGCGCCAAGGTTGCTATAACTCGTCCTTGATAGAACCAAATACGATGAACGCCAGATGGGCTCCAAACCGAAAGTCGCCCCGTCTTACTAGAGCGTTCAAACATTTGCAAAAGTTCGGGCAAGGAAAATTCTGATAGATTGCCAAACATAGCCGAAAGTCCACTTGAGTAAAACAGTCTAAATCGCTATCACTTCATTTAGAACTGAGGCAAACAGCCCTAATCACACTGGTCAATTCCCATGTTCAAACATGGTACATACAAGAGGAAATAACTCGTCAATCTAGTTGATTGAGTTGTGGAAAGTGAATGTCATTTGACGTCGCCTCTTTGATACAGATAGCACCATGTAAAAAAGAGAGAGCACTGCCTGAATCTGCGAGCTAATTTTCGCTTAGGATTTCGATTCCGTTAAGAACTAAAATACATCTGGATAATGGTAAGTTCAGTATACAATACATTACTTTTTAACAACAAAAAAATTTTTAGGTTAGATGACTCAACCGTTGATGCCCTCTAGAGGTCACGCAAAAACAGACTTATCTATTATCTTTAGTTAAAAGAAAAACAACATTCGTAAATATACTGAATTAAATCTTAAAATACCGCAACAAAAAGTTAGTAACAGCTTGGCTTGTGTGGTCTAGGTGATGATGACCAAACTGAGCCTTGCAGCTATCGCAGGCATGGCTTTCCAGGCACTTTTCATTAGAGCTGACCATGCCCCGTTCACCAAAACGATGGTCCTCTGACTTCATAACTTCTTCCAACGAATAGCATTAGTACATCGTTAGGCAAAGGATAAGCTCGTTGCTTTAGTGGTCCAAATGTCTTTAGCTATTCATAACCGTAGGGGAATTACCAAAGCCATAAACGCCCCCAGTACCTAACAGCATTGTTCCAAGCATTGATAACTCTATATGTTCGTCCTAAAAATAACTTGTTATTATCCTGTGACCTTATGATCGGAGTTAATACCCTGTTAGGATGTCTCTTATGCTGGGGCTGTGGCTCAGTTGGATAGAGCAAGCGCCTCCTAAGCGCTAGGTCGGCGGTTCGAGTCCGCCCAGTCCCGTTGGACCCACTAATCACAAGCATTGTTGACAAGGGGCTATTACCAATCGCTGTGGGCATTACTTCACCTGTGCCCAGGATGATTCACATCACTGTGTGGTTTGAGCAGAATAGTGTATTGCGATCAAACGCGGCGGGAATTGAACATAACCCATATGACAGCGTTAGATGTCATTGATGCTAGTGCAGATTAATCCCTTTGCTTGGGAAAGCTGAAACTGAAAGAGAAATTTCCAAGCATAACAATATCTATAAAAATCAACAGTGCATAAATTGGCCTCCATGAGAGGCGTACGCACCTGTATTCCTTGTCAAATTCTATGAATAGTCTGTGGAAAGCTTTAAACAATTTGCTATCACCTGAGCAATATATACCGCATGGACATTGCTATCTATGGCAAACTCCTTTGGTCGGGTTACATGTGGTGAGTGATTTACTGATCGCTATTGCTTATTTTTCTATTCCTTTGATGCTAGTCTACTTCGTTTCCAAACGGAGCGATGTTCCTTTTCAAAATATATTTTTGCTGTTTGGGGCCTTTATTGTTCTGTGTGGTACGGGACATTTATTGGAAATTTGGACTTTGTGGCACCCCGCCTATTGGTTATCTGGGACTGAGCAAGCCCTGACGGCGCTCGTCTCCTGTGTTACAGCGACCGAGATGGCCACTCAATTGCCAAAATTTTTATCGCTAAAAACACCGGAACAATTGGAAGCCATCAACAAGGTGTTGCAACAAGAGATTCGGGAACGACAACGCGCAGAAGTTGAACTCCGAACCTTGAATGACAGTTTAGAAATATTGGTTCAAGAACGGACCGCCAAATTACAAAAATCTGCTGAGCGAGAGCAGGCATTTTCAGGGATTATTCAGCGAATGCGGCAAACTTTGGATATCCAAACCATTTTTGCTGATACGACTGAGGAATTAAGACAGTTTATGGGTTGTGATCGCACCTTAGTGTATCAATTTAAATCCGATTGGAGTGGCACCTTAGTGGCTGAATCCGTAAGCCCCAATAGCCCTTCGATCATGGCACTCAAGGCGACAAGACCGGGAGCACAAACAGCCGATATTTCCCCAACAGCGGGCATTAAACAAATCCTCACTCAGACCTATCAGTATGAATTTGCCTTGGGAGATACGGGTCAAGCGATGAGTTGCAACGTCATTCCTGATGTCAAAGAATTTGGTTTTGATCCTTATACCCTGAAAGTTTTAGAACGATTAAAGATCAAATCATACCTGGTGCTTCCCATTGTCGATGGCACTCATCTGTGGGGGTTACTCATGGCCACCATAGATGTTGCCCCTTACGATTGGGATCCATCAGCCATTCAAATTATGACGCAAGTGGGGACGCAGTTAGGGGTAGCCGTTCAGCAGGCGGAATTATTAGTTCACTCTCAAAAGCAGGCAGAGGCACTGAAAGCAGCAAAAGAGGAGGCTGAAAGAGCAAACCGGGCCAAAAGCGATTTTTTAAGTCACATGAGTCACGAACTGCGCACGCCACTCAACGCCATTTTGGGTTATGCCCAATTGATGCAGCGGTCTGAACATTTAGCAAAGCAAGAGGCCCAGTACGTGCATACGATTAATCGCAGTGGCAACCACCTGTTAGCGCTGATCAATGATGTCCTGGAAATGTCCAAAATTGAGGCTGGACAACTCCATCTCAAGGCCATGAGTTTTGATCTCTACAATCTCCTCACCGAACTGGAAGACCTGTTTAGTCTCAAAGCCGCCCATAAGCAGCTTCAGCTCTCGTTTCATGGTCAAGCCCATGTTCCTCGCTATATCAAGGCGGATCAAAGCAAGTTACGGCAAGTTTTAATTAACCTCCTAGGTAATGCCATTAAATTTACCCAGCAAGGGCAGATTGATTTATATGTTTCTGTGGACTCACAAATCCTATCCTTTGCCATCAGAGATACAGGGCCGGGAATTGACTCAGAGAGTTTGGATCAACTCTTCCATGCCTTTGAGCAGGGAAATGTGGGTCGGCAATCGAGAGAAGGAACTGGATTAGGACTCAGTATTAGCGAGCAATTTGTCAGGCTCATGGGAGGTGACCTCACCGTTCAGACACAAGAGGGGCAAGGATCGACCTTTACGTTCAATATTCCCTTAGTCGTTGCCACTGAAGTGATGATGGGCAATGACGCTACGACTACCCTGCAGCCAGTTAGTTTAGCACCCGATCAACCTCAGTTTCGTATTTTAGTAGTCGACGATGAGCAAACGAATCGACAACCGCTCGTTGAGTTTTTGAACATGATGGGCTTTTCAGTGCAAGAAGCGGCGAATGGCCAAGCGGCGATCTCACTCTGGCAAGATTGGCAGCCCCATTTGATTTGGATGGATATGCAGATGCCTGAAATGGATGGTTATCAAGCCACTCAGCAGATTAAGGCAGCAGTACAGGGTAAAAACACGATTGTGATTGCTCTTACTGCCAGTGTATTTGAAGAGAACAAGCAAAAAGTCCTGGACGCAGGATGTGATGACTTCGTGCGTAAACCCTTTCAGCAAAATGAAGTCCTGCAAAAAATGGCAGCGCATTTAGGCGTGCAATATCTGACAACCTCAGATCATCAGTCCTTAAATGCCCATCAACAGATTTATTCATCTCAGCGAGACAGTCTGAATCCAGATAGCTTACGGGGAATGTCTCCAGAATGGCTGGAGGAATTTGGCCAACGGGCAAAGCAAGGAAATGATCTACGGCTGCTGCAACTCATTGAGCAAATTCCACCCGAATACCAGGCGACAGCCAGTGAGTTAACTCACTTAATTGAAAATTATCAATTTGAACAACTGGTCCAACTGATTGAATTCCCTGCCCACTAAATCCCACGAAATAAGAGGTATCCAAATGATTTCTACCCCCAATGACGTAAACAGAGATAGTTTAGACACAGATATAACTGAATATCATGCGAATATCAAAACAGAAATTGCTAGTCCTGCAACATCTGTACTACCGAGTGACATTCTGATCGTAGACGATACGTTAGAGAATTTACGGCTGCTCTCTAATATGCTGGCCATTCAGGGGTATAGCATTCGCAAAGCGACAGGGGGTGAAATGGCCCTCAATTCTGTGGATTCGCTTCTGCCTGATTTAATCTTGCTAGACATTCTGATGCCTGACTTAAATGGCTATGAGGTCTGTATTCAACTTAAGAAAAATCCCCAAACAGCTAATATCCCAATTATTTTCCTCAGTGCCCTAGATGACCCATTGGATAAGGTCAAAGCCTTCGAAGTCGGCGGTGTAGACTATTTAACTAAACCGTTCCAATTAGAAGAGGTTTTAGCTAGAGTTCATAACCAACTGTCCTTAAAGGATGCTCAAGAAAAAGTCTTGGCCTTAAATGCTCAACTGCAACAGTGGGTGCTTGATCAAAATCGGCAGCTCCATCAGGCCAACAGTCAATTGCTAGAAACTAGTAATACCGACTATCTAACGACCCTTCCTAACCGCATCTCGTTTCTCACAAGACTGGAGCAATCCCTCTTTCTAGCCAAGATGGATGAATCTTACCAATTTGCTGTGCTGTATTTGGACTGCGATCGCTTTAGATCTATCAACCAAACCTTTGGTTACTCCGTTGGAGATAAGCTGTTGAAACAGATAGCGATGGGGTTAACAGAAGTGATTCAGCCCGACGATATGTTAGCCCGTATTGGTGGAGACGAGTTTGCCATTCTTCTCAACACGCTAACCGATGAGAGCAGTGTCAATCAGTTAGCAGAAAAGGTTTTCGCACTCTTAGAGCAACCTTTTCAAATCCAGGGTAACGAAATAACCATCGCCGCTAGTATTGGTATTGACTATGGAAGCGCTAAGTATGCTATCGCAGATAATATTCTGAAAAATGCTGAAATAGCGATGTACAGTGCTAAAGACAAAGGTGAGGGTCACTACACCATCTATAATCCCTTAATTCAAGGTGGTGGATGCAAATAAGCGGCCAGATGCTTCGGGAATCCGTTCTAAGAGACCAGTGCCAAACATTTGATCTAACCCTAACTCAGGCATATGGACATAACCAATATGACAACGGCAGGTGGCATTTGTGCAGGGCCGCGCATATAGGGCTTGCTCTAAGTCTGGTTGATAGAGATTGCCTATCTGCTCTGGGATAAAATGGCAGCGTCGCAGATTACCTTCACCATCGACAGAGAGAACGGACTCACCAGCACGGCAAGGATGTCCAAGACTGGGATAGACCTGATTGTTAATCCCAAAGAGGGGATCGATGGCCGTAAACTGGGCAATGTCTTCAGAAGTATAGTAATCCGCTTGGCGCTTGTAGGCATTGACCCAGACATAAATCGAGTCTGGCAGGGCTTGACGAAGAGCTTGGGCTTCTGCTCGATGGGCTTTGAGGCCGACAATGCCGACGCTAAAACGGATCTGTCCTTCAATCAATCTTCGACATTGCTGGAGAAAATGCTGCCGTTTTACTTCCACGGGATGATAGGTTGTCCACAGGCCAAGTTTAGGTTTATGGCAAGCTTCAACCCACCCTAAAGCACAGGACAGATTAGTTTGAATGGCCACTTTTTCCACCTGCGGGCAGTGAGTGAGCCGTGCGATCTCACTCTGATACCAGGGATGAATCAGGGCCTCCCCCCACGGTGTAAACAAGACCCGGATCCGATCGCCTGCTGGCCGCTGAAGAATCCAGTCCACAAAGCGCTTCAGGGCTTGGCGATCCTGATTGAGTTCGGTTGCCGTTTGCGATCGCTTGGCAAAGGGGCAGTACTCACAGCCATAATTACAGCTGACCAGTGGTCCCCGATAAAGCAACGTCAAATCTAGGCCCATGTGTAGGTCTCCATCCGATCCTGAACTTTCTGGGAATAGAGCCACGGCCCAATCGTATCCGATTGCTCCAGTCCAGCTGGGTTAAGGCAAAGATGGGTGGCGGTCTGCTCCCCTAATCCTAAATCCAATAGCTCTGCTAATTCGGGTAAATCGGTGAATACAGGACGATGGAAGCGATGCTGATATCGCTGTAGATCGAGTCCTGACGACTGCAAGAGGGACTGAATGACATAGCGACGGCGCTGATCGTTGGCATCCAGCTCAAACCCATACTCAGCGAATGGGAAGGCGGCGTCTGGACTGTCCATATAGGTATTGATGATGTTAGCAATCTGAGCCTTGCTCACCGCATATTCGCTGGCGTAGTGGAGCGACTGGGTATAGGACCGTGCCCCACATCCCAAGCCCACCATGCCGTCTTCTTGGCAGCAATAGACTGGACCTGTCCGATCCGTAGCGACAGGGGTGCGAAACATCCGCATGGACACTTGCTGGTACCCTTGAGCCACTAGCCAATCCCGAGCATAGCGGTAGTAGGAACGGCGCTGATCCTGCCAGCTTTTAGCGGAGCGTCCCAGACCCGTCAGAGGGCGAACGTAGAGCGGGTATAGATACAGCTCTTCCGGGTGAAATTGTAAGGCCGTTTCCAGAGAATACCGCCAAGTGTCGAGGGTTTGTCCGGGTAGTCCATAAATCAAATCAATATTGAGGATAGGGAAATCCCCATCGCGAATCTGGGCCAGGGCCTGTTGCGCTAATTCTGTGGGTTGGGGGCGTCCAGCTGCCGCTGTCTCGGCTGCGACAAAGCTCTGGATGCCGATACTGATCCGGTCGACATGATGCGATCGCAAACAGGCCAACTTGTCTGGCGTTAAGGTTCCAGGCGACACTTCCACTGAGATCGGCGTACTGGCCAGATCAACTCCCATCGTGTTTGAGAGCAGATCAAACAGTGAGGATAACTGGTCGGGATGGAGAAGGGAGGGCGTTCCCCCACCTAGGGCTAAGCGCGCAAACTGGACGTCTCCTAGGCAGGACTTAATCACGTTTGCCTGACGAGCCAGAGTCTGCAAATAAGCTGCAATCACGTCTGACTGGGCGTGATGCTGGGTAAACAGATTACAAAAGCCACAGCGCATTTCACAAAAGGGAATATGCACATACAGAAATAGAGCCTGGCGATTTTCCTGAGCCCATAGCTCCTCCAGAGCATAACGTCGACTCAAAGGCCGATACGCCGTTTTATGCGGGTAGGAGTAGGCATAGGTTTGATAGGGAGCTGCCGACAGCATTGCTTGCAAAGAACTCATGGCT
Source organism: Acaryochloris sp. IP29b_bin.148 (assembly GCF_028285565.1). Taxonomy (GTDB): domain Bacteria; phylum Cyanobacteriota; class Cyanobacteriia; order Thermosynechococcales; family Thermosynechococcaceae; genus Acaryochloris. The sequence continues at coordinate 14,386 of NZ_JANQOY010000135.1, forward strand.
GACGCTCCGGCAGCACAAACTCAGCATAGGGAACCGTCCAGACCACAGGATGACTGACCCGGTGGCCCACATACCCCGCCTCACCATAGGCCGTCCCATGATCCGAACAGAGAATGCAGAGGGTAGAGGCCCGCTGCTGTAAGGCTGCAAATAAGGGAGGCAGTTGGCGATCAACGTAGGCTAAGGACGCTGCATGGGAGGCCCAAGAGTCGGAAGTGGCACCGGGCAGATACATATAGTTGGGTTGGTGTAAAGCTGAGATATTCACAAATAAAAAGACCCGCTGCTCAGTAGGTATCCTTTGTAAACAGGTGACGGCAAGCTCGATCTGATGAGCCGTTGACTGGGGATCGGTTACGCCTAGAGCAGGAGTCCAATAGCGATCCATAAATAAACTGGGCAACGCCTGCCCCAAGGGGCTGAGCTGATTAAAGAACCCTACCCCGCCAATGCAGAGGGTTCGATAGCCCACCTGGGCCAGCCCGGTCACGATATCAGGGGCATCAAAGACGTAGGTGGTGGCATGGGTGGTTTCACTGCCAGGAAATTGGGCGGCAAATAAGCGGGGGTGCTGTCCTGGCGTAATCGGCGTGGGCAAAAAGCCCGCAAAAAAAGCCTGGTGGGCCGCATAGGTAAAGGTGGCTGGAGAATGGCGTTCTTCCCAGATGCCATCGGGCAGAAGAGAAGCTAGGAAAGGGGTCCGTCCGTCGGTGATGCAAGTTTGGGCCACATCAAAGCGGAGGGTATCTAGCGTCATCAGCAGAATATCGTGGCTCCCCACTAGCTGGCACATATTGATCATTGGGGTTTCCTGTCACCCGCCACCCAGATCATAAAGCATTGACCGGAAGCAGCTGCTGCAGCACCGTTTTAATTTCAGTGGTATAGGTATCCAACCCCCGCCAGGTCACCTGAGGTAATAAATCGCCAAAGGCATTCGCCTCCAAAACTTTGATCCGCCGATGATCCGAGAGCACAGCCACATCAACCCCAAGATGCAAACTGTGAGGAAAGAGTTGGGCAACCTGCTCACAATACGCTAGGACTTGATCCCAGACTGCCGTTCCCACCCGAGCGATAAGCTGTTCGGGGGAACTGCGTTGGTTGAGTAAATGCAGATTGGTCATCGGGCTATGACTCAGACGAACCACGGCCTGGCGGGCTTTGCCGCCAATCACCACAACCCGCAGATCACAGCTTTGCTGATTAAGGCCCATTTTAGGCACCCAGGCTTCCACCTGCACCCGTTCTCGACAGAGCTGATCCACAATTGCCGCAATGGTGGACAGATCTTGGTACTGCTGAATTTTGCGAGAATTATATAGCTGTAGGGTTGGCCCTGTAGAGACGACTTCCACCGTTGTCCAGGCTTTAATTTTGGGGCCTTGCAGCGCCAATGCCATCACCCCAGAGGCAGAGGAACCGTGGGCTAACTTAATAAAAACTCGCCGACAGCCTGTGGCTTGCAGCCGATTGATCAGGGCATCAAAACAGGTGATGCTCCCCAAGGGCTGGGGGATGGGGATCTGTTGTTGTTGAAACAGCGCTTGGCAGAGAATTTTATCAAATAAGAGGGGGATTTCTGCAGGCGAAGCCATCCATCGGCTCACCCCTATCTGGGTGATTTGGGTCTGCAGCTGAGCCAGAACTTGGCAAAACCCTAAATACCACTGCCGAGGATAGAGAATACGACCCGGTTGTTCCGGCAAGGCGAGGGCTGATTCGGCATCAATCCAGGGAGAGGCTTCAGCGGCAGCGGCGGTCACTCCCTGGGCAAGGATCAGTTTCTCTACGGTGAAATTCCGCCCAGGCGATTCAATGCGCAGAATGGTCTGGGGGGTAAGCACGTGTTCTAAGCGGTGTGGCTGGGTCAACCAGTCCTGATAGGCAATCACCGTTGCTGGGGCCAGCCCTAACTGTCTTAAGGCCGTCTGAAAATATTGAATCCGGGGACGCTCTGGATTCCCCAGCACCACAAAGTGAGGGGAATGGTCTGCACATCCACCCACGGCTATTCAGAAACAGCGATATATCGCCAAGTCTCACCATCATATTCGTCAGCTTCCTGGCGATCTGCCACATTAACGGTCAGGGGTAGGGCTTGGAGACGGGCCATCATTGCCTCTGACAGATAATGATGATGAAGATCGAGCCTGTCGAGGGTGGGGAGATCAGGGCTAGCCAGTAAGGCTTCGGCCCCACGGTCTGTAAGAGTGCCCAGGGATAAATCTAGGGTGCTGAGTTGATTCAAAACGGGGGCAGTGGCGAGTGCGATCGCAATTTCGTCTGCTATTTGACTATCCCTTAGCCCCAGATAGCGTAGCTGGGGAAAGCGTTCCCCAGCCAAAAGGATGGATAAATCCTCAACGGTCGTATCGCCTCCATAGTTATCTTCCCCCAACCATAATTCCAGGTGTTCCAGATTGGGAAGTTGGGCGGCACTAATATCTCGGACAACGGCAGCACTTAATCCCCCACTCTCAATCACTAGGGTTTGTAGATGTTCATGGGTGGGAATACCCAGCCGCAATCCTTCTCCACCGCGCACACCCAGATAGCGTAGCTGGGGATAGGCTAAAAAGAGGGGAGAAATATCCGTTTGCTGAATCCAAGAAATTTCGCATTCCTCACCCACAATATCCCCGAGAAACAGTGCTTGGAGGTGGGGGAGTTGATCCTGGGCTGCGACCAAGGCTTCTACGATCGGCCTTGAATCCACTTCAAAGCCTTCCCAGTCCCAGAGGCCAATCACGAGGTTCGTGACCTCACTGACGTGGGGCTCTTCAAAGAAAGCGGCCATTCGATCAAAAATTTTGATCTCAGAATCGTAATCGAGATCAGCGACGGTCAGCCGATACGCCGTATCAGCGGGATTCACTAAGCCTTCGTCAGGATTGTAGTTTTTGACGGGTTGCCCCATCAGCTCAGTTAAATGGTCTGCAATTGTCATAGCCTTTTTTCAATTGTATTGGCGATCAGAGAGGGGGCAATCTCTTGTTCTAAACTCGATACTCAGCATCATTCAGAGACGATTCGATGCTGATATGGATAGAGGGCGAATGCGAAAGCAGGTTTGCCTAAAGGCTTAAGGCCTCGCAGCCCCATTGCTAGGTCGCGGCATCATTACTCGGGTCGCAGGGTAAAAGACTCTCCGGCTTTCTGATTAAGACAATCGGCAAAGCTAGGGCCATCTAGGTCTCCCGAGCGCCGACGACTGCCCAGATCATAGTTAGCATTAAAACACTCATCAAAATACTGTTTCACGGATGCCGCACATTGACTATCGTCAGCACAGGCCACCAGTAGCTTGCTTTTGACATCGCTGGCGGTTTGAGATTTGTTATAAAACTTGTAACCCACAACAATCCCTACAGCTAGCGCAATACCACTCACTGCCTTGACCCATTTCATGCGTTCCAACCCTCGTCACTACATCCCGAACAGATAGAATCTTTGACCTGTCAGAATCATCATAACAACCGACTGGGAGGCTTACCATGCGACTTGACATCACCCGCATTCCCCACCAAACTCACTCCAATTACCCCACCGATTTTCAACCACAAGTGGCAGGCCGAAGCAAACAAAGATTGGGGGATGCAGCTGGGCTCGAAAACTTTGGGGTCAACTTAGTTCGGTTAGCCCCTGGTAGCTGCTCGGCGCTGCGCCATTGGCATAGCCGCCAAGATGAGTTTATCTATGTACTGGAAGGTGAACTTGTGTTGGCAACCAATGCTGGCCAGGACTTTCTAACCGCCGGGATGGCCGCTGGTTTTCCGGCTGGTGAAGCCGATGGTCACCATTTGTGCAATGCCTCTGATGCTGATGCCGTCTATCTAGAAATAGGCGATCGCACACCGGATGATCGGGTGGACTATCCAGATGATGACCTAGTGGCTCAATGGGTTGAGGGACACTGGCAATTTACCCACAAAGACGGTACGCCTTACACCACCTCGCAAGACTAATGGTTTGTCCCCCAAAACGGACAAAGCAATCTGTACAACACTGCTTTCAAGTGCTTGTCAGAGCAGCTAAAAATTGTGAGATATCAACCACCGATCTGAGGTGATACACCCTTTGGGTTTTGCTCGCTTGGTGGACAAACTTTCGATATCGTGGCGTCAAGTATCGATGGCATAACCACAAGTTCCGATAGCTATTCAGACTACTTTTGAGGATGGGGCTCTGATCGGGCCAACCTGGGGGCGGGTTAACAAACCCTGTGAACATCCGCTTGGTCACCCAAGCAAAATGGATAGATAACGGCAAATCCACATAGATCAACGTGTCTGCAGCCTTTAGTCGCGGCCATAGCGTCTCCATGCAACCAAACCCATCGATCACCCATGCCTCTTGCAGCAGGATCTGAGCATGGATGTGTTGGTAGGTGGATGGTGGGACTGCTTCTCCACCCGTTTTATATTGGATTTTGTCCAGAACGTACAGTGGCAAACCTGTGGCTGCTGCCAGTTGGGCGCTGAGGGTGGACTTCCCCCCACCCGCATTACCAAAGACGGCGACTTTTTTCATGGCTGACCTCCTGAGTTGCCCCAAAGCAGGCCATTAAAAAACCGCCTTGAGGCGGGATTCTAACTTCTTGGTACAAACGATAGCGACTCTAAACCCACCACTAACTAAGGAATGGGGATAATAATCAGTCCGTTATGGCAAGGGCTGGGAGTCATCAGTGCTGTTACAAAACAAAGGTATAGAGACTCCTTCACAGGCTAACATGAAGTCCTTGAAGCTGGCCATGACCTCATTTCTAAGTTTTTTAAGACCCACGCTACCATTGGGTTGAGTCCAAAATAGGGGGCAAGCGGTCGTGGCTATTGTCGTTCGTATTCTCCAACCGGATGAGGCTAGCGTCCTTGACTGTGTGGCCCTGGATGTCTTCGATTACCCGATTAACCCGAGATGGAGTGCTGCGTTTCTAGCCGATCCCCAACATCATCTTGTGGTTGCTCTAGATGGACAGATGGTGGTCGGCATGGCCTCAGCTGTCACATATCTGCATCCCGATAAGCCTATTCAACTGTGGATCAACGAAGTGGGCGTGGCCCCCAGCCACCAACGAAGAGGGATTGGGCAGCGGTTATTGCAGACATTGTTTGATGTAGGGCGAGATCTAGGCTGCCAGGAAGCATGGGTAGGGACGGAGTATGATAATACTCCCGCTCGGCGACTGTATGAAGCGGTTGCAGGAAAAGCCGAGGACTTTGTGATGTATTCCTTCAATCTAGCACCTAGCCATGGTGATGATCAGCGGCTGAATTGAGGATAGGGCCAGTGCCCACACCTATCCACACCAGACTGCAGCAACCGCGATTCGTTCTGTGCCCTCCTCTGTTCAGAACTGCAGGCATGAGGGGGGCATGCTCCTATTTCTGCCCATCAGCTTGCATTCATTCAAATCGGCCCAGTGCTTGCGGTAAGTTGAATCAAGAAGAGTGACACGCTAACCCATTCAGGATAAACCGATGGCTCGATTATTTATGTTCTTAGGTGCACTATTTGGAGGGCTGTCTGTGGCAGCAGGTGCCTTTGCCTCCCATGCGCTCAAAGCCCAGCTGAGTGAGCGTTCTCAACAAACCTTTGAGACGGGCACCCGCTATCAGATGTATCATGCCCTGGCCCTTATGATGGTGGCACTGCTATGGAGCCGGACAGAGGGGAGTAGCTTGCTAACGGCTGCAGGGGTTGCCTTTATCGTCGGTATTGTTTTATTTTCGGGCAGTCTATATGGCTTAAGCCTCTCTGATATTAAAGGGTTCGGACCGATTACACCCCTGGGTGGCGTCGCCTTTCTCGTGGGATGGGGATGTCTTGCGATCGCAGCCTTAAAATCAACGCCCATCCATTAATGTAGGAACCGTCAATGTCCTTAGAACGCGCTAATCCGTCCGATCTGGGTTCTGAAGTACCCCATTATTGTGAACCGGAACGCACCTATCAGGTGGATCGTGACGACCGATTACCCTTAGAGGTTTTCAGCCAAGCGCTGGATCATTTGGTCATTACCTGTGTGGACCTGGTCTTTACCTATCAGCAGCAGGTGTTGCTCGCGAAACGCTGCACCTATCCCCAAAAATCCTGGTGGGTGATTGGCGGACGGATGATTGCGGGAGAGTCTCCCTTGCAAGCCGCACAGCGAAAAGCCGAGCAAGAAGCAGGACTTGCGATCGCAGCCGATCGATTTCAATATCGGGGGATCTATTCCACCTGCTTTGCCCATCGGCAACAGTCCCCTCGGGATCGGGGATTACATAGCTTGAACATCCACTACCAGGTGGTGCTCAGTGCCAGCGAACAAGCACAGATCGTCTTAGAGCGTAAGGAGTATGACGAGTGGCGATGGTGTACCCATGCTGAAGTCCTCACCCTTATTGACGCTGACACTGTCATGAATCAGGCATTGCTCAAGCTGGTGACAACAGCTCACCAGCACTCACCCGAGCCATAAACTGCGGGAGGTGAAGTGAAACCTAAGCAGCCACTGGCGTGTAGCTGTCATCGCTATTGCCTGAGTACTCGGCTAAAAGTTCTTCATCATTATCAGACCAATCGAAATCAGAGTCATCGTGCTGCAAAAAGCGGCCATTGTCCTCTAACCAGTCATACAGGGATGTATTTTTGCGGGGGGCAACAATGGTGCTGACTTGGAAACGATTTTCTTCGGTCAAAGAGGGATTATGCATGTGTGCGTACCTGAGTAGAACGGGGTTGTATACAATGTGCCCCATCTAAAACCCTTATTCCTCGGTATTTATAACGATTTCGATTAGAGAAAAATAGGAATGTTCTCCTTGAATTTACACACATCTCCCAAGGAGCAGTTTAGAGTAGGCACATCCCCCAATCGCAGTGATATGGCAAGTCTCTCTATTTTGAAGCTGATTGCTTGCTTGAATTTGGTCTTGATTTTAGGAGGATGTCAAACCTCTTCGCAACCTCGTCGTCTGACGATCTCGGCTGCCTCCAGTCTCCAAGATGTCTTAGAACGCCTCGAACCCCAATTTGAAGCCCGCTATCCCCAGATCGATCTCAGCTTTAACTTTGCGGCATCCGGCGTTTTGCAACGACAAATCGAGCGGGGTGCCCCCGTTGACCTCTTCTTCTCTGCCGCCACCCAACCGATGGAACGGTTGACTCAGGACGGTTGGGTTGTCCCCCACTCTCGCAGAGATCTGATCACCAATCGTCTGGTGCTGATTGTGCCTCAACACTCGCGGCGGTTTTTGGACTCCTTTGAGCAACTACCGTCTGCCCATATTCGCAAAATTATGGTGGGGGAATTTTCGACGGTGCCAGCCGGGCAATATGCACAAGAAGTCTTATCCCGCTCTCATCTACTGGCCAAGGTCCAACCGAAGCTTATTTTCGCAAGCAATGTTCGTGGGGTACTTGCCGCTGTCGCCAGTGCGAATGTGGATGCAGGAATCGTCTATCAAACGGATGCGCAACAGTCCTCTCAGGTGAAGCAAGTGGCAACGGCTTCTGTCCTGAGCCATTCCCCCATCGTTTATCCCATTGCCATTGTCACCACGAGCGCTCAACCTCAAGCGGCTCAATCCTTAATCAATTTTCTATCCACACCCACAGCGCAGCAGACCTTCACCCAGTTTGGATTTGGCAGGGTGATCAAGGAGTGAGGGCAAGCCTGTGGATCTGACACCGCTATGGACATCTTTGAAGATTGCGGCGATCTCAACCAGTATCACCTTTGTGTTAGGGGTAGCAACGGCCTACACCATGCATCGCTATCAAGGCAAAGGCAAGGCTTTGATCGAGGGCCTGCTGCTCGCGCCCTTGGTCTTGCCGCCGACGGTGCTGGGGTTTCTGCTGCTGTTTCTCTTAGGAGCCAATGGTCCCCTCGGTCAACTGCTGACCCCTCTGGGACTGAATCCAGTGTTTACCTGGTATGCTGCCGTGATTACGGCAACGGTGGTGTCCTTCCCTCTCCTATACAAAACGGCGCTCGGTGCCTTTCAGCAACTCGATCCGGATATTCAAGCAGCGGCCCGCACCTTGGGGGCCTCGGAATGGACTCTCTTTCGGCGAATTGTCTTGCCCTTAGCGGGTCCGGGACTGGTTGCAGGCACCAGCCTTGCCTTTGCCCGGGCCTTAGGAGAATTTGGCGCCACCCTAATGTTGGCTGGGAATATCCCCGGACAGACTCAAACGCTGCCGATGGCCATTTATTTTGCGGTTGAAGGGGGCGCGTTTACGGATGCGCTCTTTTGGTGTGGGGTGACCTTAGTCCTCACCTTAGGGAGCCTGATGGGGATTAATCTTTGGCTGGCGCGTGGTTGTGTCTGTAGTTCTAGACCCAAACGATCTCGCCGCCAGCCAGGTCGTAAATCGAGGCAACAGCGCTTATCTCATCCTCCAGGAGCAGAGCGAGGACTGTCGGTGGATCTCCAAAAACAGGTGGCGGGCTTTCAGCTTAAGATCGCCTTTCACACCCACGACACAACGCTGGGGATATTGGGAGCTTCTGGGGCTGGGAAAAGTATGATTCTCCGCTGCATTGCTGGGATTGAAACCCCAGATGCGGGCAGGATTGTCCTCAATGGCCGCGTCCTGTTTGATTCAGACCAGGGGATTAATGTACCGAGCTGCGATCGCAACATTGGCTTCCTATTTCAGGACTATGCCTTATTTCCTCACCTCAGTGCAGAAGAGAATATCGCCTTTGCGCTCTCCTCTGGGCAATCGCTTGTAGCCTCCACCGCCTCTTCCCATTTAGCTGCCCTGCACCTCTCGGATTGGGCACATCACTATCCTCACGAGCTATCGGGGGGACAACAGCAACGGGTGGCGCTGGCTCGGGCACTGGCCAGCCAGCCCCAACTGCTCCTCTTAGATGAGCCCTTTTCGGCCTTGGACACTCACCTGCGCAACCAAATTGAAAAATTTATGGTTACCCGCCTCTCCACCTATGAGGGGATGACCCTATGGGTCACTCATAATTTAGAAGAAGCCTATCGCCTCTGTGATCCACTGATGGTGGTTGAGCGAGGACAGCGGTCAACCCTACGGTCCAAACACCAAATCTTGGCACAACCTGAAACGGTTAGTATTGCCCAACTCACCGGCTGTAAGAACTTTTCGCGGATCCAGCGGCAAGGCCCCGGACAAGTCCTCGCCCTTGACTGGAACTGTCGCCTCCACATTGTGGAACCCCTTGGATCTCACCCCACCCAAGTGGGCATTCGAGCCCATCAAATCCGGTTCTTCGACCTAGAGCCTCCAGGGGAACGACCGATCAATACCTTCCCCGGGTGGTTAGTGATGACGCGGGAAACACCTCACCGCATGACCCTCTACCTGAAGCTCCAGGAACCACCCACCCATGCCGACGATTATCAACTTCAGGCCGAGGTTTTCAAAGATAAATGGCGTCAACTTAAAGAGCATCCCTTCCCGTGGTCTATTACCCTCGATCCAATCCGGATTATGCTGCTGCGTGAATCCGCTGAATCCCACTCCTGATAACCTGGCCTGATCTGTGATCAAGATCACCAATTTAGGTGATACTTATCACACTATCTCCCAGTCATTGCAGCCATATTAGAGAAGACTTAGTGCTATCTGAGTCGTCATTGGGGAACACACATACGTCCGACAGGTTGGTTCAGCTTGTCGGTGTTTTTTTGGGAAAAAACATCCGGATAAAAAAGCATCCGTATAAATACGGAACTTTCTGACACCGCTCTAGCCTCATTTCTAAAAACTGGCCTTTCTTTGTTCTTAAGGGTAAATTCACCCGATTAATCTCAGTAATTTCGCGGTAGGACCTCAGTTTTGACTCGCTATACAGTAATACCACTGTGTGTTCACCACCGGTCCTAGGTCAGTAGTTGTCCTGGCAACTCCTAACCTAGAACTGAATACAAATCCCTAAATGGCCCCATGATTAACAGCGGGGCCATTTTCTTTGGATTCCTACCGTTTATTCTCTCATGACAGGGAGAAGATCGGTATTGCAGCTCTCTCAAGGACCGTACGCTACCTATCACAGAGAACTTTTGGGGCTGCGCAGGTCTGAACGCCGCAGCTTGGCAAAATCGATATTGTCCTCCCTTGACTAATATGGATGTACGATGTTGCGCTCTGAAGTGAGACTTTGAGTGATGAAACGCAATGGCAAGCAACAGGCTTCTCCTAAAATCACTGAAACCCCTCCCGTGAAAGCTAAGACAAAACAGAAGGCTCAATCTAAGAAAAGGAAGAAGCCCAATAAGCAAAAAAAGGGGAGCCAAAACTCTTCAGAACGCAGAGTATTTCACTATATTTCAGAGGCAGAGGGTAGCTCCAAACTCCCCAAGAAAATCTATGAGAAAGAACTGGCGCGTCTCCAGCTCGAACTCGTGAAGATGCAGTACTGGGTTAAACATACGGGCACGCGCATTGTGATTCTGTTTGAAGGCCGGGATGCAGCGGGTAAAGGCGGTACGATCAAACGGATTGTCGAGCCTCTTAATCCACGGGGATGCCGAATTGTGGCCTTGGGAACCCCAAGCGATCGCGAGAAGACCGAATGGTACTTTCAGCGCTATGTTGCCCACCTGCCTGCCGCTGGGGAAATGGTTTGTTTTGACCGCAGTTGGTATAACCGGGCTGGCGTCGAACATGTAATGGGATTCTGTACGGCAGAGCAGTATCAGGAATTTATGCAGACCTGCCCCGAATTTGAACGGATGTTGGTCCGATCAGGCATGATTTTGCTCAAGTATTGGTTCTCCGTTAGTGATGAGGAACAAGAGCGGCGTTTTCAGTCCCGAACAACAGATCCCGCTCGCCGCTGGAAGTTAAGCCCAATGGATCTAGAGTCCCGCGATCGCTGGGTTGAGTACTCCCAAGCCAAAGACCATATGTTTGCCCACACCAATATTCCGGAAGCCCCCTGGTTTACGGTAGAAGCAGACGATAAGAAGCGAGCCCGCCTCAACTGTATCAGTCATATCTTAAGCAAAATTCCCTACGAAGATATGACACCAGAACCTATGAAACTTCCACCACGGAAACAGGCCCCTGCGAAGTATGTGCGCCCACCCCTGAATGAACAATTTTTTGTCCCCCAACGGTATTAATAGCCACCAGAGAACGACAACCTTGTAGCCCTCGACTATTTGAGATGTACTGCAATCAATTTGGCTTGCGTCCAGAAACTAAATACATCGTTGCTCCACCCCCTTCATGGAACTGCTCATCAAGAAGCGTTTGTTTGACTAACTGATTTCTGTGCAAAATCTGCATCCAATGCGATTCAAACGCTTGTTCAGTACCACCACCAGCCAAATAAAATCCCTGTTTTTTTAACCTTCATCACTACCCAATCAATGGGCCTGAGAACAGTCTGAATACTCTCTCAGAAAGGCGATGTACTCCTTGTGAGTATGCCCTTATGATAGTGAGATATAAAAATAGAATGATGTACAAAAGTCTTCACTTACCAAACTACTTGCAACAATAGAAAATCAACCGTTTTCCCTGAATGCCAAGCTTATTCAATTCAGATGGAGCAAGAAAATCATTGGCACGAATAGTTTTGGTTTGGAACCCGACATCCTTCATTCTATTAATATAATCGGGTCCACATTTACGGACATGGTTCCAATAACCAAAATGCTTCTTCCGCTCTTTGGGTGATGTGATACTAAAGTCTTCGTAAGTTTTTTGTGCACTGATAGGTACTTGAAGCATTGCCCATCCACCAGTCTTTAGCACTCGGTACAACTCACTAATGGCTTTCCGATCATCTGGAATATGCTCCAGTACATGACTACAATATATCGAAGAGAAGGATTCGTCTGGATAATGGATATCGGTAATATCCATCCTCTCCATTGCATGAGGACTGTCAAGATCAACACTTAAATAGTTAAGATTAGGAATACTTTTGAACTTTTGAGCTAAAGATGCTTCTGGTGCAACATGAAGAAGTGATTTTTCAGCATTTTCAAATAGATTTGTTTGCTGCTTTAAAAAAATCCAGTCAAGACGATGGCGTTCTAGCGAATCACAGTATGGACATTGCGCGAACGGTCGTGGAGGATTCCCAAATGGATAGAATCGCCGTAAAGAATTTTCACAAATTGGACAGTAGTAGTCACCTTCTTGTTTATTGATTTGATGGAGAATACGTCCAGGGCTTTTAAGCTGTTTTTTAATAGTGGAAACTAAATTGTTCATAGTGATAGCATATAGAAACAATTTATTTTTTATTGTAAAGCAGGATACATGGAATCGTTAAGCATTTAGCAGTAAAGGCGTGCAAAAACAGGGATTTTATTTTCTCCTAAAAAAGCAATATTCTCCTGTTCTAAACTCCCCAAGAAAATCTATGGGAAAAAATTGGAACGTCTCCAGCTCGAACTCGTGAAGAGGCAGTGCTGGGTTAAACTACGGGTACACGTATTGTGAGTCTGTTTGAAGGCTAGGATGCAGTCGGTAAAGGCGGCATGATCAATACGAAGATATGACACCGGAACCTATAAAGCTTCCGCATCAAAAACAAGCCCCTAAATGAAATTGTCCCCTAATGGCATTGATAGCCCCCAGAAAACGACTCAAGACCATCGACTGAGATTATAGGATTTGAGACAGGAACAGCTTCGTGCGATCTTCCTGAGGATGCTGGAAAAACTGTTCGGGTGGGGCTTCTTCCACCACGGTGCCTTGATCCATCAGTAAGATTCGATGCGCCACTTCTCTGGCAAACCCCACCTCATGGGTGACCACCACCATCGTCATTCCTGATTCGGCCAGCGATCGCATCACCACTAACACCTCTTTTACCATCTCTGGATCAAGGGCCGAGGTGGGTTCATCGAATAGCATAATTTTAGGTTGCATGGCTAGGGCACGTGCGATCGCAACCCGTTGTTGTTGTCCTCCCGACAATTGCCCTGGATACTTATGGGCTTGTTCTAAAATATCCACCCGTTCTAGCAATTGCATGGCCACTTCTTCGGCCTTGGAGCGGGGCCACCGCCGAACCCAAATCGGTGCCAGCGTAATATTCTGCAATACCGTTAAATGGGGAAATAAATTAAATTGCTGAAACACCATCCCCACTTCTTGGCGAATGGCTTCAATATTGCCGAGATCAGCAGACAGTTCCATGCCATCAATCGTAATTTGACCTTGCTGAAAGTCTTCTAAGGCATTGAGCGTCCGAATAAACGTCGACTTACCCGACCCCGATGGCCCCATCAGCACCACCACTTCCTGACGTTCGACGGTTAAGTTCACCCCTTGTAAAACGTGAAAGGTGTCGTACCATTTGTGAACCTCTGTCGCCACAATGATGGGGTTGGTTTCAGTCATTGTTTTTCATCTCAAACGAACAAAGCTGCTTTGACAAGCGGAAGCGACCTTTGTGCTATTCCACCCCTAACTGGCGCTCTAGATGGCGGCCGCCGACAGAGATCAGATAGCAGACGAGCCAGTAGATCAGTCCAATAAACAAATACACCTCAGCATACCGACCAATAAACCGGGGTTGGTTGATCACGGTTCGCGAGATCCGCGTTAACTCTACCAAGCTAATAATGTACAGAAGGGAGGTGTCCTTAAATAAACCAATACATTGCCCCACAATCGTGGGAATCACCGAGCGCAGAGCTTGCGGCAAAATAACGAGCCACACCACCAAAAGGGGAGGAAGCCCTAAGGCTTTCGCCGCTTCAATTTGGCCTTGGGGAACGGCCTGTAATCCCCCTCGCACATTTTCCGCCAGATAGGCCGCACTAAACAGCGTTAGCCCACAAATGGCCCGGACCAGATCATCTAATTGAATATGACTGGGTAGGATCAAGGGCAGCATAATGCCCGCCACAAAGAGGATGCCAATCAACGGTAACCCTCGAATCACCTCAATGTACACAATACAAAGCGTACGAATCACGGGTAAGGGGCTACGACGCCCCAAGGCTAGCAGCACGCCCAGCGGAAACGACAGCCCCATACTGATCACTGCCGTCAGCACCGTCAGCAAGAGTCCCTGCCATTGCTGAGTGCTAATCGGGCTAAATCCCCACCCTCCTAAGAGCAACCACAGCAGACTCAAGAGGGCCAACACCCAGAGGGTTACCATCCCCCGAGACAGCCGCTGAGAGGGGAGGCGAGCCTTCAACATCGGTCCTAAACCTAAGTTAACAAGGGCCATACTCCCGATGGCTAACACCCAGATTATGTCTGAGGATTGCCCTTTGAACAGCGGTACTAGGCCCACCGCACCCGCCGTGACCAAGCCCACGCCCATCAGTCCCCTGCGGCTAGATTGTAGAATTCCTGCAGTCAGGCTAGTGACTGCTGCCATCATCAGCACCACCAGCCACACTCGCCACAGCTGATCGACGGGAAATCGCCCCACCAGAAACAGGCGGATATTGACTTGCACGACGGTCCACTGGGCCTGACTAAACATCCAAACTAATAGCCCTCGTCCCCCCTGATAGACGACCCAGAGACTGACCAAGGTCAGCACACTGTTATACCAAGTGCTAAAGAGATTGCGGCGCAGCCAGGTTAGCGCGGATTTCCAGGACGGGGGAGAAGGGCGATTCGGCTGTGTCAAACTCATGGGCCTACCGCTCCACCAACTGAATGCTGCGATTATAAAGATTCATCAGCGTGGCAATGATTAAACTCATCGTTAAGTAAACGGCCATCAGCACCACCACAATTTCCACCGAGCGCCCCGTACTCTCTAGCGAGGCGGACGCGACGTAATAAATATCGGGATACCCGATCGCCACCGCTAAACTGGAATTTTTGGCCAGGTTCAGATACTGGCTGGTCAAAGGAGGGACAATCACGCGGAGGGCTTGGGGAAACACCACAAATCGCATCACAAAAGCGGGCTTGAGCCCCAACGCCTGGGCCGCATCCCACTGGCCTTTGGCCACAGCCATAATCCCCGCTCGCACAATCTCGGCAATAAAGGCGGCAGTATACAAGGTTAGCCCCAACAGCAAGGCGGAAAACTCAGACGTGAACTGTATGCCGCCTTCCACCACTAAATTCTCGATCACCTGGGGGCGAGTGATCCAAAAGGGCGGTTGCTGGGTGGTCAGTGCTGCCAGTCCACAGAGTCCAGTGAGCAAGAGTAACGGCCATAGCCAAGGTTTATTCGCCGTTCCCTGCTCAATTTGTTGACGAATTAAAAATCGCCAAAGCCAGAGTGAGACAGCGCCCCCCAAACCCAAGGTGATTAACCAGATCATCGTTGCTGAGTTTGGCTGTAGCCAGGGAAAGGCGACGCCGTTTTTACTCAGATAGATCGGCCCCGGTAGTTGAATTCGGTTTTCAAAGCTAGGGAACTTCAGAAAAACGGCCAGATACCAAAACAACAGCTGCAGCAGCAGGGGAAAGTTCCGGAGTGTCTCGACATAAACGGTGGCCAGTTTCTTGACGAGCCAGTTATCGGACAGCCGAGCCATCCCGACGAGAACCCCCACCAGGGTTGCCCAAAGGATTCCCAACAGAACAACCCGCAGGGTATTGAGGAGGGCCACCCCAAAGGCCCAGGCAATCGAATCGGTGTCGGAGTACTCAATCAGCGTTTCGCCAATACTGGGACCCGACTTGGTGAACAAAAAATCAAAGCCGAAGGGAATCTGTAGGCGCTGTAAGTTCTGGACCAGATTGGTTCCAAAGTAAGCAATAGCCAGTCCTACAACCAGTAAAATCAAGCTTTGTCCGATCCAGCCTTGGACCGTTCTGTTGCGAAGCTTCCGAAGATAGAGCTGTGTCCACCCTTTTCCTTGACGATGCTTAGGCATAAATTACTCGTTCACAGAATAGTCAATACAGTCAGTGCCGTTGACTCTGAGCCAAAATTGGCTGGCCTTGAGGCTGACCGCAGTAAACCCATAGCCATGACTCTAACTTACGCCAGGAACCCAGTCTACTCCGCTTTAGTCAGGGGTGATTGTATAACGATCAGGGGGGAGTCTGATCTATCCTTACTGATCTATTTTTTGATTTTACAAACCGCTGGTTTAATCTGAATAACGCGCGATGAGAGGTCATCGCCCGTTTAAGATATCGGCGAAAGCCGCCCCCGTCAGCCCCATGGTCCAAGTGGTCCTACATCAGCATGAAGCATCTAACACATACACAGTCCCTTGAAGACAGGAAACAGGTTACCCCCCCGCAGGCGATGAAAGTGAAGACGGCTCAACTCTGTATGGTTATCAGCCTCTTGGTGGGTGGGGTTGGTGCATCGCTGAGCCTTTATCAGTGGCAGTTACAATCCTCCAACCCGAATCTTTCAGGGTCACAGCCTGCTCCTGCCCCATCGCCGCTGCCCCCATCGCCGCTGCCCAGTTCCCAGCCCTCGCAAGGTGAGGCGATCGCACCCTCAGGGCTATTTGCACCCCCAAGAGGAGACGTGCGCTTAGTGGTGATCAGTGACCTCAATAGCCAATATGGGTCTACGAGTTATGCGCCGGAAGTCACTAAAGCGATCGCATTAATTCCAGGGTGGCAACCAGATCTTGTGTTAGGTGGGGGAGATATGGTGGCGGGACAGTCCCGCTCTCTCAATCGGGCACAGGTACAAGCCATGTGGGCGGCCTTTGATCGCAGTGTGGCCGCCCCTCTTCGCCAGGCCCAACTCCCCTTAGGGTTCACGATTGGCAATCACGATGGCTCAGGGGCCTTATCTCCGGCAGGTCGCTACATTTTTGGCCAGGATCGGCAAATGGCATCGGCTTACTGGCGTCAGCGCCCATCCAATCTCCCCTTTGTGGATCGGGCTCAGTTCCCTTTTTATTACACCTTTGCTCAGGACGATATTTTCTACCTAGTTTGGGATGCCTCTACCGCTAAGATCACGCCAGAGCAACTGGCTTGGGTGGAGAACAGCCTCGCCAGCCCAGCGGCTCAAGAGGCTAAACTGCGAATTATGATTGGCCATCTGCCGCTGTACGGAATTGCGGTTGGTCGCAATAAGACCGGCGAGTATTTACACAATGCGGAGCAGTTGCGATCGCTGATGGAACGCTACCGAGTTCATACCTATATTAGTGGGCATCAGCATGCCTACTATCCCGGTCGTCGAGGCCAGCTGCAGCTGCTCCATAGCGGGGCGCTAGGTGGCGGTCCCCGTCAGTTAGTGGGGAGCGATCGCACTCCCCAGAAAACCTTAACGGTGGTGGATATTGACTCAGCGGCCTTATCCACCACCTACACCACCTACGATATGAAAACGTTACAGGTGATCGATCATCAACAACTACCGCGCCAGATTGCCGGACAGAACGGCACTGTTTATCGCCGAGACATCAATCCCCCCAATTAAAGCGATCCCCTCGGACTGGCCCCAGTCCGTTGCCAAGCGGGGGGGCCATCCAACAGCCGCAATGGGTATGATGGGAAGCGGTTGTCACCCTGCCTAGCTACGCATGGAGTCATCGCTAATCTACCCTCACCAGCTCTACGATCCACATCCTGCCATTACGCCCACTCGGATCGTCTTTTTGATTGAAGAACCGCTGTTCTTTCGTCAGTACCCCTTTCACAAACACAAGATTATTCTGCATCGGGCATCGATGCAGAGCTATGCCCATCGCTTGCAAGATCAAGGCCATACCGTTCGATATTTAGACAGTCAAGAACTGGATATGTCCGCCACAGTCCTCGCTATCCTGCACCGCCAAGGTATCCAAGCTGCTCATACCTGTGAAGTAACCGATGATTGGCTAGAACAGCGCCTTAGCCAAGCGGCCGAAAAATATGACATCCATCTGATTTGGCATCCAACGCCCAACTTCTTAACCCCAACCTCAGAATACGCGTCTCTGTTACCGGCCCATAAATCCCTGCGGATGAATTCTTTTTATATCAAACAGCGTCAGCAACTCGGTATTCTGCTTGAGGGCGAACATCCCGTGGGTGGGAAGTGGAGCTTTGATACGGATAATCGCAAGCGTCTACCTAAAACCATTGACCTCCCCTCCATTCAATGGCCCACCCCCAACCGCTATGTCCAGGAAGCCCTTGCCTATACCCAACAACACTTCCCAGACAATCCAGGTAGCAGCTATGCCTTTAGATATCCGATTGACCATAACAGTGCGAGAACGTTTTTGCACCAGTTTCTCGACACCCGGATTGACCAATATGGCACCT
>NZ_JANQOY010000167.1 GCF_028285565.1 Acaryochloris sp. IP29b_bin.148
TGCCACTGCTGCAATGCCTGTGGATACCCGACGTTCGGAAGCGGTGGATATCGATATCGAGCGGCCTACCCCACCCTTCTGGGGAACTACCATTTTGCAACCCGAAGATCTGCCTTTTGATGAACTCTTCTGGCATTTGGATCTTCAAGCCCTAATTGCTGGACAATGGCAATTCCGCAAGCCCAAGGATCAGTCCCGAGAAGACTACGATGCCTTCCTAGACCAGAAGGTCTACCCCATCTTGAACCAGTGGAAACAGCGCATCGTTTCTGAAAAGCTGCTGCATCCCCAGGCAATTTATGGTTACTTCCCCTGCCTAGCTGAAGAAAACTCCCTCTATATTTATGATCCAAAAGTGGCGGAGAACCCTGGCGATACCTTACCTGAACCCGTCACCACCTTTACCTTCCCTCGCCAGAAGTCTATGCGGCGGCTGTGTATTGCCGACTTCTTTTTACCCAAGGAACAAGGCGTTGCCCAGAAACGGTTTGATGTCTTTCCCATGCAGGCGGTCACAGTAGGAGACATCGCCACGGAGTTTGCCCAAAAGCTGTTTGCAGGTGACGAATATACTGAATATCTCTACTTTCACGGTTTAGCCGTCCAAACGGCGGAGGCCATCGCGGAATGGACCCATGCTCGTATTCGGCGGGAATTGGGTTATGGCGAGAGTGAACCGGACAATATTCGAGATATGCTGGCCCAGCGATATCAAGGCTCTCGGTATAGTTTTGGTTATCCCGCTTGTCCGAATATGCAAGACCAATACAAACAGCTTGACCTGCTGCAAACGGACCAGATTAATTTGTATATGGATGAGAGCGAACAGCTCTATCCTGAGCAATCCACCACGGCGATTATGGTTTATCACCCTGTTGCTAAGTACTTCAGCGCTTAGCACCGCCTTTCTCTATTGGTTTGGGTGAGGTGCTGTTAGCAATTGGGGTGGGCAAGCTGTATGCAAGAACTATGATTGAGGTGCATGGGCCTCAACCCAAGTTTTTAGCTCCCTATAAGCGGGGGTCTCTCCTACCGTTTTGCATTGCTGAAGAAAATGATAGAACCGTTCCAGCGGCACCCAAGGGAAGGTGGGACTGACGGGAGCATCCTGGTATAGTCCTTGCTCCAACTGATAAATTCTCAATATCTGGCCATCAAAGCGCCACAGTTCAGGGACTCCCATTTGGGCATAGAGGTCGTTTTTGTTGATATCCGTATGACTAATATCTACTTCCACCACTAGGTCAGGGGGTGGGTCAACGTCGAGATCGACCGTTCGCCCTCGGACCACCGATTCATTCTGGATGTAATAGCATCGATCTGGCTCAGCCCCTTTAAGTAGCTCCTTTCGTTTGAGGGTGGTGGAGGCCATGCCCTTAATGTTTTGACCAGATTCAAAGGCCAAGGTGCGAATAAAAACCCCAATCACATCGCTGGGGTTTTCGTGAGCTTCTAAGGGGACCATAAACTCTAGAACTCCGGCACTATAGTGAAGCCGCACCGCTCGATGTTCGCCAAAGGCGGCCAGGATGTTTTCATAGGTGTCCCAGGAAATATGACTTAAGGCAAGGCGCTGCTCAGCAGGCAGGGTCTCTGGTGTTTCCACAACAGGTAGCTGAGTTTGCATTATCTCCACCTGAACGTTCACCCTTCCAGCATAGGCGTTACAACGCTGGAAGTGGTCTGGGTATTACAGAGTTTATCTGCCTAGAGTGGAGCAACAAGGATTAACGTTATTTTTTCGTACAGTTA
This sequence comes from Acaryochloris sp. IP29b_bin.148, assembly GCF_028285565.1. Classification (GTDB taxonomy): domain Bacteria; phylum Cyanobacteriota; class Cyanobacteriia; order Thermosynechococcales; family Thermosynechococcaceae; genus Acaryochloris. The sequence continues at coordinate 1,753 of NZ_JANQOY010000167.1, forward strand.
GAGGAAATTCGCGTAATTTTGACATAAATTGCTGAAATTTTTTAAAGTGATAACTTTCTTGGAATTTTTTAGGGTTGAATTGAAATAAGGGCGTGCTGGAATGATGGATGGGTAATCCATGAAGGCCGAGGAACTGCTTAGGCGATATCGTCAGGGAGAACGTAACTTTGTAGGGGCGAATCTGCGGAGACAATCTTTTAGAGGTCAAGATCTGTCCGGTGCGGACTTGACTGGTGCAGATTTGACTGGTGCGGACTTGACTGGTGCGGCTATTCGGGGCACGAACTTTAGTAATGCAACGCTGATTAAGACAAATTTTCATCAAGCTAAGACGGGGCTACAGCTTAGATGGGTTGCGATTTTGACATTTCTCGCATGGCTATTTGCAGGGGTTGCAGGTGGCCATACAGCATTTAATGGGTATTTAGTCTCTCTAATTTTTGACATTGGAAATTTGTCAAGTAATATTGCAGGCTGGGTGGCTCTGGTGGTGCAAATAGCTTTCTTTGCAATCGTTCTCTGCAAAGGTATTTCTGCCGTTGTCGCTGGAGCTGTCGCTGGAACTATTGCTGTCGCTGTCGCTGTCGGCGTTGCTGGAGCCGGAGCTGGAACTTTTACTGGAGCTGGAGCTTTTACTGGAGCTGGAGCTTTTACTGGAGCTATCGCTTTCACTATCGCTGGAGCTTTTACTGGAGCTATCGCTGTTTCTGGAGCTGTTTCTGGAGCTATCGCTGTTTCTGGAGCTGTTTCTGGAGCTATCGCTATCGCTGTTGCTGTTGCTGGAGTTATCATTGGAACTGTTTCTGGAGCTGGCGCTGTTATTGGACCTATCGCTGTTGCTGGAGTTGTTGCTATAGCCAGCGTTCTGATTAGTGCTTACATTGGTTGGCGGGCACTCATGGGCGACCCCAAGTACGTCCTGATTAGATCAGCAGCCATTGCATTTGCCGCCTGGGGGGGAACTAGCTTTCGGGCAGCAGACCTTACAAGCGCTAACTTCAACCATGCCTGCCTCAAAAGTGCCGATCTTAGGCAGGCAACCTTAAACCGCACCTCCTGGCTGCATACCTGTCACCTTGACCGCCTGCGTCCCGGTAGCTCTTTCCTCAGCAACCCCCAAATCCGCACTCTGGTGCAGACGGGGCAAGGGCAAGGAATTGACTTAACCCATCTCAACCTCCGGGGTATTAATCTAGCGGATGCCCAGCTCAAAGATGCCTGCTGTAGAGCCACCGATCTTAGCGAAGCCACCCTCTCAGGGGCAAATCTAACCCGAGCTAATCTTGTCCAAACCCAACTTGACCAGACCGACTTAACCGGGGCTATCCTGACCGGAGCCACTATCGAAGACTGGGGCATTACGGGGGATACTAACCTTCAGGGAGTCCGCTGTGAATACGTCTATATGCACTCGGTCAAGGAAGGCGACCCTGACCCCAACCCCCGCCGCAAACCCGACAACTACGAAGAAACCTTTGCCGAAGGCGAATTTGGTGACTTTATTAAACCCATTGTCGATACCCTGGACCTATACCACAATCAAAACGTCGATTCCGGCGCCATTGCCATTGCCTTTAAGCAACTCGCTGAAAACAACCCCGAGGCCAACCTGGAAATTGTGGCCATGGAAAAACGGGGTCAAGACAAATTTCTACTGAGGGCAAAAACACCCCAACACGCCAACCATTCTCAACTCAGCCAACAATATTTCGCAGATTACAACCAACTTCGGTCCCTACCTAACCAAGAAACCCAGCGCCTAATAGCCGAGAAAGATGACCGCATTCGTAGCCTGGAAAACTTTGTCGAAATAGCTCTCAAACGTCCCAGTTTCTATGCTGAAAACTATCAACAACGAGGTGATCTGATGTCTGAAAATAGTGGCGTCAATATCAATACCAGAGATGGCAACGTTAGCGGGGTAGCGGGTGGCGATATCAGCGGTGTGATTAATCTGGGCAACATCCAAGGGGATATTCATAACGCCATCCAGCAGCTCCCCAGCAACCCCTCCCAACCCAATCTCAAAGATTTACTCAACCAGCTTCAAACTGCCATTGCCGAGGAACCCGAACTGGACGACACTGAAAAAGCCGCCGCCCTCGCCCAAGTCAAGAAACTTGCCGAAGCAGGCCAAGCCCCTCAAGATAGCCGGATGAAGCAACTAGCTACCAAAGCCACTGGCTTCCTCAAGGGCATTGCTGGGAGTTTAACCGCCGGTGCAAAACTCGTCACCGCCTGGGATAAAGTGGGTCCTGCGATCATGTCAGGTTTTGGTTTGCTTTGATGCCTTTTCTGTTTTAAGTGCTGCAGGTTGATCGGTGATGATATTGTCTACTCCAAGTTCAATCATCCGCTGCATATCATCGGGCTGATTGACCGTCCAAACATGAATGGCTTTGCCATTTACATGAGCCTGTTTGACTCGTTCTGGTGTAGCGAGGGTGAAGTGAAGCGAGTAAAAATCAACCTCAAAATCAGGATACTCAGGTCGAGATGGGGAAATGACTGGGCCAATCGTCAACCCAGGGTCTAACGTTCGGACCTGTCGCAGGGTATCAAAGTCGAGGGAGGAAACCACACAGTTTTGCTGCCAATGTTTTTGATGGATCAGTTCAACCACCTGGCTGACGAGTGCTTGCTCATGGCCATGGCATTTTAGCTCCAGGTTTAACTTGATTCGGTCCTTCGCCAAGTCCATCACTGAGGCCAGAGAAGGGATTCGAGTATACTTAAACGCCTCCCCAAACCACTGACCGACATCTAGGCTTGCCAGTTCGGAAGTGGTGAGGTTCCAGAGGTTGCGATCTAAACCCGCAAGACGCATCAAATGACTATCATGAATCACCACCAGCCCATGATCTTTGGTCTCTTGGACATCCAGTTCAATAAAATCAGCCTGGTGTTCAATCGCTAGCTCAAAGGCAGGAATCGTATTCTCCGGGGCCACCTGAGAATAGCCTCTATGAGCCGTAATCAGAGGAGTCATAGATTCATCGCATATCGTCTCTGCACCTGAATGTACCCCAAAAGAAGGGACACAGACGTTTAGGAACTGGTCAGATGGCTCAAACCGTTGATATACATAAATTTTGTCTATTAAATCGGAACTAATAGGTCTGCTGAACAGATATCCTCCTGCCATCTCACAGTCCAATTTCTGGAGCATCCGATATTGATCTATCGTCTCCACTTCTTCAGCAACAATTTTAGGATCTAGTACTGTTGTCACTGTAATAGTGGCTACAGAAAGCTGACAACGCTAGCATATAAACAAGTAAGGCTGCCTACGATATACACCAACCAAGTGGTGAAAAATCCTACTGCTCGACCCACTGAGGGACCATAGGTGGAAATCACTCCGTAGGCATGGGCTAAACGAGCAATAGTCAGGCCGCTACCCAAAAGCCATAGTAGTTGTTCTGAAGTACGCATTAGCTCCAAGGCAATCAGAAACAATAGACCTTGGGGGACGTATTCTGCAAAGTTACTATGGGCTCTCACTTTGCGCTGCAACAGTCCCTTTTCTGCTGGTGCTGTCGCATATTTTTGCGTTAATCGTTCTACGGTTGCCGCCCAATCACTAGGTGCGGCTAACGGATCAGGCTGGTTTTCAATATCTGCTGGCGATTCACCATGCCAAATTCTGGCTCGTGCTCGCTCTGTAGCTGCAATGTAGGATAGGGCCAAGGCAACCAGCCCATTCAGGCCAATAAAGAAACCAGAAATAGGAATCAAATTGGTATTCATAATCGGTTCACCTGCAACTGAAACACTTTAGGGTAGTGGATAGTAGACAGATTACTGAGCGCTTGGGAAATTGTCTTTTCTATTCTTGAGGGTGTGAACGTTGGTTCAAGCAGGCAGAGACAACAGGAGTTTTGACAGTTGGCAGGAGCAAGTGTTCAAGGACCAAAATCGTCAAATGTCGCTTGACTATTTACCTCAGCAGCACCTACCCAAGTGGGGGCGTTGGGTAGAAACACCACAGTTGTTGGCAATCTTTTTACCTGCCTGTCAATTGCAAGTGAATTTAGTCGCTCCTTTTGACTTGATCTCCACAAGATTCAAGGTAGGGGAGGGTATCGCCGCCTTTAATTCAGATCAGCTCAAAGACTATAGAGCTGAGCCGGGTGGATTTGATGTGATTCCCAAGCACAGCACCTATCGCTCGATTGAAGCAATGAGGGGACCGTCCATTGTTTTAGCGTTCAAGCAGCCCCTTAGAGATAGCTGGATTGCCCATCAGCTTGATCATCCCCTAGACCTAAAGCCCGGACAGATTCGGCCCACTGCTAGAGGACTTGCGATCGCACATGCAACCCAAGCTCTTTTGACTGAGAACTCAGGTGACGCTTTTCATCTAGAAGCCTTGGCAAACCTAGCCCTCGGACATGTTGTTAATCTTCATTCTCGAAGCAATCGTAGTCTTAGGAAATTGCCAGATTATTTAACGCCAGAAAAACTGAATACCGTCCTGTCATATATTCAAGACCATTTAGGGGATCAACTTTGCCTCGAGCAACTTGCTAGCACCATTGGTTTGAGCACCCACTACTTTGCCCACGCATTTAAGGCAACGACAGGCATCCCTCCTTTTCAATATCTGTTGCGCTGCCGAGTCGCCTATGCCCAGTCCTTACTGATTAACACTGATCTTTCTCTGGTTAAAATTGCCTATGACTCAGGTTTTGGCAGCCAGAGTCATATGACAGCCGTTTTTAGCCGAATATTGCAAATAACTCCTTTAAACTATCGCCAAACTATCGCCAACAAAGTCTATCCAATACCTCTTCAATTCGTTGAGTTCTCAAAATTCTTGGCATTTGCTAAGAGGAGAATAAGTTATAACATATGTATGACTTAGTGAGCGTGTATTGATATGACGACGCTGAAAATTCGCAAAGTTGGTAATTCCCTAGGAGCAACATTCCCGAAAGAGGTATTGCAGAAGCTGAAGCTTCAGGAAGGCGATACTGTGTACGTTACTGAAACCCCCGATGGTGTCCAATTGACGCCCTACGATCCAAATTTCGATCAGGCCATGGAGGCTTATCGAAAAGTCAGTAACAAATATAGGAATGCATTACGGCAGCTCGCAGAGTAGGCCAGCCTGTTTCCAAAAATCCCGATTAGGTTTGGCATTGTGGATGACCTATTTTGGCTGGACGAAAGAATTATTCGAGTGATCCATGAGGACCAGCTGAGTCAGCATGGTGGCAGTTCTGGTATTCGAGATGAGAATTTGCTGTTAGCCAGTCTGGCTAGACCTCAAAAAAAATACACCTATGGCGAAGCGGTCACTCTATTCGATTTAGCCGCAGCCTATTGTTTTGGTCTGGTTAAAAATCACCCTTTTATCGATGGCAATAAGCGAACTGCTTTTGTAGCAATGGCGATCTTTCTTGAAGTGAATGGCTATTCTCTAGAGGTTTCAGAAACGGAAGTGGTTGTCATAATGGAAAGGCTAGCAACGGATCTAGAGACTCAAAAGACTATCTCAAAATGGCTTAGGGAGCATTCCCTAACGCAGTAGCTGAGATGAGTCGCTTTTCACCTGCTCAAAAGGTAGTACAAAACTATAGCTCTTGAAAAACTGCTAGTTGATCAGTAATGATATTATCCACTCCAAGTTCAATCATGCGCTGCATCTCATCAGGCTGATTGACCGTCCAAACATGAATGGCTTTACCTTCTGCATGGGCCTCTTTGACTCGTTCTGGTGTGGCTAGGGTGAAGTGAATCGAGTAAAAATCGACCTCAAAATCAGGATACTCAGGTCGAGCAGGGGGAACGACTGGGCCAATCATCAACCCAGGGTCTAGCGTTCGCACCTGCCGCAGAATATCAAAGTCGAGGGAGGGAAGCACACAGTTTTGCTGCCCATTTTTTTGGTGAATCAGTTATCGACTCTTCGGAAATGTCCACTTTTTCGAGTAAAGGTCAGAATTTATATCTCTACTTAGTAAAAGACAAAAGTTCATACAAAGAGTTAGTGAATTCCAGGAAGTACTCCTGGGTACTTAAATAAGTGTCTTAGGGAGAATCATGGTGACTTCAATCAGTTTGATCAGCCAAATCTTACACTTTACAATCAGTTATTTTTTATCTTCTGTGATCCTGCATAAAATCAATCAATTGAGAGGTTGACATTAAATGATCTTAGTTTTAAATAAGACAACAAGGAATAAATAAAAATAGCAATGCCTGTCATTTCAAGAAATTCTTCGCAAGCTACACACAAACTATATATTACGCTAGTTTCAAGAGCAAAATCTAAGACTTTTCCTGATATCATTTCCACACCAACTGCACCTGACACAAATGTAGAGCCTGAAAGAATAAATAAGTTTCTTATTTTTTTTGGTAGTGAAAAAATGAATTTAGAATAGGTTATTTAAAAAGCTATCAGTAAAATCATGGCAGGAATAACCCAAGCAAAATGGAAAAACCCCGATACACCTGTCAAATTTCTAATAGGTTCAATTAGCCTTTCATGAAAAGATAATGCTTCATCAACCGATAGAAAAAGAAAAATAAGACTTAATCCTTGCCAATGACGTAAGAATTTATCTTTCTGAACTTTAACTAAATAAGAAATGAATGCTAATAATAAAGAACAAACTTGAAGTATAAATACCGAAAATAAAGTTGGAAAAGATTTTTCATGATTAATATTAAATCTGATTATAAAAAAATCCCTCATAGGAAAATCTGGCAAAAACCTGGCAAATATCGCAGCAAGATTTAATAGTCCAAAGGCAATAATTATGATCATTAAAAATCGAAATATTTTTAGCTTAGGTATTAATAGATCCCAAGAATTATCTTTTTGTAGCGGGTTAGTATGTCGATTGTCCATTAGAGGCTGTTTGAGAAGTCAAGGATGCTCCCAAAAGAGTAATCTGTCACTGTAGAATTTCTGACAGAATCTTGAGAGCAATATCTACAGCTTACGATAGCGACCTAACCACAGAGCAATGAGAATTACTACGAACCTCTGATTCCCGCTGCAAAGCCAGAGGGCAGACATTGGCATTGTTAAAGTACCCAGGCTATTTTTTGAGTGCTGGTCTGCTTTACTCTCCTATGTCGGTTGATGGATAAAGTCGAGCTGATAGTAGATTTAGCTCTAAAAAGCTTCATGCCACACCAGACCATGCGGGAGCTGTCGGGGACCGCATAGAAAATGCAAAACTCTTCGATGTTGAGGAAAAATCATCTTACTGGAAGCGTGTAAGAGCAAAGGGCGCATAGCTAACACACCTCCTTTAGGAATCAGGCAAGCGATCTCACCAGAATCGTCTCGCAGTTGAGCAATCATGGCGTCAGTCAGTCGCCCCTGTTGATGAGACCCTGGCACCACTTTGAGAGGGCCATTTTCTGACGTGCAGTCATCCAAATGAACGCGGAGGGCAACCAGCTGTGCCAAAACCTCAACAGGGGGTTGGACGAAAGATAACCCTTCTTTGTTGACCAGTCCCCATCGGGTGGCAGCAGCATTGGGTTGAACGGCAATACTGACGTCTTGATGCAGTGCCACCAGCCAATTCTGATCAGGCGACTTAGCAAAATAGGTGCACTGATTGACAATAGGGGCAGCGCCTAACAATGGGGAAATTAAGGGATGAGACTTAAGGCATTTTGCCAGCGATCGGTACCAGTCATAGGTTAATAAACGTCGAGTTCCAGGTCCTATTTGAGGCACTTCTGCTAGATGATCACAGACCGCATTACAGGTTGGGGGCGACCAGATTTGGGGCAAAATGACATAGCCCTGCTGATCAAACTGTTGGCAAAGCTTATCTGGCCAAACATAACCCATACTGGTGCGGAGACTCATTGATATGGTTAATAGCTATGGACTTGTCGTTCTCCCTCTCGTGAACGCCTGGGTTTCTAACAGTAGTGTTTTAGAGTCATTGAGCTGTCCTACCAGGCAGAGCTTGACGTAGGAGTTATCCTGCTCCAAAACTTTCAGCCCTTTGCTACTCGCAGGACTATTTCCGCTGCCCGTGCAGCTAGGATTGATATCTGCGATCGCATCCACCAATGCATAGGTTGTTCCAGGGGTTGGGGCAACCTTCTGGCGATAAACGGTCCTCGGTCCTCGCCAAATGGCGCTCTTGCTTTTGGGCGCCGTGTAGTAAGCAAATTCTGTGTCTACCCCACCCTCAACTTTAGTTAGCTTAAAGACGCCTAAGTAATCCGTTTTTGCTGGAATACCATTGATTGAAACCGACGTAGCTGTTTTTATATCGTCAGTCATAAAGTCTAGGGCTCTATTCAATTCTGACTGTCGTTCCGCTTCCACTGTATTTTGTTCGTTGGCCTTTAATACTCGAACCAAACCAAACCCTGCGAGGGTAATGACCACGCTCAGAATTAGAGAGGCAACTAGCAATTCTGTAAGCGTAAAGCCTGCAAAACGCCCTCGTCGAGGACAGGTCTTGCCTGATAAAAGCAAGGCCAGTCGCATAGACGGTGTTAAGGTCTGATACATTCTCCTGCTCCTAAGTCATAGTTGCCAGTGCGCATTAGACCAATTCCTGTAGAGATTGCGAGACACTTGGGCTTCACAGCACTATTAGGGATTGACACCCATAATGTAGTTCCTGGAGGAGTATACAGCCCCTTAAAGTCGAAGGATATATTGTGTGGAGTGGAATGATTGTAGTAGATGGTTACATCTCCAATGGTGCGATTTCCCGTCACTAGACAATTTCCCGTCAGCGTTTGATCGACTCCCTTCGGAATAGTGACGGTACAATCTCGACTGCGTTTAATCGCTTCTCGTTGGGTTTCTTTAATGGCACCTTCGATTTTGGCTAAAGCATCATCGACTTTTTTCTGATTGAGCAAATTCAAGAAGCTCGGACCTGATAAGGCTGCAAATAGACTAATTATTACGATTAAGACCGCACTCTCAGTCAGTGTGAAACCCGCAGTGGTTGGCGTGCGTCTTAAGAGAGGTAGAGAACAATAGCATTTTGGGATCAACAATTTGAATACTGTCTTAGAAGCAGCCTTTAAAATTGAGCAATGACTTTAACCAATACCAATTTATATTTCTCAGATTTTCGATCGGGCATGGTTATATTCTGTCGTGTAACTTGTTGAATCGACAACTAAGTTTATGTCATTTAATATTTATTTCGCCACAACAAAATTTTACCAACCTGCTAAGCAAGGTATAGCTCGGTCTGAGACACTCTGCATTTTCTGCCGAGAATGACCTAGATTTACTTTTCCAGTCAATATTACTTATACAGATGGAGATCTGATTGCCACCCCTATGACTCAACATCCTGCACACCTTGCCTCTGCTCCATTGCTATCCTGGCCCTCTCTCCCTTGGCGATTATCGGTTAGCGGGTGCTCGCTATCTCTGATGGCTACCGTTAGTTTGATGCCTATGGGTGCTAGCGCTACAATCAATGGGCCGACAGCCAATGCTAAGACCCCACATAACAGGGTGTTAGCTCAAGCAGCCAATACTCAGCCCCTCAATCCCCGGATCAAAGTCGGTATTAACCAACGCTTTGGTCGTCAATCTACCGATAAACTGACAATTCAAGCACTTCCTGGCGATCAATTGACGCTTCAATTTACAACCGGTAAAGAGCTACAAACTTTAACTACCGATAAAGTCGAGTTTGCGATCGCACCCACCCCCTTACAGAAACCTCGATGGCAAGAAAGGGTGGTGCTGAGTGTTCATCGGAGCTTTGAGACGGCTGAGACCAAAGCCAATGAATTGAAAGCGCTCGGGATTCCAGTAGAAATTGCGCAACCCCAACAATGGCAAGTGTGGGCCAAACGCGATCAATATCCCACTTCAGCAGACCGGATTCGCCTGATCGACACCCTCAAGCAGCAGGGATATAAAAATGTGTTTCTGCATCGGCGACAGTTAAACCAGAAACCCCAGCTGAGTTTTGTGACCAAGGGGTATCGATATCAACGCAACATTGTCAGCATCACCAGTCAAAAACAACAGTTTCAAGTGGGTGACGAGCTACATTCTGGCAGTCTTCGGTTTCAACCCAATACCTATGGCACGTATACTCTGGTCAACAACGTGCCCACGGAAACCTATTTGCGAGGGGTGGTTCCCTATGAAATTGGCTTTAATGCACCCACAACAGCCATTGAGGCCCAAACCATTATTGCCCGCACCTATGCGTTACGTAATCTCCGACGCTTTAAGATAGACGGCTATGAGCTATGTGCAGATACCCAGTGCCAAGTCTATAAAGGTATTGCGAAAACCGATCCCGTTGTGGACAGGGCGATTAAAGCCACAACCGGGCAGGTCTTAACCCATAACAATGAGTTGGTGGATGCCCTCTATTCTTCCACCACGGGTGGTGTGACTGCTGCGTTTCAAGAGGTCTGGGAAGGAACGCCTCGGCCTTACCTGACTGCAAAGGTTGATGCGCTGCCTCAAGGCGTATGGGACTTAAGTACGCGGAGCTTGGCGGATGAATCCAATTTGAAAGCCTTTATCAATCTGAAACAAGGCTTTAATGAAGCCTCTTGGCGCACGTTTCGGTGGCAGACGGAAACACCCATTGCCAAACTCAATACCTTTTTGCGCCAATTCCTGCGCCAGTCGAAGCATCCCCTAGCGAATTTCAAAACGATTCAAAAGCTAGAGGTGATGGAGAGATCCCACGGGGGGCGTGTCCAGAAACTCCAGGTCACGACAGACTTGGGTCGCTTGGTATTAGCCAAGGATGATATTCTACGAGGCTTTGAAGCACCCAATAGTTTGCTCTTTTACGTGGAGCCCCGGTATCAAACCGTTCAGCCTGCGCCCCCAGCAGCGTCTGCGCCCTCCAGTGCAGTGGTGTCTGCTCAAGCCCAGCCAGCTGCATCGGTGCAATCGAGTTCAACGTCCGTTGCCCCTGCCCAACCGCAGAAAGTGCTGAAGGGATATGCCTTTATTGGCGGCGGGTTTGGGCATGGTGTGGGCTTGAGTCAGACCGGATCCTATCACCTCAGTAAGCAAGGCTGGTCAGCGACCCAGATCCTCAATTTCTACTATCCCGGTACACAGGTACAAACGTTGAAGGACAGCATTGTGTTTTGGCGGCAGCCCACGCTTCCGGCTATACCGAGCCAAATTATTCCAAATGAACTGAAGCCCAATGTCCAGCCCCAAAGTGACCGCAGCAATCGCTTATTGAGTCATAAAATACCGTTTCTGAAATCGTTTCAGTGGGTCTTCGACTGGTTACCGTTCTTGTAGGGTAACAGCAACACGGGACTCAAAATAGGGGCTAAGGCTTAGGAGATGCGGGATACGGGCTGGGTTGGGGCTTCTGATTCTACGGAGACCACCGCCATATCGGATGCGGAGGTCGATTTGGGGGATGCCATGCGCGATCGCAAACTAATCAACGCCGTTTTAATCACCACAGCCGTGGGGACTGCAATCACCACGCCGATCAAACCGCCTGCCTTAGCCCCAATCAGAATTGAAATAAACACCCAAGCTGGGTTAAGCCCTGTCATCGTGCCTAGAATCCTGGGGGCGACCAAATTATCAAGAATTTGCTGAACAATCACGGCTGCTGCTAATAATTTGAGACCTAGCCAAATATTTTGCAGCGTCACCAAGCCCGTCACCAGAATAATGCCAACGGTTCCCCCAAATGGGATAAGAGCCATTGTGCCAATGGTTAAACCAAACAGCAGACCAAAGGGTACCTTCAGGATTAAAAAGGTAGGGACCAGCACCGACGTCATGCAGATGCCAAACAGCAGCTGGCCAATAAAGTAATTCTGGAAACTAGACCGGAGCGTTTCGGAAACGGGCTGTTGGCTATCTTCCGGCAGCCAGTCAATCAGGCTATCCCAGAGTTGATCACCATGTTGCAGTAAATAAAAGGTCAGAATTATGGTTACAAGAACGTCAATTAGAATATCTAAAACGCTACTGACCGTTCCCAAGGCGATATTCAGCAGACTTTTCGTCAAAGCTTGAAGTTGCCCCTGAAGTCGATCAAAGGCTTGAACCGCCAGCACATCCAGATTGAGGGAGACCCCTCGTTCCTCCACCTGTTGACTGAGTAAGATTAGCTGTTGACGACCTGATTCCAACCAGTCCGGTAGGCGATTGGCTAATTGTTGGGCCTGATTAAATGCGATCGGAATCAGAACAATACCGATACCAAAGAGGATAGAAATGGCTAGTAAAGCCACAATAATCGATGCGGGTTCTCGCCTTAATCCCCGTTGAACACACCAGCTCACCGGGTAATTGAGGAGAAACGCCAGCAGCGACGCTACGATAATAATCCCGATCAGCACTCCAAAGTAATTGGAAATCGAAGCTAAGGTCCAAAAATTGAGGGCCAAAATTGGTGCGGCTAAGCCGATCATCAGTAGGCGAGACGGAACAGATAACTTATGCCACCAATGAAAGTAATTGGGTTTATCCATGCCTACTCTCCTGCACAGAGGAACACTTACAGCGAGGGAAAAATAATCTCAGCCAACCTTCCAGGTGATTGTCAACCACGAGGTCTCTGTCGTCAAGCTGTTTTCGCATGGTTAGCTCGGCACTGAAGAAGAAAGCGGGACTTCGATGCGGTCTCCAGGAGATGGAGCCAGCACTTGGGTGTCACAGCCATTTTCTTGCAAGCGCTGACGAAATCCATCAATCGTTCCTTCCATACTCAACAATTTGTCCAGTATGCCGCTGTATTCAACGTCACCCCCCGAGGCAGTGGGCAGAATAAATTGGGGTTGGAGTTTCTTCACTACTTCTAAAGCAAAGTCTCCCCCCTGAATAAAAGGTCCCAACAACGGTAGTACTAAGTCTTGGATGGGGGCGATAATCACATCCGCCGCTTCCAGCTGATCGATAGCTGCAGTATGGAAACCGTGGGGTTCGTAGTAGAGGCGACTCTGAGACACCTGGTCAGTCAGGATTAAGGCATTCTCAACCAGGAAAGGGCCAATCGGTGAACCCGGTAACGCCTGAACCTGGAGTCGGTCTACCCAAGTAAAGGTTTCGCCATGGGCCAGAGTCGTGACATCGGTATAGCCCAGCTCTTCCACAACTTTAGTGGCATTCTCAGAAGCCACAACCGGAATCGAGTGATCTAACCGCTTCAAGGTGGGAACATGGGCGTGATCGGGCAGTCCCTGAGAGAGCAAAATCAGATCAATCGATTCAGGAATATCAATCGTCATGGCCCGCTCGCCTTTGAAAAACCAAGGTTGATTTCCAAATACCAGTGGTCCAACCAACCAAGGGTCTAACAGGATTCGCTGTCCGGCCATCTCGATTAGCCAGCTGTTGGAATCCATCCAGGTTAAAAACATTGTTACTTTAGGGAACTTAGTACATCTTCTATGGTACGAAATTCCAGCTATCCCTTCACCTCTCCCTAAAAAACAACTGTAGTGGGAGTGAATCCTCAGAGACTTTCTGCCTTACAGTCGGTGAAGAGGAACAAAAATCTGATGATGTCAATCGGTTCTGAACCCCTGACTCTATGAGCATGATGTGTCGCATGCTCCTCAGTTAGCCCCACCTATTGAATTAAATAGATTAGAGTAATGTAAAGAGAGGTTAAGCTGATTAGCCTTATTTTTTTAGTGTGTTGATGCCCAAGGCAATGGTAAGTAACCCATGCGCGTAATCTTAATGACTGGCAAAGGTGGAGTTGGCAAGACCTCCGTTGCTGCTGCTACTGGACTCCGCTGTGCCGAACTGGGCTACAAGACCCTTGTTCTCAGTACTGATCCTGCCCATTCCCTAGCCGATAGCTTTGATATGGAACTGGGCCATGAAGCCTTGGAGGTTAAACCCAATTTGTGGGGCGCTGAACTGGATGCCCTGCTGGAATTAGAGGGTAATTGGGGGGCTGTAAAGCGCTATATTACCCAAGTCCTGCAAGCCAGAGGCTTAGAAGGGGTACAGGCGGAAGAGCTCGCCATTCTTCCTGGCATGGATGAAATTTTTAGTTTGGTACGGATGAAGCGTCATTACGATGAAGGTACCTATGATGTGCTCGTGATTGACTCTGCGCCGACTGGAACGGCCCTTCGTCTCCTCAGTTTGCCAGAAGTGGGTGGCTGGTATATGCGTCGCTTTTATAAACCCTTTCAGCGCATGTCAGTGACTCTCAGACCCCTTGTAGAGCCATTCTTTAAGCCTATTGTCGGTTTTTCACTTCCTGATGAAGAAGTGATGGATGCCCCCTATGAGTTCTATGAGCAGATTGAAGCCCTAGAAAAGGTATTAACCGACAACACTCAAACCTCCGTTCGTTTGGTGACCAACCCCGAGAAGATGGTGATTAAGGAATCCTTGAGAGCCCATGCCTATTTGAGTCTGTATAACGTCTCAACGGATATGGTGGTGGCCAACCGGATTATTCCTGACCATGTTTCCGACCCCTTCTTTATGCATTGGAAACAGAACCAGAATCAATATCGCCAAGAAATTCACGATAATTTTCAGCCCTTACCCGTCAAGGAAGTCCCCCTCTTTCAGGAAGAAATGTGCGGATTGGCGGCGTTGGAGCGCTTAAAAGAAACCTTGTATGACCAAGAAGATCCGACTCAGGTTTATCACAAGGAAACCACCTTACGAGTGATTCAAGAGCAAGGACAATATAGTTTAGAAGTCTATCTACCTGGAATTCCCAAAAATCAAGTAGAACTGAGTAAAACGGCGGATGAATTGAATATCAGAATTGGTAATCACCGCCGTAATCTGGTTCTGCCTCAGGCCCTTGCTGCCATGCAGCCTGCGGGAGCC
>NZ_JANQOY010000157.1 GCF_028285565.1 Acaryochloris sp. IP29b_bin.148
ATTCGTCGAGGAAATTTCACTTCCACGGATGATTTGCAACAGCGCATCCTCGAATTTATTGAATATTGCAATCACACAATGGCCAAACCTTTCCAGTGGCAAGTTAAGGGATTCACTCCGTACGGATAACTGATGAACTATTTACAGATCTATGGACTAGGGACCTTGGAGGCCAAGGAGCAAAGAGCCAAGGACGATTAAAAGATGACACTTTTTGATCCAACCCGACACTGTCCACTCGTGCAACTAGAGTGGGACCGCAATACAGCTCAACAAGCAATAGCAGCGATCACCCACAAGACCATCACTCAACTGGAAACTACACCGTTATTGTCTAGGCATCCGATGGACGATCAAGCATTTGGCAGCGACTTGTATTTTGGTAAAGCGGGAGTACTGTGGGCAATTAATTATCTACAAACTGTTGGGGCGGTTGACTCGACCTTTGATGTTACTACCCATCTCGATGCAACGCTAGAACAAAACCACCAGCGCTATTCGCAAGTCAGTCCTTATCCAGAGCAGTCATCTTATTTGTTTGGAGAACTACCGCTACTGCTGTTGCAATACAAACTCTCTCCCTCTGAAACCAAAGCCACTCAAATCTTACGTTCGATTCACAAGAACGACTCTCAGCCCATTCGAGAGCTAATGTGGGGCATTGCAGGCTCGATGCTAGCTGCTTACTTTATGTATCAGTGGACACATGAATCAATATGGCAAGAGGTCTTTAAATTGCAGGCAGATCTACTGCTAAATGAGTGGCAACTTGTTGGTGAAGTTGGGTATTTGTGGATGATTGACTTGTACGGTAGTCAGCAGCAATGGCTGGGACCTGTACATGGCTTTGCCAGTAACTTAACGCCATTGCTGATTGGGCAGTCTTTACTGACAGATCAGGAATTTCAAGACATCTCAGCCAAAGCCATGATAACGGTAGTTCAGACGGCAATCACCGAGGATGGTGGTGCAAACTGGTCAGCCGTTTATGATGTTGCCAATCCAAGTCAGACTCCACAATTGGTGCAGTATTGTCATGGTGCACCTGGAATGGTGACATCTTTGGCAATGTTACCGAAGGGCATCAATGAGGAGTTCGATCTCATTTTGGAGCAAGGTGGAGAACTGACTTGGCAAGCAGGTCCGTTGAAGAAGGGGTCAAATCTGTGTCACGGTACTGGAGGCAATGGCTATGCGTTCCTGAAGCTATTTATGCGAACAGGAAACCAGATGTGGCTTGATCGCGCTAGAGCCTTTGCAATGCATGCAATCAAACAGTATCGCCTCTCTCAGGAACTCTATGGTCAGTTACGCTATCCACTTTGGACAGGAGACCTTGGTCTAGCGGTGTATCTGTGGGACTGTCTGCAAGAACAAGCGAATTTTCCAACGATTGACCTGTTCTAGTGCTGTTACTGTTGCCCTAGCCGTCCTTATCCTGGAATATCAGGAAATCATTGAAACTTTGAGAGAAATTTTCTGTTTATTCGTGAAACACATAGCAACCCGTCAGTTCCTCACCCCAAGATCAGTAGGTGAGATGTATCAAAACAAGGTTCCCTCTGATTAGAGTACAGGACAGCCATGAGCCAACCTCTACCCTCCCTGACCGTCAATCGTTCCTTCATGGCAGAGTTCATTGAAGCGGAGAAACCCTGCTGTGCTTTGGGAATAGTAGAAGTCGAGGAGCAGCAATGTGGGTTTGTGGCTCTACGACCTGAGCCAATGATTCCCCCAGGCGCAACGGATCTGGGTTTCAATTTTTGGCATACCCTTTTCGGAACTAGCACCTATGAAGTCATCCACTTTGCCTTTGAATTCTATGGGTTCCAAACGTTCAATGTTCTGATCAACCCCAATAATGCGATCACGAAAACGGTATTGCAACTCATGATCAAAACTAGGGACTACTTTTTCTTTGCCATTGATGAAGAGACGGGGATTGCAACAGCTTTTCGGAGTCAGATTGAGGATGACACTTTACTAAGCTTGACGGAAAACTGGGAGCGGATTCAGGATTCCAACACAACGGAGGACCAATACCATCAGACGATGCTGAAGTTTGCAGCAAAGCCACACCCTCCAGGAATTCTGCTCAAATGGGTGTGCAGGGATAATGTGGAGTATTTGGATCTGAGCGAGGATCGGATGAATTTGACGCCTGCATAGTCACTGAATTCAGTGATACAAGCCCTCCTCGCCTGCCAGAATGTATCTGTTATTGCGCAAAAAAGCAGCTCAGGTTTACATTTGGTGTTACTACTCAGGCTTAAATCATTGTGTTGAGAATGAAGGCATGACTCTTTCTGGCACTATGTTTTAAGCCTGGGCAGTAACTTAGTAGCTATCATTATCACCAGCAGTTTGTAGACCTAGCTGGCGATTCGCCTGGTTGAGACGCTCTGCGATCGCTTCCCGCCATTGCAAACTCACCTCAGGGTCCGCTAGCACTTCCTGGGCCATCTGCCGATAGTGAGCGCTACTAACCTTATCGACTTTCTCAAGCAGGTTGAGGTTGTCATAAACAGTTTTTGGAGAAGGTTTCATGTCGTTCCATTCCTTAAAGAGTTGAAGACTTGCATTCTCTAGAGCAAATATTATAGCTACGGTAAATCCGTTTGACCCATCAGGTAGCGATCGCATTCCCGAGCTGCCCCTCGACCTTCATTAAAGGCCCAGACCACCAGACTTTGGCCCCGACGGCAATCTCCCGCCGCAAACACACCTGGGATACTGGTCGTGTATTGTTCATATTCAGCTTTGACATTGCCACGCGGATCCAGGTCTAAACCCAAGGAATCTAACAGCGGCTGTTCTGGCCCCAAAAAGCCCATCGCCAGCAGTACCAATTGAGCGGGAATCACTTTTTCTGAACCCGGCACATGAACAGGGGTGAATCGGCCTTGGTCATCCTTTTCCCAGGCCACCTGCACCGTATGCAGGGCCTTCACATGGCCCTGCTCATCCCCTTCGAATCGGGTGGTCATTGTTAAATACCCCCGAGGATCATCACCAAACACCGCAGCCGCCTCTTCTTGACCATAGTCGAGCCGATAGACCTTGGGCCATTCCGGCCAAGGATTATTAGCGGCCCGTTCTAAGGGCGGCTTGGGCATAATTTCTAGCTGTACCAAACTCTTACAGTTATGGCGGATGGAGGTGCCCACGCAATCTGTTCCCGTGTCACCACCACCGATAACGACAACATCTTTACCTTGGGCTGAAATCACCTGGTCGTTGAGGCTGGCATCCATCACCGCCTTGGTATTCGCCGTTAGAAAGTCCATAGCAAAGTGAATCCCCTCCAACTCCCGACCTTCAATTGGCAAATCGCGGGGACGGGTAGCTCCCGTGCAGAGGACCACGGCATCAAAATCTTTGAGTAAGGATTCAGCGGGTAGGTCTTTACCCACTTCGGTATTACAAACAAACTTCACGCCTTCTTCTTCTAAAAGCTGGAGACGACGCATCACCACCTGCTCTTTCTCCAACTTCATATTGGGGATGCCGTAGGTCAACAAACCGCCGGGGCGATCGGCCCGCTCCAGCACCGTCACCCAATGGCCTGCCTTGTTGAGCTGGGCAGCAGCACAGAGTCCAGCGGGGCCAGAACCGACAACAGCAACCTTTTTGCCCGTGCGTTTTTCAGGCGGTTGGGGAGTAATCCAGCCCTCTTCCCAACCTCGATCAACAATGGTTTGCTCAATGTTTTTGATGGTTACGGGCGGATTCGTAATTCCCAGTACACAGGAGCCTTCACAGGGCGCGGGGCAGACTCGCCCCGTAAATTCAGGGAAATTATTGGTTTTATGCAGCCGATCGAGGGCTTCTCTCCATAATCCTCGATAGACCAAATCATTCCATTCTGGAATCAAGTTATTGATGGGGCACCCACTGGCCATATTGCTGATCACGGTGCCCGTATGGCAAAACGGCGTCCCACAATCCATGCACCGAGCCCCTTGGTTGCGGAGCCGATCTTCGGGTAAATGCTGATGGAATTCATCCCAATTCTTAATCCGCTCTAATGGCGGACGATCCGTTGGAATTTCGCGGACAAATTCAATGAAACCAGTCGGTTTACCCATAGTTGTGTCTTCAGTTAGTAGTCTTGAGCCAAATCAGCGCCATCGAGATCTTAGCTTTCACCCTTTCGTTCAAACGAAAGAAGCCAAGATTCTTATTTTTTTCTCTACCCCTCGCTAAAGTCAAGAGAGGACACCTATTCAACAATCTATCGCCTCTTCTGATTAGGGAAGGATAAGATCACAATTTTTCTTGGATCCGCATCGCCAATCAAGGGATAGGATTTTAGCCTGCCAACCCGATCAGCCGGGAGGTTTGGTGCGTTGGCTCATGTGACTTGCTGACGTCCCTTTAAGTCTTCGAGCAGCAAGTCGATTTCCTTCTCATTGTGCCGGGTGTTGGCTTGAGATAGTACTAACCGACCCCGCAATGTCTTGCAGCTCACTTGTGATGGCATCTAATTTTTGGTTGATGGTGACAAACTGATGCTTGGTCGCAGCGGCCACAGCAGAGCGAAACAGAAACCAGACCAGACCCAATAGTGAACCAAGGGCAACTACTGTTCCGCCCACCCCAGCTCCGTACTCTTTGATGAATTGCAGGATAGACATTAGTGCTGTCCTCCTGTTTCGCCCAAAAAATTCTGTACATTAGACATGTGACTAGCTCCTTAGTTACAGCCTGCGGGACCGCTATCCACGGCAGGCGCTCTAATCCCAGTATACCGCTGCATTTTTGCATATCGGGGGGAGTTTAACGGCCTTCATGTTGCCTTTTAGTTAACTCTTCTATCGAACAGGATGGGTCATAGCCATTTACACAATTGAATCGGTCTATCCGTTTCTGTTCCGCTTTCAGATCTGCCTCATTTGGAGGCACAATGCGATCGCAAAAGATTTGATGAATGTCACAGTTAAGCGTATAGAACCCGAAGTATTACGCCGCGCCGAGATACTGATGGGCACCAAGATTGCGCAGCCTACAGTTTGGTGGTCATTCACAAAAGAGTTCAGCTTGGGTTTCCGGCATACTATTCTCAGACAGACTGAGTTTAGGGCTGAATATGCTGGAAAGTACCCTTTGGATTTTGCTACTCGGGTTTGGGGCTAGCCAGGTCGCACAACGGATGGCCGCCCCTGGTCTGATTGGCATGATCTTGGCAGGTATCTTACTGGGGCCTGAAGGATTGAATCGCATTAGCCCAGCTGTCCTAGCCAATGCCGCTGAGTTACGCACTCTAGCCGTCGTTGTTATCCTGATGCGTGCAGGCTTAGGACTCGATCGGGACAAACTTAAACAGCAGGGGAGCGTGGCCTTACGCTTGGGCTTTTTGCCCGCCCTCTGTGAAGCGATCGCAATTGCACTATCAGCCAAATTCCTGTTTCAATTTGATTGGATCACAGGCTTACTGTTAGGTTGCATCCTCAGTGCAGAATCTCCTGCGGTCATCGTTCCAGGTATGCTGCGTCTCAAGCGTTTAGGGTGGGGCGTAGACAAAGGGATTGCCGATGCCATTCTCACAGGTAGTGCCTTATCGGATGTCTTGATACTGTCCGTGTTTGGCTTACTGCTCAATTTCATCACTCAAGACTCAGGCCATTCTTGGGCCATCCATCTGCTGTTCCTACAAGTGATTCTACAAATTGGGCTAGGGGGATTAGGTGGCTATCTCGCCGCCCGGTTATTGACGCTCCTTGCAATAACCACTTGGATGCAAACTCTAGTGCATGAAGTGATGGTTGCCGCCTGTCTTGCCCTACTGCTCGCCATTGTTGCTGCATCCATCCCCTATTTTTCTGGGTATTTAGCCGTTATGGCCTTTGGATTCTTCTTAATCAAATTTGATCCCCCCTTAGCCCGGCGGCTACGCATTGGCTTTAATACCCTCTGGGTCGTGGCAGAAATTGTCCTGTTTGTGTTGATGGGTGCTAGTATCCAACTCAATATTCTGGGCAAAGCAGTCTTGCCGGGCTTGCTATTGCTAGGAATTGGCTTGGTGGGAGGGCGAATGATGGGTTGGGCCTTATCGACGTATCGGAGTAATTGGCATTGGAAGGAACGGCTCTTCCTCTTACCTGGCAATTCAGCCAAAGCGACGGTCCAAGCCGCGATTGGGGCTGTTCCCTTAAGTTTGAATATTGAGGGCGGCGACATCATATTAGCGGTGGCTGCCCTGTCGATCTTGGTGACGGCCCCCTTAGGGGCCTGGGCTATTCCCACCTTTGCCCCTAAACTGCTGACTCAATCTCCTGTAGACCCCACTAAAGTGATCGTTAATCCCAAGACGGTCTTACTAGCAGCCGTTGATACGTCTGACTTCGCCATTCCAGTCCTAGAAAAGGCGGCTGAACTAGCTCGCCGCAGTCAGTCTGATGTGATCGTTCTTCACGCTTCACAGGAACAACCCGCATTGATCGAGACACTGCAATCTCATACCCGTCGGTTGTTACTAGATGTTCCCCATCAGTTTAGGGTTGTCAACGGGAGCACAGCGGAGGCAATCTTGACTGCAGCCCAGCACCATCAAGCGAGCGAAATCATTATGGGTAAACGGGGACATCGCTGGCAGCCAGCCGATGTGGGATCGGTTTCTCAAGCGGTGTTAGCAACGAGTACCATTCCCGTTTTGCTGGTGTAATACAGAGCATAGCGCTATCTGCTGAACTCAACGATTGCTATAAGCTCTGGTTTCTACGCAGAGATTCATCGCAAATCTGCTCTTTATTCAGCACATTTGTCTCAATATATGCGAGGATGCTCAGGTCCATTTACTGTCTAATAAATCCCCCAAATCCCCTTCTTTGTCGCCTAGAGATCTAATGTCATGATGAGTCCAAGAATGAGCTTGGCAACGACGACCTTCGGGACAGCGTCATTACTGTTCGGCCTCTCAGGTCTACCTGCTCACGCTTCATCACTAGAACTGAACCGCTTAGATCGTGGACATCGAATTCTGATTCAGCGAGGGCTTCAACTTTCGGCGCGAGTGTACGGTATCAATGCTGAAAGTCGTCCCAATGATGATGAATTTTGGACTGATTGGCAGGCCAGCAATTTTACAGCTATCGATGTGGGGGGATGGACGCCCCGATTAGAAGCCGACCGAGAGAACGTGCGTTGGGTTACTTGGCGATCAAACAAACAAGATCCCACCCAGAGCTTTAGCGACAGTTTCTTTGCCTCAGGTCAGGGCCAAACGCTAGTGGGTTGGCAATATAAAGATGAGCAAGATATTGGCGATCCGACAGAATTGAAAGCCTTAGAAACATGGATCAAGCATCATCGCCCCTTACTGCCCAATACCCTTCTGTATACCAATCAACATGGTGATGAGCGGTTCGGCGGCTCTGGTAGTTACGAAGATGCCAGCTTGCGGCGGTACCTCCGCCGAGTCCAGCCCGATATGCTGATGCAGGATACCTATCCCTATGGTGTTTGGAATGATTTAGGCAACCAAGGTGGACGCCCCGCCCAGTTACTGTACGCCATGGTCAGGTATCGGAAATTTGCGCTAGCAGGGCATGATGGTTCGGGGCGTAAACCCATTCCTTATGGCTTGTGGGTCCAAGCGTTTAGAGGCAGCTCTGCGATTGGAACATGGTCCCGATTTCCCTCTGAATCTGAGTTGCGGCAACAGCAATTTTCTGCCTTAACCCTTGGATATAAATTTATTAGTGCCTATACCTATAATGGCAATCGCAGTTTTGGCACATGGGAGTCCCCATTTTTCAGCCGCCCCCTTGGTAAAGGCCCCACACCCGCCTTTCGCCAAATAGCAGAGATTAATCGACAAAGCCTTAATTTAGGACCGACGTTAGTGCGCTTACTCAGCACGGATATTCGGATCGTGCCCGGGCCTCCAGCTTTATCCGATTTGATTACGCCCAAGATTCCGCTGTGGAATCCGCAAGCCGATCCCTATATGACTCGACTGGAGGCTCAGAATTTAGGCACGATTTATGGTGGACGCAGAGGAGATGTGTTAGTGGGCTATTTTAAGCCGCTCTTAGAAAGCTTTGATGGTCCTGCAAAGAATCAACACTATTTTATGCTCACCAATGGGTTGGCAGGTAAGCGGCACTCCATTGAGCAGACTCGTCAAAAACTCACCGTCGAGTTTGACTTTGGTGATAGTGGGATTACGGGCTTACAGCGTCTTAGTCGAGAGACAGGCAACGTCGAAGCGATCCAAGCCGGATGGACTGAGGAAGTGGCCCCAGGTCTGATATCTCGTTTCGTTTCGCTGGGCGATCGCAAGTACCGTCTCACCTTAGTACTCGATGGCGGCACAGGAGACTTGTTTAAATTTGATACAGGTGCACCTTTCGTTGGTCAAGCGACTGGATCACCCACAAGCCTAACCTCAACGCCAGTGGAGGGTAAACCCCAAAAGCCTATTCGGGATCAACCCAACGGCCGTCAGCCTTAATCAGATTGATCAATTCGGCGACGCCTTCGGTCTCTGGCACTTTCTTCACCTCTTCTCGACCTCGATAAAGGGAAATATAGCCCGGTTGTTTGCCGACATAGCCATAGTCTGCATCAGCCATTTCACCGGGACCATTGACGATACAGCCCATCACGGCAATATCTAATCCCGTCAGATGATTGGTCGCAGACCGCACCTGATGCAAGACATCTTCCAGATTAAAGAGGGTGCGGCCACAGGAGGGACAAGCCACATATTCCACCATAGTTTTGCGGAGTCCCAAGGCTTGGAGAATGCTATAACAAACAGGAATTTCCTTCTCTGGAGATTCGGTGAGGGACACCCTAAGGGTATCGCCAATGCCGTCTGCTAGCAGGGTGGCGATGCCAGCCGTTGACTTAATCCGGCCATATTCACCATCTCCGGCCTCCGTTACGCCCAAATGCAGGGGATAGTCCATCCCCGATTCATCCATTCGTTGAGCCATTAATCGATAGGCAGCCAGCATGACAGGCACCCGAGAGGCTTTCATGGAAATCACCAGATTATTGAAATCTAGAGATTGGCAGATGCGAATAAACTCCAACGCCGACTCCACCATGCCTTCGGGCGTATCTCCGTAGGTAAATAACATCCGCTCTGCCAAAGAGCCATGATTCACCCCAATCCGCATGGCCTTGTTCTGGTCTCGCAAGGAAACCACTAAAGGCTCCAGGGTTTCACGAATTTTATCGCCAATATTGTCAAACTCAGATTGCGAAAACTCGGTTCGATCATCCTTCGCCTTTTCAAAAACGTACAGGCCAGGATTAATCCGCACCTTATCGACATGCTTGGCGACTTCTAGGGCAATTTTCATGCCGTTATGGTGAACATCCGCCACCAGTGGGACCGATTGATACGTTGCTGCTAATTGCGCTTTGATTTTGGCTAGGGCCTTGGCATGGGCCATGCTGGGCACGGTGACGCGCACAATTTCGCACCCCAACTCATGCAGACGGCGAATGGCTGCAACGGAGCCCTCGATATCGAGGGTATCTTCATTGATCATGGACTGAACCACCACAGGGTGGCCTCCACCAATCGTCACATCCCCAACGGGAACCGGGCGAGTCTTGCGTCGAACAATCGAGGTCGAAACAGGGGTGGACTGCTCGTCAGCATCTTTGACAGGGGTAGGTAAAGTCTGCATGGTGAAGGGGTTAAGGCCACGATAAGGAAACTCCAGGAGCATCGCTGCTCCACCCCCTAGCTTGCCATAGATCGATCCCCGTTTGGCGGACTCTTCATCGGAAAGGGCGGTCTGCTATCTAGTTCTTGTCTCTATCAACAGAGAATCTTCCTGGATTCTCCCTGGCAAGACCATCGATAGAAAACATCCCTATTCAACGGCCGTTGAACCTTGAGCACAGACGATGGTGGTGCCTTTGAGCTTGGGTGCACTGGGTGGGGTTTGAGTCGGCTCATTCGATTTGCAAATGGTGGAGATGGGAATGCTCGCTTCTTGGGCATAGACGGCACCCGTATAGCTAAAGATGCCGCTTTGTTTTGCGATCGCAACGACAACTGCTTTTTCTGCATTCGCTTCCAGAACTTTCAGCTGATACTCACTGGTCGTATCTGGCAGGTCAATTTGTAGCGCTTCAAGGCTCGACGTAAATTGACCATTCACTAATTGGGTCGCTTGCTGCGATCTAAGGGCATTCGCTAAATATGTTTTACCCACATCTTGCTTGGCAATGGCCCCTTTCTTCTCCACCTCTTTCTGAACCTTGCTCACCAACTGTTTCTCCGACTTAGACAGTTCGACAGGCGGTGGGGCAGCAGGCTTTGTGGTTACCGGGTTGGGCTGAGGGCTGGCTGCGGGTTTAGTGGCTGTGGGTTTAGCCGTAGATTTAGCAGTAGGGGAAGGCTGGGGCGAAGCGTTAGACTGAGGACGATTAGAACTCTGAGGTGTGGGAGAATTTAGATTGGGACTCGGAGACTGGGATTGAGGTTCAGAGCCTGAACAGCTTATAAGTAGACTCGCAGCCAGACAAGCAACATATCTATTCTTCAACCAAGCCATAGTCATGAAATCTACACAATATAATCGGTTCTTCTGATTGTGAGTCTTCCCAAAATAATGCATCATCAAACACTCCCAAGTCGGTTGAGTCTGCTGAGAAGCAAGGAATTCAACATTTCTCCCCTCGCAATTCCCTCTGTATAAAGGTATTGCATTGATTATTTTGAATTTTTATAACTTGTAACGATCAACACTTTTTTTTCTGCTGTTCTAGCAAAGGATGAAACAATACTGACTTCGTACTCAAGGATTGACTTGACATTTGTCTCTGGGCAGCTTTAGCAGATTGATTGAGACCTCGTAACGGACCGACTTAATCGCTTTGTTGATTATGGGGGACAGCCAGGAACTCACTATGACCACACCTTTTTTCCCAGTTACTTACTCAACACTGGCTTGTGATGCATTAGTTTCAAGGATTTTGCCTCACTTTGCCATTAAGGATGTCGCGAATTGCAAGCTTTGGCATCGAGGACTGAGTGATGTGTACTTGGTCGAAACAGCCACAAAGATGTACGTTTTGCGTGTGTCCCATGCTCACTGGCGAACCAAATCAGAGATCGATTTTGAGCTAGAGCTATTGGTGTTCTTGCAGCAGCGACATATTCCCGTTGCCCGACCGTTACGAACCAGAGAAGGGCAACTTTCCATTGAAATTCAGGCCCCCGAAGGCAAGCGCTACGCGGCACTCTTTGATTTTGCCCCGGGTCAAGTTCCGCTAGGCGATTTAAGTCAACTGCAAGGTCAAAAACTGGGAGAAACGATTGGTCGCCTCCATCAAGTGGCCACCGATTTTCATAGCCAAGCCTATCGTCAACCGTTAACGTTAGATTATTTGCTGGATGACTCCCTGGAAGTGATTACGCCCTTCCTCCAGAATCGACCTCAGGACCATAAATATCTCGTGGAAGTCATTTCTGAAGTCAAGCATAAGCTGCAAGGGATGCCCAAAGACCCGCCCTTTTGGAGTGTTTGTTGGGGAGATCCCCATAGTGGCAATGTTCACTTCACAGACGACAACCACGTCACCTTATTTGACTTTGACCAATGTGGCTATGGTTGGCGGGCGTTTGAACTCGCCAAGTTTTTGCAGGTTTCCGCTCGAACGGGGATGCAAAAAACGGTTCGCGACGCTTTCTTAGAGGGCTATAAGGCCATTCAACCCGTCACCTCCAAGGAAGAAGACTCCATGCAGCCCTTTTCTCAAACCGCTCATATTTGGCAGTGGTCCATTAGCCTCAAGTCCGCCAAGATCCATGACAATTGTCGATTAGACAAGAGCTATTTCAATCATCGAATCCAACAGCTCAAAATGCTTTCCTCCCCAGAGTGGGAGCTGTTTTAGCCTACTTTGACAATTTCCCGATCAATCGCCTTAATGTAGCTGCGACAATTGGGACAGCGTTTCAGGGTCGGTGGAACGGATTGAACAAAGCCACATTTGGGGCATGGCCCTCTGGCCACGGACCATTGTAAAAAGACCCCTAACCCCGATAACGCGACCCATAGAGGAATCACATACCACAACCAAGGTCTAGGGACTTGAGGCACCAAAACGAGGACAACGGCAATGATAAAAGACAGAACGCTGGCCCACCCAATACCTCCAAATACCCGCATCACATTGGTGTATTCCTGTTCTTCGGCAGCAGGTGTTTCGGGGGAAGCGTTTGCAGATTTGGGCATTGTTGTCCGTTCATGAGTACAGAAGCTTTTTAGATCCTACCTTGGAATACCCACTAGAAATGCCAAAGTCTGCCGAGACCTCGTTGGCGATCATCTGGCTGAGGGGAACAGCATTTTGCCGATCTGGAACCTCGACAAGAGCGCTTCTTCAGAGATTCCAGAAAAAACTTGCAACTTTTTTCAGAAATCTGCGTAAAAACCAGAGGCGACTCAGATATATAAGTATAGGAGTTCTTACTTCTATAAATCCTCTAATGCAGATATCACCTGCTAATGGCTCTAGAATCTACTTTTAGGGCCTTTTTTGTTTGATTTATATAACAGAACAGTCAATGAGACGGCTCTATATGTCACATTAGTTCTATGGCTTTAACGTGCCATGCAGAACACCTCCCTATGAGGCTCGATTATGGATAGTCAGCACAGAACCCTCATCGTCTTTAGCCACGCCGCGATGATTGTTGTGTTGATGATTGCCCTACTGTGGGTTTCTAATTCTTGGACCAGCCTGGATTCGGGGTCCTCATGGCCCATGCAAGAGCAAAATTTCCTGGTGAAGCCGTTCACCCCCTAGGGACACGCAATGTCGATCTTTTTGTGTTGAAGTGTCCTGAATCACAACGGATAAACATTTTTGCCGAGGATTTGTCTAAACTTTTAAGTTGAGACAGGAGTCATCCTTTGTCGCCATCATGTTAGGACGGATGCGAGTCAGTGGTAAAGACAGAATATAGCGTTAAGGAATCTTCCCAACAACAGCCTAAACGATCCAGAGAATGGTCATGGCGGTACTGGCCAGCCGTGCCCTTGTACCCCTACGGCCAGCGACAGACCCTCTGCCAAGAGATTGTCAAGGGCAGAATATGGATCTTTGACCAATTGCAAGGCATCCTCCATGTCATCATTCCGGTGAGGATGACGGTGATTAAGCTGGCAACGGGGGGCTTGTTGGTCTATGCTCCTGTAGCGCCCACCCGAGAATGCATTCGGTTAGTCCAAGAATTGATTCACCAGCATGGCGATATCAAATACATCATTTTGCCGACGGCTTCCGGCATTGAGCATAAGGTGTTTACGGGGCCTTTTGCGAAACGCTTTCCCCAGGCACAAGTGTTTGTTTCGCCTAGCCAGTGGACGTTTCCCCTGAATATCCCCTTGAGCTGGTTGGGGCTATCCCGCCGTCAGACTCAAGTTCTGCCCAAGGATAGTGCTGATGCTCCCTTTGCAGATGAGTTTGACTATGCGATTTTGGGACCGATTAATTTGGGACTCGGTCCCTTTGAAGAGGTGGCGTTTTTTCATAAGCGATCGCGCACTCTGCTTCTGACCGATTCCATCGTTTCTATTCCCATTAATCCACCTAAAATTGTGCAGCTCGATCCCTATCACATGCTGTTTCATGCCAAGGACAAGGCCGGTGATGTGGTGGAGGATACCCCTACTGTGCGCCGCAAAGGTTGGCAGCGGACGGCCTTATTTGCCTTGTATTTTCGTCCCAGTGTCTTAACGGTCCTCAGCACCCAACAAACCTTTAAAGAAGCTTACCAAGCTCCTGATCGTTCTAAGAGAGCTTACTTTGGATTATTCCCTGCCCACTGGAATTCAGACTGGAAACGCTCCTTTGAGGCGCTTCGCCAAGGCGGCAACTTGATTGTGGCCCCTATTCTGCAAACACTGATTTTCAATCGAGAGCCAGAACGGGTGTTGACTTGGGTTGATCAGGTCACCCAATGGAACTTCCGCCGGGTGATTCCCTGCCACTTCGATGCCCCCGTTACGGCAACCCCTCGACAATTTAGTCAGGCCTTTGACTTCCTGCGGTCAGAACCCCTCAAGCGAGGACTCTTTGCCAGCAAGCCAATCTTCACTCGTTTGTCAGAGGCGGACTTGAGCTTTTTGCGCGAGTTGGATCAGTTTTTGTGCGATCGCAACATCACTCCACCACCTAAGTCCTTATCCAGAGAAGAGCAATAGTTCTTTCTGCGGTTGGCACCCTGAAGCGTTGCAATCACCTGGTTTAGTCGAACTCGATCCCCATTTTTGGACAAGCAAGCGGTTCACACGACTATCTTCAGCATTGGGAACGGACAGTTTGATAACATCCCCCTAAGGGATAATGTTTCTCCAAGCAACGACCTCTGCTGATGCCGGAATCTCTTGGGCTGCCGGGGGAGGTGGATCTTGCCAAGACTCACCTCCCCATCCTGCAAAAGCAATAGTCAGAACCATTGCCCCCTGGAATAGTAATAGCCTTTGAAACTATCACACTATGGCCTATCCTCACTCAGAGCCTGAGCGCAGGTGTGAATGATCTGCTGTTCATAATCCTGAAGAAAAAAGTGAGCCCCTGGGAACCAGTAATCTTCGAAAAACTTACTGGTTTGAGATTGCCATGCGTTAACGGCTGGAGACGACGTTAGAGGATCAGTTTGCCCAGCAAAGGCATAAATCGGGCAGGGGAGTGGAGCCTCATGACAATATTGATAAGTTTCAAAGAGTTCGAAGTCTGCTCGCAAGGTGGGCAGTAAAACTTCCATTAACTCTGGATGGTTGATGATACTTTCGGGAGTGCCGTTATAGGTTTGGAGTCCAGTAATAAAGTCGGGGTCGGAGAGTGGATGTAGAGCTGGAACAGGGTGTGGGATTTGCGGGGCAGACCGTCCTGATACAAATAGATATTGGGGAAACGGGGCTTGTTGTCGCCGTAACCAGCGAGCCAATTCGAAGCTAATCAGGGCTCCCAGACTATGGCCAAAAAAGGCAAACGGTTGATCGAGGTGGGGTAATAAGAGGGGACCCAGGGTGGCAATCAAATTGGGCAAGTGCCGAAAGGGGGGGTGAGTAAAGCGCTGCCCCCTCCCGGGAAGTTCTAGGGGACAAACTTGAATAGTGGGGGGAAGATGAGTCGGCCAAGAGCGATACATCCTTGCACTTCCCCCAGCAAAGGGAAAGCAAAAGAGGTGGATGGTTTGTGGATGCGGTTGTTCAGATAGCCAAGGATAAATGGAACTCACCTCCTGTGAAGTTGGGATGCCACTGGTCATGACGATGCGGACGATTGCTGTTCAGCCATTTTTTGGCGAAGACTTAAGGGGCGCATATCGGTCCAAACTTCTTCGATATGGTCTAGGCATGCTTGCTTATCACCGCTAAACCCCTCATCTGTCCAACCCAGGGCATTGTCTCGTTCTTCAGGCCAAATTGAATATTGTTCCTCGTGGTTGATGACCACCTTATAGCGTTGGGTATCGTTGGCTTCATCAGAATACATGTGATTCTCCTCAGTGTGTATCAATAACGATCAGTCAGGGATTGTAGAGCTGGAGTGGGGGGCTGGAAGGAAGCCGCTGTCAATAAAAAATTGGAAGTAAGTGTTCAACAAAGTGGCATCCACGGGTGGGCAATGGATAGCAGAGTTTGTTAAGGCTGCAAGGGTGTGGCTACTGCAAAACTGACTGGCTAGTTCAGGAGCATTGTGTGCTTGTATGGTGCTGGGGAAGCGCGCCATAAAAGGATAAAGGGCGTTCGTTTTTGTCTCTTTAGTCGCTTGGTGCAGTTGTTGATGCCAAATCTCATAGGTTAAGGTCTGCAAGTCATACCCTGAGTCTGAAATTAGCCATTGTTGAAGATGGGCTACGGACATGGGGGCCGGATTGACGAGATGAAAGATTTGCCCCAGAGCGTCGGGCTGAAGCGAAATATGAACCAGTGCTTGGCTAACATAGTCAACGGGAGTGAAATCCATCAGCGGATCGGTCGGTGAGGTAAAAATACTGCCCAATTGAATGCAACCCTTAACAAAGCTGGTGATGAAATCTCCGGTATTACCTTGCCCTGTCTGGCTATGACCCGTGACGCGGCCGGGTCGATAGATAGCAACGGGTAACCCTCGTTCTCTGGCTTGGCAGGCGAGTTGTTCTGCGACCCATTTACTCTGAGCATAGCCACTTTGAAGTTGGTCGCCGTGGCGTGGAACGTCCGTTTCGAGAAGGATGGATTTGTGTTTGCGATCGCCCACAGAAAACACACTAAAGGTGGACACCAAATGAACTGGCTTGGTGCGGATTGTACAGGCTAATCGCAGTACTTCTTGAGTCCCCAATACGTTAGCTGCCTTTAGGGTCTGGTAGTCAGCCAAGAAATTGACCCAAGCACCATTGTGATAAATCACCTGAACTTGGGTCGACAGGCTTTGGAACTGTTCAGAACTTAAGCCGAGTCGTGGTTTAGCAAGGTCACCCAAAACAGGAATAATACGCTTCCCTGATTCTCGGTCCCAGAGGCCGTAAGACTCTAGATTCGCTTTCAGTTTTGCTGCGCCTTGGGCCTCGTTCTCAGCTCGGACCAAACAATAAATTTGGGCGGAGGTTTTATCCAGTAGCTCCGCTAATAAATAGCCCCCGAGAAAACCCGTCGCGCCCGTCAGTAAAAGGGTCTGAAGGGGTTCTTCATGCCAATTAGTGGGTGGAAATAAGGCAGAATCGAGGACGGCTTCTTGGTGCAAATCAGGTTTAGCATCCAGAGCAGCCAAATCGGTACCAGCTTGGGCAGCACGAACCAGCTCTACTTGGGCTTCCAGAGTGGGGCGAGCAAACAAACTTCGTAGGGGAATCATAATCCCAAAGGCTTCTTGCATTTGGGTCAAGAGCTGAACAATCAAAATCGAATGCCCTCCTAGCTCAAAAAAGTTATCCTGCAGACCGACTCGCTCCACTTTAAGTAGCGTGGCCCATCGGTCCGCTACCTGTTTTTCTAAATCTGTTTGGGGAGGGAGAAAGGGGGTTGTGCGTAACGGGGCGGCTTGATCAGGTTGAGGTAATGATCGTCGATCGATTTTGCCATTGGGCGTCAAAGGCATCGATGCAATCGCCACAAAACGACTCGGTATCATGTGAGCAGGCAACTGCTGCTGCAATGCCGTTCTGAGCTTTTCGACAGATAATTTTTGACCTGCTTGGGGTTGGCAGTAAGCGATCAATTGTCCATCTTGAGGGATACCCACCACGGCCTGCTCAATGGTAGGCTGTCGATTCAAGAGGGCCTCCACTTCACCTAACTCGATCCGGAAGCCTCTGACCTTGACCTGAGTATCCAATCGCCCTAAATGTTGTAAGGAACCGTCGGGTTGATAGCGGGCCAGGTCACCCGTGCGATACAGTCTGGCCCCTGCTTGATGACTGAAAGGGTTAGGGATAAACCGTTCAGCCGTTAATCCTGGTCGATTGAAGTAGCCTCGCGCCAGTCCCTCGCCGCCAATATATAGTTCACCGGGAGCCCCTAAGGGTACAGGTTGGAAAAAGGGATCGAGGAGGTAGAGTTCTGTATTTGCGATCGCACCCCCAATATCAACTTCCCCTGTTTGAATTTGTCGTTGAGTAGACCAGATTGTCGTCTCAGTCGGACCATACAAATTCCAAAGGCTGCTGCCCTTGGTCAGTAGCCGCTCCGCCAGATCAACCGTTAATGCTTCACCGCCACAAAGAATTTTGAGATGGGGTTGTCCGGCCCAACCTGCGGCTAAAAGCAGCCGCCAGGTGGCAGGGGTGGCCTGCATCACGGTCGCTTGTTCCATCAATGAAGCCAATTGCGAGCCATCTTGGATAACAGCAGCCGGGGCAACAAGAACTTGAGCGCCAACCGTTAAAGGCAACAACAATTCTAGAACGGCAATATCAAAAGACAGGGAGGTCACGGCCAGCAGTACATCTTCCGCTATTAGCCCAGGTGATTGCTGATGGCTGCAGAGGAAGTTAACTACGGATTGATGGGAGATGGCTACCCCCTTGGGCTGACCAGTAGACCCCGATGT
Organism: Acaryochloris sp. IP29b_bin.148; assembly: GCF_028285565.1. Taxonomy (GTDB): domain Bacteria; phylum Cyanobacteriota; class Cyanobacteriia; order Thermosynechococcales; family Thermosynechococcaceae; genus Acaryochloris. Next base: position 18,019 of record NZ_JANQOY010000157.1, read on the forward strand.
ATAGATGATGTAAGCCAAATTGAGGGGAGCCGTCTTCACAGCAGGATTATGGCTAGGCTGACGAGCAATATCTGGCGCGATTTCATCCAGGTAGAGAAATGTGCCCGTAAAGGCTGTGAATGATGATTTCAGGTGGGAGCTTGTCAGTAGCAGCTCGGCTTGGCTATCCTCCAACATAAAAGCCAAACGAGAGGGAGGATAGGCAGGATCGAGGGGAATATAAGCTCCCCCTGCTTTGAGAACCGCTAACATCGCCACCACTAAATCAGTACTGCGTTCTAGGGCCAGTCCTATTTTCACTTCAGGCCCCAGACCTACCCTTTGGAGGTAGTGGCTGAGGCGATTGGCCATTTCATTGAGGTCAGTGTAGGTGAGGGATTGGGATAAATCCCGAAGTGCGATCGCATCCGGTGTTTTCACAACCTGCCGTTCAAAGAGATGGTGGATGCAGTCTTTGGGATAGTCTTGCCGAGTTTGATTCCACTGATGGAGAATTGGGTTAGCGGCAGATTCACTTAGACCCGTGAGGTGATATAGGGGCCGATTGGTATCGACCATCATCTGAGTTATCAAGGTTTGCAGGATGTGGAGATACTGCTGAACTTGGCTTTCTGAGTAGCGATCGCATCGATACCCCAAATCTAGCTTGAGTTGAGGTCCACCTGATGCATAAAGGGTAAGGGGATAGTGGGTATAGCTGATGGTCTCAGTGTCTAAGATCTGTAATTCATCATTGGCGGTCCCTAGGGATGCATCCACTGGATAGTTTTCAAAGATGGCGAGACTTTCAAATAAAGGCAGCCCCGGAGGGACTTCGCTCCAAGCTTGAATTTCCGTCAATGCACAGTATTCATACTGACGCATTTCGACTTGACTCGCCTGAAACGTCTGCAACCACTCGATCACGGACTGACACCCCAGTACCTTAACCCGGAGAGGCAGCGTATTAATCAGAGGCCCAATAATCTGCTCAGCCTGAGCTAACTGGGGTGGCCGTCCCGAAGAAGTAACCCCAAATATGACATCTGCTTCTCCAGACATTCGGCTAAGGAGGATGCTCCAGGCCGCCAAGACTAAGGTATTTAGAGTCAGGTGATGTTGACGAACAAAGGCTTGCAGTTTATGAGTGTGATCGGTCGATAGACAATGCTGTAGAGATTGAAATTGAACCGTTGTCTTCTGCTCTGCATCCCCGGGTATCCGCGTCGGTGCAGTGATACCCTGCAAGTGGGTTTGCCAATAATCCTGGGCTGAGTCCTGCTGGCGAATCCAGCGAATATAGGAGCGAAAGGCTGGGGCATCTGAGAGGACAGGGGATTGATGATGGATCAATGCCTGATAGATGGTAAAAATCTCTTGATAGAGGAGCATACGTGACCAACCATCCATCAGAATATGGTGGCGACTAAAGACCACTTGAAAGTCTTGGGGGGCACGCTGGAGAACGCTGATACGAAACAGAGGAGCATGGCCTAAATCAAACCCTTGAACGCGATCTTGCTCAAGCCATTCCTGCAGGGCTTGGGGCTGTGCTGCAGGTTGAATTTCTGTCCAGTCTTCCTGGTGCCACGGCAGGGGTAACTGACGATGAACCACCTGCACGGGCTGTTTGAGTTTTTGCCAATGGAAGGACGTCCGTAGGACGCCATGACGATCCATGGCCTGTTGCCAGGCTTGCTGGAAAGTATTGAGCTGCAAAGGCCCCTGAAGCCGGATACTATGCTGATCTACATAAACACCCGTTGTTGGCTCATAGAGACTATGGAATAACAGCCCCTGTTGCAATGGAGAAAGGTCATAAATATCGGTAATATTGTCTGCTTTCATGGGTGAATTAACAAAACTGGGCCATTAATTGATCGAGTTCTCCCTGATCGAGATCGGCATCAGGGAAATCCGAAGGCGTAAAGCCCCCTGCATCGGGGGATTGACAGTGGTGAATCACTTGTTCTAGTTGCTGTAGGTATTTCTGGGCTAGGGATTCAATCGTAGTAGGACGATAAAGCTGATCACTATAGCGCCAGCTCAGCCTGAGCTGGCCTGCCTGGATGACACCACTGATATCTAGGAGATACAAGCGACGGCTGGACGCTGCCCGACCCACTCCGGTCGAGAAAGGGGCAAGGGTGAGAGTATCGATTTCATCTATCAGCTGATCGGTTTGTCCCAAATAGTTGAAGCGAACCTCTGCCGAGGGTATGGCCTGGAGTTGCTTCTGAACGTTGACATCTGTGCAGAGATAGCGCAGTAGTCCAAAGCCAATCCCTTGCTGAGGCACCTGCCTCAGCGTTTCCTTGATCTCTTTAATCACACCTCCGATGTCAGCGGGATTGTCCCCTTTGAGAATCACAGGATATAGGGTGGTGAACCAACCTACGGTCCGCGAGATATCCAAATCGGAGAATAAATCTTGACGGCCAAATCCTTCTAGATCCAGATGAAGGTGAGGATGTCCCGTCCATTGGCCAACTGCAAGGACCAACGCCGTTAGCAGCAAATCATTAATCTGAGTTTGATAGGTAGCGGGCACCTCATGCAGAAGCGCTTGGGTGAGTTCCTTAGACAGGGCACATTCCCAGGTGCATGGGTGGGATAGATCAGGATCTTCACAGTCAAAATCTTGTGGTAGCACAGGAGCCATAGATTGCCCCTGCCAATACTCCAGTTCTTGCGCCAGCGCAGAGGATTGGGCAAGGTCTTGTAAGCGAGTTGCCCAGGTTTGAAAGGATGTGGTTTTCGGCGGTAGATTGATCGGCTGTTCCTGTTGGAGTTGCTGGTATGCCAAGCGTAAATCTGCTAAGAGAATTTGCCATGACACGCCATCAATAACCAGATGATGACAGACCAACAGTAGATATTGTGGATGCTGAGGCCCCAGATTAAAGAGCACCACTCGGAATAAGAGTCCTTTGGTTAAATCCAGGCTGGCCTGGATCTGACTAGCTTGAGCCTCAAGAGTAGAAGCAAGATCTTGGGGGTTTAAATCGGGCAGTTCCACCACAGATAAAACAGCGTTAGGCGAAGTAGCCATCACTTCTTGTTGCCAACCTTCACTAGTCAGCGTGTAGCGAGACCGCAATCCGTCATGGTGCAGCAACACTGAATCGAGAGCGGCCTCCAAATACTGGAGAGTTACGGGCTGCCCGCTCTGCAAAAATACAGCTTGATTCCAATGGTGAAGATCAGGATTTTGTTGGTTAAAAAACCAGTGTTGGATAGGCGTAAGGGTCACAGGACCCGTCACTAGTCCTTGCTCAGCGGTGATGGTAATGGCGGTTTCGACGACTGTAGCAAGTTCAGCAATAGTAGGGTGCTCAAACAGCTGCTTCGGCGTAAACCTGAGACCGACTTGCGTCGCCCGACCTACCATCTGTATACAGAGGATAGAGTCTCCACCTAACTCAAAAAAGTTGTCGTGGATGCTGATGGAATCTTGGCCTAGCACTTGGCTCCAGAGTTGAGCTAGGGTCTGCTCTTCCTCCGTTCGGGGAGCTGTGAAGGGTCGTTTTTCGGTTGGGAGAGGTTGGGTCGCTAGGGATTTGCGATCGCATTTTCCGTTCGCCAATCTCGGTAGCGTTTTCAACTGGACAAATTGCGTCGGCACCATCTGTTCCGGTAGCTGACTGGACAGATAGTCCCGTAACTCGCTACTCTCGGGTCCGGGCCAAGATTTGGGCACTATATAAGCCATGAGTTGGTCATGGTCCTGGTTTTGAAGCGCTAACACCACTCCTTCTTGGATGGACTGATGCTGCAGCAAAATAAATTCTATTTCAGCCAGTTCGACTCGAAAACCTCGAATTTTGACCTGATGGTCTTGGCGACCGAGGAATTCAATTGAGCCATCATACCGATAGCGAGCCCGATCGCCCGTGTTATAGAGTCTCGCTCCAGGTTGTTGACTAAAGGGATCTGGGATAAACGAGGCCGCCGTAAGTTGAGGCTGCTGCCAATAGCCCCGCGATACGCTGTGCCCACCCACATAAAGGGTGCCAGGCAGACCAGGCGGCAGGGGCTGTAGGTTTGCATCCAGCACATGGGCATAAGGCATCCCCTGACCAATAGGGACGGTGACGGTATCGCGGGGATGATCCTCGATCTCGTCTGCGGGGTATGTGAGGACCCCTACCGTGGTTTCGGTCGGACCATAGTGATTGAGAATTTGACAGTGGGGAGCAAGCGCCTGAATCTGATCCACTAAAAACCAGTCGAGGGCTTCGCCACCCAAAATAATCTGCTGTTGAGGCAGAACTGGTTGGGAGCCCGACATCAGGCTACGGAGATGAGCGGGCACAATTTTAAGAACATCGATAAGCTGCATCTCTTCCGCAAAGGCCACCGCATCTAGACAGCGTTCTGGGGCCAGGATATGGAGGCTATGACCATTACAGAGACAGGGGAACAGAATGGTATGGCCTAAGTCTGCGGCTAGGGTAGAGGCCAAAGCCCAGTGACCTGCCTGGGGACTGTGAATTTTGGAAGTGATGTCGTGAATATAGTGGGTAAGGTGGCGATGCTCTACGCCCACCCCTTTAGGTTGTCCAGTGGAGCCAGAAGTGAAGATAATATAGGCCAGATTTTCTGGCGCAAGGGTGATGGTAGGAGGGGTATGGGGTTGGTTCGCAATTAAGGCTTGTTTTTGATCAAGATAAAGAACATCTGCGGTAGCGGGGATGCGATTTGCATACTGATGCAGGGTCAAGATCAGGCTAGGTTTGACTATTTCGATGCGCTGTTCCAGGGCAATGGCAGGCACACCCGCATCTATAGGAACATAAGCAGCTCCAGCCTTCAGAATGGCGAAGATGGCGACAATCAGATCAAGATTGCGATCTCCATAAATCATTACCCGCTGTTCTGGCCCAATTCCTTTGCTAACAAGCAGATGGGCCAGCTGATTGGTGCGCTGGTCAAATTCCTGATAAGTCAGGGACTGGGTGGCATCAATGACAGCTAGCTGTTGTGGTGTTCGCTGGGCTTGAGCAGAGACCCATTGATGAATGAGGGGGACGGGGGGAGGTGATGGCTGAGGTGCAGGGTTCGGGGGATGACCCGTGATGACCAGATCTTTGATGGGTGTTTGGGGGGCAGCCAAAACAGCCTGCAAAAGGGTTTCAAATAAAACGGCAATCTGTTCAATGCCCTGATCCGTGAACCCCTGTAAATCGTGATGCCATTCCAGGTGAAGATCCTGCCCTTGCTGGATGCAGGTCAGCTTGAGCTCAAAGGGATTGAGATAGTGGGTGAATAAAAGGGGTTGCAGGTTAGCTTTAGTATCTGTCGCTCCATCGATAAAGTCGAAACTGACGGGAGAAAGTGCAAGCGTAGGCGTGAAATATTCCTGATATTGCTCTAGTTCTTGCAGTTGAGTAGCTACCGTTTGGAGCCATTCCGAAAAAGGCAGGTGGGTATCGAGACGAACCTGAAAAGGCACCGCTTTGGCTACAGGGCCAGCGACTTCTTCGAGTTCGGCATACTTACGGCCATGTAGAGTCAAAGCCAATTCAAACTCTGACGTAGAGGTTAGACGAGAGAGAAGGAGTTGGAAGGTGGCAAAGCAAAGGTTTCTCGGTGAGGTAGCGAGAGTCTCAGCCCCTTGGAGCAACTGGGTGGATAGATCAGGTGCAAGGGTTCGAGCTAAGCACTGCGGTGTAACGTCCTCAGCTTTTAAATCCTGAATGGCAAAGGGGAGTTTGAGCCTGGTGGGGATAGACGGCTGCTCCCAGAACAGGCGACCTGTAGCAGTATCCTCAGATTCAAGCAGCTCATTCTGCCACTCAGCAAAATCTGCATACTGCATGGGTTCTGAGGGCAGCGCTTGATCTTGTAACAGGCTGGCTAGCTCTTGGGCTAAGAGCTGCCAGGTAGCGGCATCGGTACAAGGGGCGGGGAGAGCCAAGACCAGCAGGGCTTGATGCTCACAGGGAAGTAGAGCGGCCTGTAAACAGTCACCCGTAGCGAGGTGGGGAGTCTCAGAGGGCCAGGTCTGACAAAATTGGTGAAGCTCGGTGCGATCAATCGTTAGATCGGGCACATGCCAGTTTCTCAGGGGTAGAGGATTGGGTTCCTCAATCACTTGTAGAGGGACAGTCATCCCTTCTAGGGACTGGTAACTGGTATGGAGAACTTCATGGCGACTAATCAGTTGGTTCAGAGCTTTGATCAATCTCTGGGATTTGATGGCTCCATTGCAGAGAAGGATACAGTGACTCCAATGAGGCAGTTGAGGGTTCTCCTGGCGCAGAGATAAGTGCTGCTGTTGTTGAGGAGAAAGCCTAAATCCGGCAATCTGTTGGGTCATGACGGCATCTCCTGGAGTGCGGTGAGTTGGCAGAGGCCGAAGTATTGGCTAGATTCCCCCCAGAATTGGGGGGCTAGGGGGGCAAGTGCAAAATACTGTTCGATGCACAAAAAGTGCTTTAGATACAAACGCGTGACTCTGCATTGGCCCCCCCGGCCCCCCTTCCTTGAATGCCAAAGGCTATATTCTGGGGGGAAAGTATTGTGAGTTTGACGGGTTGGGCAAGGGTGAAGGAAGGCCCGTTCAATATGGCGAGGCCGAAAGGTATTGGTCAGGGTAGCGATCACCTTAGCTGACCTCCTTGGCTGCTTGAACGTCTTGAGAACTGTAGGGATCTGCCATTCCTGCGAGTACGCGACGAGGGCCAGTAAAGGGGCGACGGCCATGGGCAGTCAGCATATTGTCGAGAAGCAAGACATCTCCGGATTGCCAGGGAAAGAGAATCGTTTCTTGGGCAAAGGCGGCTCGAATTTCGGCCAAGACTGCTTTTGTTATTTCGCTGCCGTCGCCAAAGTAGGCATTGCGAGGCCAATGTTCTAGATGTTGCTGGGCTTCGCCTAGATTCGAGGCATGGAACAGATGGGCTTGATTAAACCAGACGGTATCGTGGGTGTGAGGATGAGTTGCGATCGCATCACAAACTTGCCGAGTCCGCAGCTGATCCGTGCCCCACCATTCAAACTCAATGTCGGCTTGGCGGCAAAAGGTTTCGACCTCCTGCCGATCTTCTGTTTGAAAGACCTCCTGCCAAGGCAGATCGAGTCCTCCACCATAATTGCGAACGTACAGCACCCCTAAGTCAGCAAATTTTTGGCGGATATCCTCCGGGATGCGAGCGAGAACGCGGCGGCTATCGGCAATGGGCGTTTCACCCTGTTCTAGGGCAGGCTGTTGACAATAGAAGGCTAGGGTCAGGGGCCACTGCCGGGCATAGGCCATTTCGTTATGGAGCGGAATCGTTCGGTCAGCGGGGTATTCCGTGGAAGTGTAGACGTTGCCTTCTACCTGGGTGCGGGGAGTAGAACGGTAGCTATAGGACATAGGGGTAGTGGACACGGCTGCCATAAATTCCCCAAACTCCTGGCTACCGCTCAGGGCAAAGCCACGAAAGAGGATGCCTCCGTGCGTGTGGAGATGGGTCTGGAGGCGCGGTAAATTCTGCTCCACCCAAGTCAGTAAACTGAGCCCGTTGACGATCGGTTGAATCATCAAGGGCAGGGATTGAGCCGCTGCTAATAGCGTCTCTTGTACCAATGCGGCATCAGAAACCTGCACTAGACGACGGCGGGTTTTTAAGGATTTGAGGGAAGGTTTATCCATTGAGGTCAAGACGAACCCTCCTGATTCTGAGACACAACGGCTTTCCGTTGGGAACGTTTGAGTTTTCCAAGACTATTGGTTTTCAAGGTCTCGGCTTGCTGAGATTGCCAGGTCAGTTGATGCTTGGCAATGTTAGTCAGTTGTTCACCGATTTTTGAGGACGACGCGATGACCATCGATTCCAAGGTGTGAGCGAAGAGCTGGAGCCAGCACTCAACTTTGGATCGCTGTAAACAAACGAGGTCAGCCATCATCTCTAAGCTCAGCACCTCTCCAGGAATAGCCCGGATAGTTAGGGGATAGCTGTTATTGACGAAGGAGCGAAACGCTTTAATTTGCACCGCTGTTTGTAAGGTTTGCACCGCAGCCAAATCTACCGGATAGTTCTCAAATACGACGACAGTGTCAAACAGGGCAGTCCCCTGGGGCACGTCACTGGCCTGTTGAATAGTGGTTAGGGAACTGTACTCAAATTGTCGAGCCGTGATTTGCTGCTCTTGCAGAGTTTGTAACCATGGCATCAGTTCAGTGTCTGAATCAATCTGCACCCGCACGGGCAGAGTGTTGATAAAGACACCTACCATTTGCTCTGCCTTGAGGAGTTGGGGGGGACGACCCGCTGTGGTTGCCCCAAACACCACGTCACTCGTTTGGGTGATATGGCTTAAGACAAGAGCCCAGGCCCCTTGAATCAAGGAGTTGAGGGTTAGGCGATGGTGATGGCACTGTTGCTGTAAAGCTGAAGTCACAGCGGCAGAGAGGGGATGACGCAGATGAATATAACTCTGCTGCCGATCGGCACGGCTACCAGCCTGGTCCTGCCCCATCGCAGCGATGGGCTGGGGCGCTGTAAAGCCTTGCAGATAGTCTTGCCAGAACTGGGTGGCGGCGGCGGCAGACTGCTGTTGTTGCCAAGCGATATAGTTTCGATAGGGCGCGGTAGGCGATAGGGGAGCAACTTGTCCTTGTTCTAGGGCAGCATATTGCTGAAACACATTTTGCAAAACTAAGGATAAGGACCAGCCATCTAGAACCAAATGATGAACACTCCAAATAAACTCAAAGACCGAGTCTTGAAGCTGGATTAGCGTTAGGCGCATCAAGGGGGGCTGTTGGACAGCAAACCCTCGGACGCGATCTTGGTAGAGGAAATCATCAAGGCGATGTGGTTCTGCTGATTCTCCTCGCCAATCTAGGGTTTTCCAGGGGAAGGTGACTTCTGCTGCAACCCATTGCCATGGATGATCGAGCCCCTCCCAGCCAAAGGCGGTTCTCAGGGCAGGGTAGTGGCGAATGACGGTCTGCCACGCCTGCTGGAGAGCTGGAATATTGAGAGGGCCTTGTAAGCGATAGCAAAACTGAGCCACATATAAGCCCTGGGAGTGGTAGAGGGTGTGGAATAACATGCCCTGCTGCATCGGTGCTAAGGGATAGATGTCTTCCAGTTCCTGCTCAATCGACTGTTGCTCAATCAACTGTTGTAAAATTTGTCGCTGAGGCAGGGAAGGTTGGTGAAGGGTTAGGGGTGTTTCAGGGCTGAACGGCTTTGCGGCATGGGCCAAGGCCCGAATTGTCTGATGCTGGAAAATATCTTTGGGCGTCAGGAGAATTTGGGCGGCATGGGCACGACTTACCACTTGCAAGCTCCGAATGGAGTCTCCCCCCAGATTAAAGAAATTGTCGTCAATGCCAATCGCTTCGATGCCTAAAATTTGAGTCCAAATGTCCACAAGGGCTTGTTCCGTCGTGGATTGAGGTGCAACAAAGGCATGACCTCGGGTAATCACCTCTGCGGTAGGGGCAGGCAAGGCTCGACGGTCAATCTTGCCGTTGGGGGTCAGGGGAAGCTCCGATAGCGACACATACAGCGTGGGCACCATGGCCAGGGGCAGGTGTTGCTGCAGGAACTGCCGCAGAGATTCTGGAGTGAGAGATTGGTTCGCATTAGGAACGCAATAGGCCACTAACTGGTTATCTTGGCCCTGAGCGACCACTACAGCGGCTTGCACCTGGGGATGCTGATGCAGGTGGAATTCAATTTCACTCAGCTCGATCCGAACGCCCCGAACCTTGAGTTGGTGATCGGCACGACCTAGATGTTGCAGGGTTCCGTCCGGTCTATAGCGAGCTAGGTCCCCTGTTCGATAGAGGCGGGCTCCAGGTACCGTGCTAAAGGGATGGGGGATAAATCGCTCTGCTGTTAAGCTGGGGCGGTTTAAATAGCCCCGTGCCAGGCCCATACCACCAATATAAAGTTCACCCACAACCCCGATGGGAACGGAATTGAGGTGGTGATCGAGTACATAGATGTCAGTGTTGGCAATGGGGTGGCCAATCGTAATCTCTAGAGACGCTTTGATCTGAGCATGGGTTGACCAAATGGTGGTCTCCGTCGGGCCGTACATATTCCAAAGCGTCTGACACTTCGGCAATAGTTGAGCTGCTAAATCCGGGGGAAGTGCTTCGCCCCCACTCAGAATTTGAAGGTTAGATTGCCCCGACCAGTCCGTGGCGAGAAGCAACCGCCATGTGGACGGGGTTGCCTGCATCAGCGTGGCGTTGGTCAGTCGTTGAGCCAGTTGATATCCATTGGTGGCTTTATCTCGATCGACCAAAATAACCTGGGCACCTACGATCAGCGGTAGAAATAGCTCCAACACTGCGATATCAAAGGAGACAGAGGTCACGGCTAACAAACGATCGGTAGCGCTAATCTTGAGTGCCTGTCGATGATGCAGCAGAAAATTAACCACTGCTGGGTGGGTAATTTGTACGCCCTTGGGTTGGCCCGTTGATCCTGAGGTATAGATAACGTAGGCCAATTGATCGGCCAGAGATTCAGCGGGAAGATTTTGTTCAGAGGCTGCTGCCCAAAGATGGGACTCGCGATCTAAGTTTAGGCAAGGAATATTCGGGATAAGCGAGGATAAATCGCCATGGGTGAGCACCAGTTGCAAGCCAGAGTCTGCCACCATATAGGCCAGTCGAGAGGTTGGATAGGTGGGATCTAGCGGGATATAGGTGCCCCCAGCTTTGAGAACAGCCAGTAGGGCAATCAGCAATGCTGGAGACCGATGCAGATAAATGCCCACAAAGGTTTCAGGACCAACGCCTTGGGTTTTGAGGTATCGGGCTAGCTGATTCGCTTTGTGGTTGAGGTCTTGGTAGGTGAAAGTTTCGGGTGGACAGGTCAGGGCTATCCCCGTAGGGGTGTGATGGGCTTGGGTCTCAAATAGCTGATGAATCAACTGTGGAGGCACATCCTGCGCGGTTTGATTCCACTGATAAAGTTCTGGGGGTAATGCCGTTGACCACAAGGGCAAGGTATCAATGGGCGTATTGGGTTTGGTGCTCAAACCTTGGAGCAGGGTTTGCCAGTGGGCCATCATCCGCTCAATGGTCACGGCATCAAATAAATCCGTGTTGAACTCCATCACTGCCGTCAGCCCCTCTGCCTGCTCGATGCAAATCAGAGTTAGATCAAGCTTGGTGATCTGGGCATTGAACTGGAGAGGGGTGAGCGTTAGGCCCAGAACATTTAGCGCTGTCGTCGGCGCATTTTGCAAAATCAGCATCACTTGAAACAGAGGTGAATAGCTGAGATCGCGGGGTACGTCTAGGGTGTCCACGAGTTTCTCAAAGGGGAGGTCTTGATGGGCATAGGCCCCTAGGGTTCGCTCTCGGACTTGGGCGAGAAGTTGCCTAAATGTGGGGTTGTCCGATAGGTCAGCTCGCAGTGCCAGGGAATTGATAAAAAAGCCAATCAAGCCTTCAACGGCGGTTTGGTTGCGATTAGCAATGGGTGTGCCGATGATGATGTCGGTTTGGTGAGTGTAGCGATGCAGCAGAACCTGAAAACTTGCTAATAGGACCATAAACAGGGTGCTGTCGGTGTCCTGAGCGAGTTGTTTGAGTTGTGCCGTGAGGACTGTGGAGAGTTCAATGGTGCAGCGATCGCCCCGATAGGTCTGTACCGCTGGTCGAGGTCGATCAGTGGGTAGCGCTAGAACAGGGGGTAGGGTGGCAAACTGCTGTTGCCAATAGTTGAGCTGTTGTTCTAGGCGATCCGTTTGCTGGCGTTGCCAATGGGAAAAGTCAGCATATTGAATGGGTAGCTCTGGCAAATGAGCGGGCTTAGACTGAAGGACTGCTTGGTAAAAATAAGCTAATTCGCGAATCAAAATGCCAGTTGACCAGGCGTCGGAAATAATGTGATGGAGCGTAATAAGCAGGACGAATTGGGATGGGGCGAGTTGAAGTAGCTTAATGTGCAGAAGCGGTCCTTGAGTGAGATCAAAGGGTTGGGTGGCGGCTGCCATGGCCACTCGTTCCACTTCCTGATCTTGTTTGTTAGCAGGCAACACTGATAAATCCACCTGCTCAATAGGAATGGCAATTTTGGGATGAATAATCTGCTGTGGTTGGTCATCAATAGTGGTGAATGTGGTGCGTAGGGTTTCGTGACGCTGCACCAACTGGTCAACGGCCTGCTGAAACGCCCCGATATCAAGGTCGCCCTCTAAGCGCAGAGCAGTGGGGATGTTGTAAAAGGGGTTGTCTGGTTCAAGCTGCGTCAAGAACCAGAGCCGCTGTTGGGCAAAGGAGAGGGGAATAGGTCCCTTGGGATCTCGGCGTGGAATGGTGATCCGTGGGGCAGCCTTTCCCTTGAGGCGTTGGGCTAGGAGAGCCTGCTTGGCGGGAGAGAGTTTAGCTGGCATGGAGCTGTTCCTCCGCTTCTTCATCGCTCAAGGCTTCAATCTCGGCGATTAAAATTTCTTCAATCACCTCAGCAGTATCGGCAATGGTGCGCGCATCAAAGAGACGTCGCAGGGGTAGCTCAATTTGAAATGCTTCTCGCAGCCGCGACAGCACTTGCGTAGCCAGCAGAGAATGCCCGCCTAAGTCAAAGAAGTTATCGGTGACGCCAACGGTTTCGAGCTGGAGTATTTCACACCAGATGGTTGCGATCGCAACTTCTGTATCCGTCCTGGGAGCTACGAAATTCTGGCTTAACTCAGGCCGCACCTTTTCGGGAACAGGTAGGGCTTGCCGATTGACCTTGCCATTGGGAGTGAGGGGCAACGCTTTTAAGCCGACAAAAAGGCTAGGAATCATATAGTCAGGAAACTGGGTTTGTAGATACTGCCGCAGTTGAGTGCTATCGACAGGTAACTCATTTGTCGTGACGACATAAGCTACCAGCACTGGATTGTCTGGTTGATCCTCTCGAACCACGGCAACCCCTTCCTTGATGGCGTCATGCTGAATTAAGGCGGTTTCAATTTCCCCTAGCTCAATCCGAAAGCCATGAAGTTTCACTTGCTGATCGACCCGTCCCAGAAATTCTAGGGAGCCATCGAGAAGCCGACGGGCGCGGTCCCCGGTTTTATACAATCTGATTGATGTCTGCCCTGAAGACGGAACTAAATCCTGGTCACCCATACCAGCCTGTACGCGATCTCCCCCCAAAATTGGGGGGCCGGGGGGGCTAATGCAGGGTTGATGCGAATAGGTAATAAATCGCTCTGCATTCAGATCTGGCCGATTGAGATATCCCCGACTGACGGTGTGCCCCCCAATATAGATTTCTCCCGGTACTCCAGTGGCAACAGGTTGAAGCTGACCATCCAATAGATAAACCAGCACCCCATTCAGCGGTGTGCCCATCGGCACGGTAGCACCAGTCGTTTCCTGGTAAACATCTGAAGTGACTGGATAGGTAAGCGCCCCTACTGTCGTTTCGGTTGGACCGTAGTGATTGAAAATTTTCAGGTCAGTTGAAGGATTGAGCTTCATTAAGGTTTCAACTAGGGACCAGCGACAGACTTCTCCACCTAGGATTAATCGCTGACGCGGCAATATTTCTCCAGAGTTTGCCCCTTTAAGCAGTGCTTGCAGATGGGAGGGAACGATTTTTAGGCAGTCGATCGGGTGCTGTTGGCAATAGTCCGTGAAGGCTTTGCGATCGCAAACTTGTTCCGTTGTCATTAAATGCAGCGTTCCGCCTTGGCAGAGACTGGGGAACAGCATGGTATGCCCTAAATCAGCCGCCAGGGTAGAAACAGAGGCATAGCTGCCGCCAGCAGGTAATGCCAGCCCCTCGATAACTCCTTCCACATAGGTCATTAGCTGCTGATGTTCCACTGCCACAGGCTTAGGTTTGCCTGTAGAACCTGACGTGTAGATTAGGTAAGCTAAATGCTCCGGTTTAACGGAATTGCTAGGCTCAGTGGTCGGGTATCCAGACTTTTCCCCTTCATCTACGTAGATAATCTCTGGCGCATTTTCAGGCAGCCGTTCCCTTAGCTCAATTTGCGTGATCACCAGGGGTACTTGCGCATCCTGAAGACGATAGGCAATCCCTGCGGTGGGCAATGCTGGATCAAGGGGTAAATAGGCACTCCCAGCCTTTAGAATGGCGAGAATCGCCACCATCGCCTCCACCGATCGATTGAGGTATAGGGCAATGGGGATATCTGGACCTGCCCCCATCTTTTGCAGCGCATGGGCAAGCTGATTGGCCCGCTGATCAAGTTCTTGATAGGTGAGTTGCTGCGATTCACAGACCACCGCAATGTGGTCAGGAGTCAGTTGGGCTTGTTGAGCAAATTGCTGATGGAAGCAGCAGCTTGAAGCAGTAGTGGGAATTTGAAGTGGGTTTTCTCCCTGCAAGGTAAGGTTCTCTAACCGTTGGTCTGGGTTAGATAGAGCATGGCAAACGACCGTCCGCCATTGCTGGCCTAATGTTGCCATTGCAGTTTCAGCAAACAAGCTGGCATCATAATCAAGCTCGGCCTGGACCTGCTTGTCCTGTACCAAACAGCTTAGACAAAGGGGCGATGTATCCTGCTGCCCCCATTCCCGCTCAATTCTGAACGTAACATCTCCACCAACAGGAGGATAAAAGGTTTGATAGGTATAACTGACTGAGCTAGGTTTATCACTGGCAAAGTAGTCCTGCCATTCTTCTAGCTGCTGCCAATTCTGCTGAACCTGTTGGATAAGGGTAGTCCAGGACATGGACGCTGAGAAATTTCCCGGAAATGGCAATAAACGCTGGTAAGCGCCGATACCCGATTCGAGTTCTGGATCAGAGCGATGCTGAGGAGCGACGCCAAGGGTGAAGTCCGTCTGCTCCGTATGTTTCCAGAGGACAACTTGCCAAGCGGCTAGCAAGAGTGCTCCAGGGTCCTCTAGGGTGCTCAGTTGTGCTTGTACCTCTTCGGTAAGATCAATATTGAAAACAGCAGTTTGGAAGGCTGCGGTTTGATGTCGTTTCTGCAAAGGGGCAGCTATAGGTGATAGGTCCTTTTGCCAAAAGGCTTGGGCGGTAGCGGCATCTTCGTCTACCGAGAGCGATCGCTGCCAGGCTTCGTATTCAGAATATTGAACAATATCGTCAAGCGCCGAGGTTTGCTCTCCGTAGACTTTAGCCAATTCTTCAACCAAAAGATGTAGGCTTTTGCGATCAGCACACAGCGCAGGCACGGTAAGCAGCAACCAATTTTGGGTGGCCTGCTGTCCTAAAACAGCTCGTAAGACCGGAAATTGATCTACATCCTGAGGCCCTTCCTGCGCCCTGGCAATGATTTGTTCTAAGTCTTGTCCTTCCCAATTAGCCACTTGCCAACTCACAGTGGTTTGAGGCTCAACCATCTGCAAAGGGACTGTCAGCGTTTCCGGTTGCCGAAAGTGGGTTCGTAAGCTGTCGTGGCGTTCCACAACGATCTGTAGGGCCTGATGAAGCTTGTCTGAATTGAGTGGCCCACTTAAGGACAGCAGCAGTTGGCGCATGGGTTGCTGTGCTGACAAGGACCACAGATGTCGCTGTTGAGCTGAAAGTTGAAATCCGCTGAGGGTGGGGAACTGCATGGTTTAGGTAGGAACTTAATCGAGCAAGGTTTGATAGGGATGGGTTATCCGGTTAAGCGCTGCAAGGCTCTCACTTCCCGGCCTTCTGTCAACACTGATGCTGAAAGCAGTATTTGTTGACATTGCGAAGCCTCTCGCAGCCCCCTAAATCCCCCATCCTGGGGGACTTTGAGCTTGTATGCAGACTGGATAGTGGAGCCGAAAATCTTAAGCATGGTTCTCTCAAATCTGATGGCAATATCTATGCAGCAAAGCTAGTCAAGTCCCTCACGGGTGGGGGATTTAGGGGGCGGGTGCAAGGATAAAAATCGTAGACATAATTGCCTGATGTATCTGGCCGTAAATTTTGCCAATGGGACCCACACCGGGCAAAGGGTTGGTGGTAAAGGCTGTAAGAGTGTTAGGTACATTTGTCTATATCCTCCGCGACTCTCCCACCAGCGTTGGGAGGGCCAATGCAGGACTGTTCAAGTTGGTCCTGGCGCATCATTTCCCCTAATGCCACCACAATCTTGCGTGGCCCTTGAAAGGCTCGACGACCGTGAGCCATCAGCATATTGTCCAGCATCAATAAATCTCCCTGTTGCCAGGTAAACTGCTGGGCACAGGCATCATAGGCTGCGTTAATTTCTGCTAGTACTTCAGGTTCTATCTCGGAGCCATCCCCGTAATACACCTGCCGCGGCAAGCAGTTATCCCCTAGTAGTGACCGAATTGAAGCTTGGGTATCGGCATCAATATAAGAAAAGTGATGAAGCTGTAGCTGATTGAAGAACACCCATTCTTGGGTATGGGGATGTCGTGCGATCGCATCTCTGACTTGCCGAGTTCGAAGTCCATCATTCTCTAACCAAGTCCATTCCACCCCGTTGGCTTGGCATCGCTGTTCAATGGCAGTCGGATCCTCTGTCTGGAAGAAATCACGCCAGTCCACATCGAGTCCGGGGACAAAATGACGCTCGTACATCAGTCGCTTTTGAAAGATGCGATCGCGCACCTCAGCACTTAACCGTTGATAGACCTGCCGACAATCCACAATCGGCGTTTCTCCTCCAGCCTGAGCAGGCTGAACACAGAAAAACCAAATCTTCATCGGCCACTGTTCCAGATGAGAGCTTTCGTTATGGAATAGAATCGCTCGATCTTCGGGATAAGGAGTGGAACCATAGACCTTGCCACTCACCCCCGTGCGCGGTAAATCGCCATATTCTCCGAACAATTCGGGACAGATCGCACCCGCCACTTGCTCAAAGGCATGAGCATCAGGCAGATCAAAACCGCGAAATAGCAAGGCCCCCTTTTGTTCTAGCTGCTGGTTAAGCTGCTGACGATGGGCACTAGCCCAGACCGCTAGATTCACAGATAAAACTTGGGGTTGATAAACACCCATCTGGTTAGCAAGGGTGCTAAAGGTCACCACTTCTGTGGGGGCGACGGCTTGAGTCTTAACCCGCTGAAATCGTTTGCGCTTGGGCGTTGACGGCTGGGTCATGGTTTCAATGGCAGTTTCGGGGGCCGTCACCACTTGCTGGAGCAAGTCAACATATTGCTGGGCGAGCCGTTCAATCGTGGAAGTCTGGAAGACATCGGTGCTGTAATTCCAGTGAAGGATCAGAGACTCAGGAGTTTCTTGTACAAACAGAGCCAGGTCAAACTTTGCTGTCTGCGTATCCAGTGGGATAGGGGTGAGGGTTAGATCCGGTAGTTCAATGGCAGGCATGGGTGCATTCTGGAGAACGAATAGCACCTGAAATAAGGGCATGACCCCCGTCTGACGTTGGGGCTGGAGAACATCGACTAACTTGGCAAAGGGAATATCTTGATGGTTGTAGGCGGCCAAGGCCACGGTTTTGATTCGCTGTAGCAGCGTCTTAAAACTGGGATTACCTGATAGATCGGTTCTAAGGACCAGCAAATTCACAAAGAAGCCAATGAGTCCTTCAACCTCACTGTGATTGCGATTGGCCACATCGGTGCCCACCACTATGTCTCGCTGTTGGGTGTGGCAACTGAGCAGAAGCTTGAATCCTGCCAGCAACGTCATAAACAGAGTTGTAGATTCTTGTTGACTGAGCTGCTGTAGGGCATCGGATAATTGAGGTGATAGGGGAAAAGAGAAGAGGGCTCCCTGTTGCGATGGCCTCTGGCCCACCTTCGGTGATCGCACCTCGGGTCGGGGAGCATCCAGCGGTAATTGCAGCGTGGGCAAATCCCCGCCGAGCTGGCGTCTCCAATAATGGAGCTGCGGCTCAAAGTCTTGTTGTCGTTGCCATTGCGCAAAGTCCGCATACTGAATGGGCAGCGGTGGCAATGACGGTGGCTGATGGGTGATCACGGCCCGATAACAGTGAGATAGCTCTTGAATCAGAACACCATTGGACCAGCCATCAGTAATGATGTGGTGCATTGTCAGCAGCAGCATGTACTGTTTGGGTTCTAATTGCAGGAGGGTTGCGTGCAGTAAAGGGCCAGTAGAGAGATCAAAAGAATGCTGAGCATGTGCGATTGCAGCCTGCTCCCATTCCTGTTTTTGCTGCCTTGAGGGTAGCCCTTGCAGATCAACGATGGGAATGGAAAGAGTCAGATCAGAAGCGATCTCTTGTACGGGTTGGTTCTGTTTCACCGGAAATGTAGTCCGCAGACTTTCATGCCGTTCGATCACGGCATTAAGGGCGGCTTCCAAAGCAGCATGATCTAAGCGGCCGTCTAGTCTAACCGTCGCCGACATGTTGTAAGCGCTCTGTTCTGATGACATTTGATCCACCAACCACAGCCGCTCCTGAGCAAAGGAAAGCGGGAACTGTTGCTGACGATCTGTGGCGGCGGGAATCGTTGGGGGTTGAGATGTGCCAGTTTGGTGGAGTTGGACCACAAGCTCAGCAATTGTGGGGGTGTGGAATATCGATGGCAAAGAGAGTTCTACCTTGAACTGGCGTCGAATTCGTGACACCAACTGGGTTGCTAGCAGTGAGTGCCCGCCTAGCTCAAAGAAGTTATCCTGGATGCCGATGGGAGTGATGCCCAGAAGCTCGGACCAAATTTGAGCCAGTTGGATCTCGGTGGGCGTTCGAGGTTCAACATATTCCAGTGTTGGCGTTGCAGGCGATACCTCTCGCGAACGGAGGTCCGCACGATCGACTTTCCCATTCGAGGTCAGCGGCAACTGTGCCAAGGCAATCAACCGATGGGGGAGCATATAGTCCGGGAGTCGCTCCCTTAACCAAGCTCGCATCTCGGCAGTGGTGAGGGGGGAGGCGGCAGCCGGGACCCCATACGCAATTAGCTGTTGCAGGCCAGAGGGGGTAGCCTGGTCAACGATTGCTACCGATTGGAGCTGAGGATGTTGACTTAGAATGGCTTCAATTTCTCCAGGTTCAATCCTGAAACCGCGAATTTTGATTTGATCATCTGCCCGACCGATAAATTCAAGGGTGCCATCGGGACAGTAACGTGCTAAATCTCCTGTCCGATATAGCCGTGTTCCAGCCACGGTTGAAAAGGGGTTGGGTATAAATCGATCTGCCGTTAGAGCGGGTTGGTGAAGATATCCCCGAGCCACACCTGCGCCACCAATGTATAGCTCTCCGATCACACCGATCGGCATCAGGGCCAGCTCAGGATTTAACACGTACATTTGCATGTTGTGAATGGGCTGTCCGATGGAGATATCGCCAATATGCGGGGTTGTGGATACAACGTCATAGTTACCACAGCCCACGACGGTCTCAGTGGGTCCATATTCATTAATTAAGCGGGTTTCAGGGGCATGGGTTCGCCACCACTCCACCTGATCACTCCGAAGCGCTTCTCCCCCGATGATCAGGGCCTTCGGTAAATAGAGTGCAGGCGTTTGGGCCAGTTGGTTATTGAGGAGGTCCAGATGGGCAGGGGTAATCTTGAGGAGACCAAAGGCATACCCCTGCTGCATGGCTGTGCCCAGAGCTTCAATATCATCGCCATCGGGGAAGAGCGTAATGGTATGGCCCGCCCATAACGGTGCCCACAAACTAGTAATGGTGGCATCAAAACTGAGAGAAGACTGAACCGGAATACTCCCCCCTTGCATGATGGGATATTGGTGTTCACACCATTGCAGGTAATGGCTGAGGGCTCGATGGTGAACTTGCACCCCCTTTGGGTGTCCTGTCGACCCAGAGGTATAAATCACGTAAGCCAAACTGTCCAGCCTAGGAGAAGGGGGTGTGGGTAACGAGAGAGTCTGAGGATCTCCAAGATCGCCCTCCCATACAGTCTCTAAATTGATGACGTGGGTTTGGGGATTGGCTGGGATCAGGTCGATACTGGGATGAGTCAGTAGGACAGAAACCTGAGCGTTTTGAAGCAGGTAATGGATGCGATCGCAAGGATAGGTTGGATCAATCGGTAAATAAGCCCCACCTGCCTTCAGAACAGCCAGAAGCCCCACAAGGGTTGCAGGAGAACGAGGTGCGCACAGACCCACAATTACTTCAGGTCCCACCCCGAGAGACTGCAAGTGTGCCGCTAGATCATCGGCTCGTTGGTTTAGCTCCTGGTAAGTCAACGATGCAGGGTTTGTTGCAGGGGGATAACAAGTGACTGCAATTGCATCAGGAATGGCTTGGGCATGCGCTGCAATTCGCTGGTGCAGCAAGAGCGGCTGAGTCTCTACCGTAGACACAGGTATCGGGTCATCCAGCATTGGATCACCTAAGGGCTGGAGCGCGGACTTGTGTTGACACCAAGACAGAATCTGGTTTTGTTCTGCGGATGTGAGCAGCGGCAGGCGCTGGATGGGTTGATCGGGGTTATCAATAATGCCCTGTAAAAGAACCTGAAAATGACCGATCCACCGCTCCATTGTTGTGGGGGTGAAGAGGTCCGTATTGTAGGCCCAGACCCCTGCCAGACCATCATCTGTTTCTGTGATCGTCAGGGTTAAATCAAACTTAGCGGTTTCAGTGGCCAAAGCGACTGGCGTAATCGACAGGTCCGGCAAATTCAAGGCGGGGGGAGCCGTCTGGTGAGCAAACATCACTTGGAATAAGGGAGAGTGGCTCAGATCCCGTGGTAACCGCAGTTCTTCCACCAGCTGATCAAAGGGCAAATCCTGGTGAGCATAGGCAGCTATCGCCATTTTCTGAACTCGTTGCAGCAGTACCCGAAAGCTGGGAGCACCAGCCAGATCGGTACGTAACACTAAGGTATTGGTAAATAAACCAATCAATCCCTCTAGATCACGATGATTGCGATAAACCATGGGCGACCCCACCGCTAAATCCGTTTGTCCAGAGTAGCGATAGAGCAAGACCTTAAAAGCTGCTAGCAGCACCATAAACAGGGTCGTGTCTGTAGAGTGTGCAAGCTGGCGTAGGGAGTGGGTCAGCGACGAGGGCAACGTGAACTGTTGAGAGGCTCCAGCATAGGTCTGAGCGGCGGGGCGAGGGAAATCGCACGGCAATTCCAGCACTGGAGGCAGTGGCGTCAACTGCTGTCGCCAATAGTCTAGTTGAGGTTGTAAGACAGAATCCTGGAGGAGTTGGCGTTGCCAGTGGGCATAGTCCACGTACTGTATTGGCAAAGTCGGTAGCTGGGGAACTTGTCCCGCAACAAAAGCCTGATACAGAACGATTAACTCCTGGAGAAAGATCTGTGCCGATTGGCCATCGGCAATAATGTGGTGAAGGGTGACGAGGAGGATAGCTTCGTCGACCTCTAAGTGCACAAGCTTGATTCTGAGCAGCGGTCCCTGAGCCAGATCAAAGGGGGCTTGCGCGGTGTGCTGAATCAGCGAATCTAAGCTTGCTGCTTGCACTTCGGGTGAACACTGTTGTAAATCAGTTACCCCCCAATCCAGCGGTTGAGGGGGATCGATCTCGGCCCTGGGTTGCCCCTCATCGGCCACAAATCGAGTCCGCAGGATGTCGTGCCGGGCCACGATCTGCTCGAAACTGTGCTGGAGTGCAGGGAGATTAAGTGTTCCTTGCAAATGGAGTTGAGTGGCAACGTGATAGGCCGCTCCAGTGGCCTCTAGCTGTGCTAAAAACCATAAGCGTTGCTGAGCAAAGGAAAGGGGAAAGGATCGGGTGCGATCGCGTTCCTCTGAGCGGAGGGTATCGTATCGAGGAATCGTTCCCGCTGCAGCGGCATTAGACTGTGACTGCAAATAGGTCGCTAACCCAGCAATGGTTGGCGTTTCGAAGATTTGTCTTAGGGGGAGTAAGACGCCTAATTCTGCTTGCACCTGCGTCATTAGCTGAGTTGCTAATAGGGAATGCCCCCCTCGCTCGAAGAAATGATCCTCAATACTGATATCTTCCTGTTGCAGAACCTGCTGCCAAATTTTTACTAAGGAGGATTCCAGGGCATTCCGAGGGGCCACCCATTGGCGTTCCCTGAGTTGTGGATCAGGCGCAGGAAGAGCCTGGCGATTCACCTTACCGTTAGGCAACAGGGGCATTGAGTCTAAAAAGACAAATTGACCTGGAACCATATAGGTGAGTAGCGTTTGTTCCAGGAACTGCCGTAGTTCAGACACGGTAACCCGTGTTTCTAAAGGCATGATACAGTAGGCGACTAGCTGAGGATTAGGCTGTAAGCCATCGGTCACTAGCGCTTGAGAAATGGCAGGGTGTTGACGTAATTGAGCTTCGATTTCACCTAATTCGATCCGGAGACCGCGCAGCTTGACCTGATGATCCAGACGCCCCAAGAATTCGATGGTACCGTCAGCCCGATAACAGGCTAAATCCCCCGTTCGATAGAGTCGTGTTCCAGGGACCTTGCTGAAGGGGTTTGGGATAAATCGAGCTGCGGTCTGTCCAGGGCGATTCAGGTAGCCCTGAGTTAAGCCTACGCCACTCACACAGAGTTCTCCTGGCATACCGATGGGTAAGGGTTGAAGTTGGGTATCTAAGATATAGGCAGTGACGTTGGCAAGGGGAGTGCCAATAGGGGGCTGGGTATCTTCCTGGATCGGATGGACGGTGGCAACGATGGTGATTTCCGTGGGGCCATAGGCATTGAATAATTGTCGCCCCGGACGCCAAGCCCGCACTAGATCCGCAGGGCAGGCTTCACCCGCCGTAATGACCGTGTGCAGGCAAGGTAGCGCCTGTGGATCTAGCCGCATAAGGGCAGTTGGCGGCAAAATGGCATGGGTAATCTGCCGCTGTTGGAGGAATGTCTGTAACGGTGGCCCTGGGAGCAGCTGATCGCTTGTGCCTAAATGGAGGGTTGCTCCCACTCCCCAGGCGACAATCATTTCCCAGACTGAGGCATCAAAGTTGACAGAGGCAAACTGCAGGATCTGACTGTCTGCATCGACGGGGAATAGATCGGGTTGTGCCTCGCAGAGGCTGACCAAACCGTGATGAGCGAGGGGCACTCCTTTAGGGCGTCCTGTAGAACCAGAGGTAAAAATGACGTAAGCCAACTGTTCAGGTGAGATCTGACTAGGTGGTGTCTCTGGCTGCGGGTCCCACTCAACGGCTTCAAGATCGATGATGGGCTGATGGGGAAATAGCGGCTGATTAGTTTGCTGCGTGAGAATAAGCTGGGGCTGGG
Organism: Acaryochloris sp. IP29b_bin.148; assembly: GCF_028285565.1. GTDB lineage: Bacteria > Cyanobacteriota > Cyanobacteriia > Thermosynechococcales > Thermosynechococcaceae > Acaryochloris. The sequence continues at coordinate 41,057 of NZ_JANQOY010000157.1, forward strand.
TATCAGCCACCATCATTTGCAGTCGCTGTGGCGGGTAGGTTGGGTCAAGGGGAATATAAGCACCCCCTGCTTTCCAAATCGCAAGGATCGCTAATATCAGGGTGGGAGAGCGATCGAGACAAACCCCAACCGTTTGCCCTGGGCCAATACCGTAGGTTTGCAATTGGTGAGCTAATCCATTGGCCTGCTGATTGAGGGTTTGATAGGTTAATTGCTGGTTTTGGAATGCGATGGCCGTTGCTTGCTGTCCATAGGACATAGGCCGATCGGAGACCATCGCAACCGCGTTGGGCCTCACCTGTACCTGCCGTTCAAACACCTGATGGATACATAATCGCGGATAGTCCAGATCCGTTTGATTCCATTGCTGTATTTGCTGCTGCTCCTGTGGGGTGAGCAGCTGTAATTGGCCAATGGGAGTATCGGGTTGGTCGACAATGTCCGTCAAAATCGCTTGCAAATGTCCGACCCAGCGCTGGACCGTTGTCGGCTCAAACAAATCGCAGTTATAGACAAAAGCGCCGTGCAATCCTTGAGCGTTGACGACCAAATCTAAAACAAGATCAAATGGGGTTGTGGGATGAGCAACTGGCAGAGGCACAACCGTCAGATCCCCACTGGTAAAGGGTTGATTCGGATCTGCTTGCAGGCTAAACATGACTTGTATTAGCGGTGCATGGCTAAGGGTACGTTCAGAGACCAGGGTTTCAACCAGTTTCTCGAAGGGATAATCCTGATGATCATGGGCCGCAGTCACCACAGCTTGCACTTGGTCTAAAAGATGCCGAAAGGTCCACTGGGGGTTAAGGGGAACGCGTAGGGCCAGGGTGTTGATCAAAGCCCCAATGAGCCCCTCTGTTTGCACACGATTGCGATTGGCAACGGGGGTGCCCACTAATAAATCGGTGCGGCCAGTGTAGCGATAGAGCAGGATCAAATAGGCTGCTAAAACCGTCATAAATAACGTGGCATTGGCCTGCTGGCCGAGCGCCTGCAAGCGTTGGGTGAGTTCAGTAGAGAGAGCAATGGCCTCCCGTGCTCCCCAACCACTCGGTTTGGATGGACGCAAATGGTCCGCTGGTAGTTCTAGTGACTGGGAGACGCCTTGGAGTTGCCGTTGCCAATACGCTTGCAGCTTAGATAAGGTGGAGCCCTGTAACCATTGACGTTGCCAAATCCCATAGTCTGCATATTGAACAGCTAGTGAGGGTAAGGTCTGACGACGTGATTGTGGTGGGGCCGCATAGAGTCGTGCAAACTCGCGGCTCAAGATCCCCAAGGACCAGCCATCGGCAATGATGTGGTGGATATTCAGCAGCAACAGGTGGGACCGTGGCCCCAGTTTGAGGAGCGTGGTCCGCATCAATGGCCCTTGGCTGAGGTCAAAGGGCTGACAAACCATGGCTTGGGTCAATCGGTCGACCTCAGCCTGTTGGGTAGTGTGACTTAAGTCTTGGAGGTCCCTGAGCGGCATCGGCAGATCTACCGTTGCCAGAATGATTTGCTGGGGTTCACCCATTGCATTGCACGTAAAGACGGTCCGCAAGGGTTCATGCCGATCGCACAGAATCCGAAAACTATCTTGCAAATCTGACCTGCACAAGGGACCTGTCAGACGAATGGCCGCAGCCACATTTAAGAGTGGACTGTCGGGCTGCATTTGATGGATGAGCCATAGCCGCTGTTGAGCCAGGGAAACGGGTAGCTGTTCCCCTCGCGGCTGGACAGGGATTGACAGAGACTTCTGCTCTACCCGTTGGGTGAGAAATGCTAACTGCTCCGCGGAGAGTTGGGTAATCCGATTGGTAAGATTACTCATCTTTCTGTTCCCTCTGTGATTATGGGGTCAGACTCAATTGCTGCCAGGAGGTCACTGTCTACCTGGGCTGCCAGCGCCTGGGCCACTTCCTGGGCTAGGGCTGCGACTGTGGGCTCTTGAAAAAGGGCTCGCAAAGAGATGTCCACACCAAAGGTCTCCCGCACACGGGCTATCACCTGCGTCGCTAACAAAGAGTCACCACCCTGCTCAAAGAAACTATTCTCTACGCCCAAATGGGGAGTATCTAGCACCTGAGCCCAGATTTGGACAATGGCCTCTTCCAAGGCATTGCGAGGCGCAATCATTTGTCCTGCAGGTCGTGCAGCTTGGGGCCACAACGACTCGACTGCGCGGCGATTGATCTTGCCGTTCGCCGTTAATGGCAGTGTTTCTAGTGTCTTCAGGCTAGAGGGCACCATATAATCGGGCAGTTTCTGAGCCAAAAATGCTTGGAGAACTTGCGGCTGGAACGTCCGAACGCTTAAGGGACCTTGAGCCACAAAAACTTCAAAGCCAAGCCAGTCCGCTAGCGTGTTGGGTTGAGACAAAATTTGAGAGTGGAGGAAATCGTTGGCTTGCAGACACTGCTGCCACTGTTGTGGGGATAACAAGGGATGGCTAGGACGCAGATCCAGATCTTGCCGACGATCAAACCCCTGCTGCAGTCCCATAGTTAAATCAAAAGCGGGATGGAACTGAGTTTCCTCTAAAAAGAGTAAAACGCCACCCGGACTCAGCATTTGGCGCAGGTGAGTTAAGGTTTCATTGACATTACGGGTTGCGTGGAGCACGCTGGAGGCAATAATCACATCAAAGGAATGGCGCTCGTAGCCCTGCGCTTCAGGGGATTGTTCTAGATCGAGTAATCCAGTTGTTAAAAACGGATAAGCACTAAACTGCTGCTTTGCCCGCTGCAAGAAATACGTCGAGATATCGGTAAAGTGATAGGAAATATGGGATGTTGCAGATAAAAGGGGCAAAATATGCTGAGTGGTCGAGCCCAACCCTGCCCCGACTTCCAGCATCCGCAGTTGCTTTGAGGGCTGCAAGTGGGCAAGATGGGCAACCACCTTGGCCATCAGGGTATTGCAGCTATCGAATTGTGTTTGGTAAACCTCAGGAATATCTTGTCCCACATAGATTTCTGCTGAATGCTGTTGCTCTGTTAACAAGTCCGGCAGATTCTCCACGATTTGCAACAGGAGTGTGATCATGGCTGGGGTAAGGGCCATAGCAACGGGAGCCTGTTCACGCACTTGGCTGATGAGCTGAGCATCTAAAGTGGTGGGTAGCGGTCGCAAAAGCGTAAAGGATTGCCCTTGCTGCTGGCACCAGCCCTGACTCACCAGCTGATCACAAGCCCGTTGCAGCCATGATTGATAGCGGGGATGAATGCTACCCCGTTCCAGCAGTTCCACCACTGTTAGACCTAGACCTGTTGAGGGGAATACCTCCAAACGATGAAGTGCTACGCTCATTCCCTGGGTGTACAGCTGGTGGAGATGATGTGAAAACGATTTAAAACACTGTAAGTCCGAGGAATCAACGCTCGCTTGAGCACACACTCTACTGGCTTCTACTAAATCATTCCAGGCATCATCTTCTGTGGACAAAGACGAAGCAGGCATGACCTTTGCTGTATCAGGTGCGATGAAGGAGGGGACGACCAGAGCACCCAGTTGCTGATTGTGCCCCGTTGCCCCCATCACTGTGACGACTGCTTGTTGCACCTCAGGATGTTCTTCCAGAACCGTCTCAATTTCTCCTAGTTCAATTCGGTAGCCTCGCAGTTGGATCTGCTGATCGTTCCGACCTAAAAATTCGATGTAGCCTTCAGGCTGGTAACACCCCAGGTCGCCCGTGCGATATAGTCGCTCACCCGATACCGGATGGGTCAGAAAGCTAGCATCAGTTTTTTCAGGATCTTGCCAATAGCCCTGAGCCAAACCCACACCGCCAATATAAAGCTGTCCGGGCACCCCAACAGGACAAGGATTAAGTTGCTCATTCAGCACATAGAAGCGCTGATTGGTCATTGGATAGCCATAGGGAATACTGCGCCAGCTCGGATCAACGGCGTCAACGGGATACAAAATGGACCAGATGGAGGCTTCCGTGGCCCCGCCCAGACTCATCAGTTGAGCTTGAGGACAGGTATTCCAAATCTGATGGGGCAGCCCTAAAGGAATCCAGTCACCACTGAGCAAAATCAATCGCAAGGATTCGGCTGGGGCACCATGATTGATCAGCATCTGCATCAAAGCAGGAACGCTATTCCAAATCGTGATCTGGTGATCATCAATCAACTGGACCCAAGCGGCTGGCTCCTTGCGGTCCCGATCTGCCGGAATCACTAAGGTGCCCCCCGCCGAGAGGGTGCCAAAGATGTCATAAACCGAGAGGTCAAAACTTAGAGAAGATAGGGCCAAGACCCGATCCTGGGGCTGCACCTGAAACCGTTGATTGATATCGGCAATCGTGTTCATGGCTCCCTGGTGGTCAATCATCACCCCTTTGGGGATTCCAGTAGAACCAGAGGTGTAAATCACATAGGCCAAATCCGTAGGCTGCTGTTGCGATGGCAGAGGCGCATCATATTCTTGCAGCAGGTCCGGGGCATCGACAGGAATCATCTGAACTTGCACAGGCCAGGCAATGGCATCCACCAGTCGGCGTTGATTGAGGACCCAATGAATATTCCCTGCTTCGACCAAGTGGTAGCGCCGCTCCAAAGGCAAAGTCGGATCGATAGGAACATAGGCAGCTCCCGCCATCAACACACCGTAAACGGCTACGACCTGCTCCCAGCCCTTTTCCATGGAAATGGCGACGAGTTCTTGGGGCTTGACGCCTAACCGCCGCAATCGCTGCCCCACCTGCTGGGCTCGTTGACAGAGTTCTCCGTAGGTCAAGGTCAGCTCTGGGGTAATCACCGCCAGATGTTGGGGTTGGCGTTGGGCCTGGGAGGTTAAACCATCTTGTAGTAGGTCAGTCGGTAAGGACGCTTCCGTAAAGGGGACTGAGGGCTCAGCCAGGGGGAGGGGATGATGATTTTGCCATTGCTGTGGATGAGTCGCTAACGTTACCAAAAGCTGATGGTAAGCCGAAAACATGGCCTCAATCATGCCTGGGGGAAATAGACCTTCTACCACATCCCAGTTGTAAACCAGCTCCCCGGCTTCTTCGTAGACTTGATGATCTAGCCAGACCTGAGGGGTTTGGGCAATGCTATGGACTAGATCCCCGAGCCAATCCGTATTAAAAGTGGAGCGTTCTTGTAGTTGGGGGTTGGCCAGCAGACTGGTAAACACCACAGGCATGGAGACTTGCTCTTGCCGCTGGGCCATCATCTCCCGCAGGACGCTAACGCCACTAACCAAACTATGCTCTAGATCTTGCCAGAGCTGCTGTTGAAGCTGGCGGGCGCGATCGGCAAAGGGGGCAGATTGACGATAATCCACCGCGAGTAGCGTTAAGGCGGTAAAGTCGCCTACCAAATCCTGAACTTGAGGGTGGAGGGGAAGCCGATTAAAGGTGGTGAGGTTGACGCAAAACTGACGGGATTGACTCCAGGTAGCTAGCACTTCCGTATAGGCAGCAAGTAAAAGACCCGAGGGGGTGAGCCCTAGCCCAGAAGCTTGATCTTTCAGGGCTTGCCACTGCTGAGCTGCCAACCGTTGAGTATGGCGAACAAAGCGGGGCCGAGTAATGTGGCTGGGCGTCGCCGGTAGAGCAGGGCCAGGGGGCAGATGATCCAGGCGATCTTGCCAGTAAGCGCGGGACTGCTGGTAACGTTCGGACGCCTCGAAAAATTGGAGGGTAAGGACATAATCCCTAAAGGTTAGATCCAGAGAGGGAAGAGCGGTCTCTAAATCCGTGTAAAACTGTCCCCATTCTCGACAAATAATCCCCAGGCTGGCTCCATCCACTAGCAAATTATCAATGCTAAGAAAGATACGAACGCTCTGCTGATCAACCCGGGCAACACACACTTCAAAGAGGGGCCAGCAATGGGGATCGAGCATCTGATGCGACATGCGATCGCGCAACTGCTGCACTTCCACTTCTGGATTAAGACCTCGCCAGTCTAGACAGGACATCTCGTAGGGCGGCAGGTCGGCTAAAACCTGCTGTTTGCCATCAGGTAAAACCACCGTTCTTAAAACCGGATGGCGATCAATGACTTTTTGGAAGGCCTGCTGAAGGCGATGGCAATCCAAATCCTGTCCTGCAAACTCAGCATAAACATGGGCCGCCACATTGCCCATTTCAAAAGCACCACTGCGACCAATCCAGTAGGCCGTTTGAATCTCATTGAGGGGAAAGGGCTGGTGGCGATCGCTAGGGGCTAACGTCAACTCTGGCAACACCGCTATGGGCTGATCCAGGTTGACTAAAATTTGAGTCGCTAAGACAGCAATAGTAGGACTATTTAGAAACTCAATTAAAGGAACGGAGTACCCCAATTGCTTCTCTAGATCAAACTTGATCTCCGTCGCCATCATCGAATCCAGAGCCAGGTCCTGGAGGGGCGTGGTGGCTGTCAGTTGATTGAGTCGAATGCCAAGGGCATGGGCAAAGCGAGCGCGTAAATCTTCCACTAATACGGTGTGGCGCTGCTCTGGTTCAAGGGGTCTTAGGTCCTGGAGCGATTGCCCCGTTTCTGAGGCGTTTCGGCTTGAGGGCTGAAGCTGCACTGATGCCCAATCGCTCCAATACCTCTGCCTCTGAAAAGGGTATGTAGGGAGGGCAATCCGCTGTAGTTGACAACCGTGATAGACGCCTTGCCAATCAATCCCATACCCTCGCTGATAGAGCTGGGCCAAGCTCTGCACTATCGCATCTGGCCGAGCGGCTGCGGTCCAGTAATGGCTGGTTCCCCATCCGGGTTCGCCCAGGATCAAATACTGTTCTGGCCCTTGGAGAGGCTTAAGGGCTGGCTCTTCTGGTGTTTTTATCCAGCTAGATACCGTTGCAGCATCAACCAGTTGTTGGGGGGTATCCCCGTATAGAAGGGTGGTCGGTGGCTGTAGCTGAATGGGGGTTCCGTTGACCAACCACTGGAGTGCACTTTCCAGGGTGAAATATCCGGCGTAACAGGCTGCGATCGCACGACATCCCATCACCCCAGTCGGTTGAATCCCCCAGGACTGCCATAGCTGAGCTAAGGCATAGCGCCACACAAAATGATCAACGTTTGGATCTGGGCTTGCAGCCGCTTCCACACCCAGCACAGATAGAATTTTTTTGGCTTCGTCAACTGTTGCTCGGAACACTGAGTAGGTCTGATACAGCGTTGGTCCCCAGTCCAAGGTTTGTCTCTGCTCTGAAGGGAAAAAGAAAATTAGCTCCAGTGCTCCTTGAGCTGATGTGGTAAAACTCTCAGTTTCAGGACACTCTCCTCCCAGGATTGGGGGGCAATGCAGCAAGTCACTATCCGTCTCAAGTGAAGAGGTATCACGACCAGCAACCGGAGAGACCGATTGGGGCTGGCGATCGGATTCTAAATAGCGTGCCAATGCTTTCTGCAGTTCTGAAACTGAATCAGCCACAAAGGCATAGCGGTATTGAAAATGCGATCGCCCCACTCCTGCTGTAAAACAGAGATTGGCAAGCTCGACTTGAGGATACACCTGCAAAAACTTGAGATATCTCTGAACTAATTCCTTTAGTGCGGCTGGCGTTTTGGCGGAGAGGGGCAGCAGGGCCAAAGTTGATGTGATTTGGCTGGTAGTCTGACTGACGGATGGCGCGGCCTCTAACACCGCATGGGCATTGGTGCCACTCATACCAAAGGAATTAATGCCCGCTAGTTGAGGTCCCGCAGGCCAAGGCGTCAACTGAGTGGGAATTCGAGCGGGAATTTGATCGAGATTAATCTCAGGATTCAGGGACTTGAGATGTAAATGAGGGGGCAGTTGCTGATGCTGCAGGCAGAGAACGACCTTCAGTAAGCTCGCCATTCCCGAGGCGGTTTCCGTATGGCCGATATTAGTTTTGACGGAAGCAAGATACAGGGGCGACTGGGGCGATCGCCCTTCTTTAAACACCTGAGTGAGCGCCCGCACCTCGATGGTGTCTCCAAGGGGGGTACCGGTTCCTTGGGCTTCCACATACTGCACCGCACTGGCAGAGACATTGGCCTGAGCTAAGGCAGCCCGGACAACCGTCTGCTGGGCTGCGCCATTGGGAATGGTGAGTCCGCCACTCGCGCCACCATGGTTACAGGCGCTGCCTTTAATCACAGCCAAGACGTTGTCATTGTTGACCAAAGCATCTTTAAGTCGTTTCAGTACGACCACCGCACAGCCTTCCGACCGTACATAACCATCGGCTGATGCATCAAAGGTTTTGCAGTGACCGTCCACCGCCATCATCCGCGTGGCTGCATAGGCAATATTAGACTCGGGGGACAAAATCAAGTTGACACCACCCGCCAAGACCTGATCACACTCTCGATTTCTGAGGCTTTGACATCCCAAGTGAACTGCCATCAGGGAGGAAGAGCAGGCGGCATCTAGAGCCATATTGGGTCCCTGTAGTCCCAAGACATAGGACAATCGACCAGCAGCAAAACAAAAACCACTACCGGTTCCGGTATAGGCATCGATCCCAGTGGGGCTGCCCGCCTGAAGATTGGCATAGTCAGCCGTGCCAATGGCAACAAACACACCGGTCTGATTGTTCTGCTGGGGAACATGTCCGGCTCTCTCCAGGGCTTCCCAACTCACCTCTAAAAGCAAACGCTGCTGAGGATCCATGGCCGTGGCTTCTCGGGGACTAATGCCAAAAAAGCTGGGGTCAAACTGGTCCACATTGTCGATAAACCCTCCGTAGCGGGTGTAGGTTTTACCCGACACACTGGGGTCCGAGTTGAAATAGTCCTCCACATCCCAGCGTTCCGGTGGAACTTCCGTAATCGGGTCTTGCCCTGACTGGAGGAGTTGCCAATAGGCATCTGGATCATTCACCCCACCGGGGAACCGACACCCCATACCGATAATGGCAATCGGTTCGGACTGCTTGAGTGCTTCTAGTTCTTCATGCAGCTCATAGGCCAGCAACGCCAGCCGTTTGGGCGATAAGGTTTTGATATGGTCGAGAAAATCGCTCACTGTGGGGCTTACCTTGAAAATTTTTCTTCAAACAAACGATCCACGTCGTCGTCTGATAATTGGGCAATTTTGTCTAAGGGGGTTTCATTGACAGGAGCGCTAGTGGGCAACTCCCAATCCAAAATCGATTCAGCCAAATGGGTGGTCAGGGCTTCGACCGTGGGATGTTCAAAAGCGACAACAGCAGGAATGGTCTTTCCTAAGCTGGTTTCCAATCGGCTTTTAATATCCAGAGCCATTAACGAATCGCATCCCATTTCAAATAACCCCCGATTTGGATCAATCGAGGTAGGATCAGCAACTCCCATCACTTGAGCCACCTGCTCTTGCACATGCGTTTTTAGGGCTTGCAGGCGAGTGGAAGGTGGTAATGCTTCCCAGTCTTGCGTCAGGGAAGTTGGGGAGAGCTTTTCGGCTGTGGTACTTTGGGGCGTTATGTCTTTAAAGAAAGGCCGTGCTTTTTCTTGGGGAAACAGCTCAAAAAAGTCCGGCCAGGGAACGGGGAGAACCGCCAGTTGCCCCTGCTGATCAATAACCTGGCTAAGGGCTGCGAGTCCTTGCTCTGGCGTCAGTGTCCAGGATTCAGGAAGCAGGCGCTGTCCAGCCTGTACGGAGCGCGTTCTTAATCCAATTTCAGCCCAATCGCCCCAATCCAAACTTAGAGCGGGCAATCCTAACGCTTGTCGATGATGGGCCAAACCATCGAGATAAGCATTCGCCATGCTATACCCACTGAGCTGTTGCCCCACTGCACCCAGTAGCCCTGCCCAGGAGGAAAACAGAATAAACAAGTCGAGGGGTTTGTCTTGGAAATATTGATGTAGACTCCAAGCACCCAGAACCTTAGGACGTAATGTTTGTTCTAAGTGATCCGTGTCTACCTGCTCTAGGGCTGCAAACTGAGGTGGAACCACGGCTAAATGAAACACACCCCGGATGGCGGGACCATTAATGGATTGAATGGCCTGGGTAAGCTGCCTCAGATCGGCAACATCAGCTGTTGCTAGATGGACCTGAACCGCTTTAGCCTCAAGTGCCAGAATGGCCTGAGTTTGAGCATAGCGCTGATCGCTTTCGGTGAGAGACAACCACTGCTGACGAGGTGGGAGGGCAGTGCGGCCCAACAGAATAAGATGTTTAGCCCCTTGCTCTGTCAGCCAATTTGCCACCTGTAAACCGATATCTCCAAGTCCTCCGGTAATTAGGTAGCTGGCATCGGCTTGGATTTTTGCTGAGTGTGGAGTTGGGACTGTGAATGGAGAAAGGGACGGAGACCAGCTTTGGTGGTTACGAAATGCGATGACCGTTGCTTGCTGTCCATAGGACATAGGCCGGTCGGAGACCATCGCATCCATCCCGTGCCGTTGCATCTTCCCACCATCAGTAGCGGAGACCTTAGAACTGCTCTGTGTTCCCCCCAGAATTGGGGGGCTAGGGGGGCCAGCGAAATCTTTTTGAGCTTGACTCTGAGTTAAATCAACATCCTTAGATTCATCTTGCGAGGTTCCAGTGCTAACAGTCTGAGTAAGAGGCATTCCATCCTGCATTAGCCCCCCCGGCCCCCCTTTCTTGTATGCCGAAGGCCATATTCTGGGGGGAGAGTGCTTAGCACTGTTCTGAAGAATCCAAAGCAGATCCTGGGCAGATTCGTCGGCTGGGGCAGTTGGATCCAAGTCAATTAAACCGCCATACCGTTGGGGTTGCTCCACAGCCAATACTTGGCCCAACCCCCATAACATGGATTGAGATGCATCAACCTGACGCTGCTCAACGGCCTGACTTCCCTGAGTCACCAGCCAAACGGGGCAGTCAAGCTTGTGTTGCCCCATGGCCTGAATCAACGCGATGGGAGCCGTTGTTTGCCAGGGCATTGCCAGGGGAGTCTGTTCTAGATTGTTGAGTCCCCACAGGTACACAACGCCACGACAGCCATCTGCGTTGATAGAAGCCAGCAAATCTGGAAGCAGGGCTGAATCTGATGAGCCCAGCAGATGACAAACATCCCCTTGGGATTCGAGGGCCACGGCTAGGGCATCACCAATGCCTGAGCGATCCCTACAGATAATCCAGGTTCCCTGATCCTGATTGTGCTGTTTGACCGCTACAATCACCGCCTGTTGGCATAACCCTTCGCGATTGGCTGAAATAAGCTCAGTTTCAAACTGGTTGGCCTGCAATAGCTGCTGCCATTGCTTCCCATTGATCAGAGGATAGTTTGGCCTGAGATCAGTATCAGTAAAGAACCACCATCCAGGGGTTAAGCCAAAAATCAAGTCCAACCAAGCCTGGGGTTCCATACCTTCCAGGGCAATTAAAAGACCACCGGGTGCCAGCAGTTGATGAATATGGCCAATGGTTTGCTGCAGATCCGAGGTGGCGTGCAGAACATTCGCCGCCAAGATAATGTCAAACTGCTGGGGTTCAAACCCCTGGTCTTGGGGCGACTGTTCAATATCGAGCAGTCGATAATTGATAAAGGGATAGTCTGCGAACTTCTGCTCCGCTTTCGTGGTGAACAGCACAGAAACATCCGTAAAGGTGTATTGGGTGCGATCTGCAGGCAGTTTGGGTAAGACATAGGCCGTGGTTCCGCCCGTCCCGGCCCCAATTTCTAGAATGCGGATGGGGCGAGCCGGAAGAGACTCAATGGCGGTAGAAATAGCATCCATCACCCACTGATTCGCCACCTGAGCTGCTGGGGAATCCTGATATAACGCTTCCACATCGGCGACTGAACCGTCAGGAAACAATAGCTCTAGGGGATCTTGGCCCTGGAGAACAGCCGCCAGATTTTGGCCACAGCGTCCTAAAAGCTTGAGTTCCGCGCCGCAGGTGGGATAGGTATTTTGTAAGGTCTGAAGTTGGTGGGCAGGATTTTGAATGGCCTGTTGAAGCTGCCACTGCCCCTGAAGATTAAGAACATCTTGTTCCCTCAGAATCTCCAATAAACGCTCAAACAATCGATGGTGTTGGGATTGTATCCGGGGAGGCACGAAGGGCTGATCACACTGAACCCCCATGGCTTGAAATGCCCAAAGAATATAGTCGCGACTCAGGGTATTGAGCTGAGGGAGCAGATCTGGATAGATGCCTAACTTTTCTAAGGGCGTTTGCTGACGAACTTGATGGGCAATATCAGCGATTGGCGCAAAAGCCAGTGGTGCAGGTAGAAGGTAGGGCTGCCACTGGACTTGATAAAACCAATCTGAATGGCTGGATTGAGTCGGCTTTATCTGCTGAAGCTGAATACCTTTCAGGGTCATCAGCACAGTGCCTTTGGCATCTAGAACCCGGACATCACCCGTAAATTCAGCCAGGTCGTTTTGGGACGTCGTCACTGCATGGCTATAGAGTTCTCCCGCCAAGGTGCCATAGGAGGTTAGTTCACCTAAGCCGACGGGCAGATAACTAGCCGTTTCGGCATCCGGCAACGTTGCCCAAAAAACTTGCAGACAAGCATCTAGGAGGGCCGGATGGGTTTTGTAGGAGGTCGTTTCCAGATGCTTAGGAAGTTGGAGGGTGGCAATGGCTTCTCCCTCGCGCCGCCAAAGCTGTTCAATGCCTTGAAAACTGGAATCTAGAGCAACACCACGAGCAGCCAAGGTTTGATAAAACGTTTCACGAGTGACCTTTTGGCATCGGTGCTGAATAGCCTCCACAGAATCGTCTGAAACAGAGTTGTCAAATGGGCTAGGGTTTGACGCCGTTCTATCGGGGAGGTGCACTGGAACGCGAAGGGACGGTTGAGTAAGGGTCAAACAAGCTTCTCGCAACCGATTGAGATGGGGAAGGGTCTGCAGAATCAAATCGGGGTGAGGACCAAAATCTAACAGACAGGCAATTTCATTAACGCCACTTACATGGAGTTGCTCCACTAAACTGTGGCAACTTTCTGGTGTCCCCAGCAGCGATCGCCCTTCACTAAAGAATTTTTCAAAAATCCGCTCCGTCATCTGATCCAGATCGGTCGGGGATAGGGACGCCAAATCAACCGCCGAGCCGCGACTGTAGCTCAATCCCTTGAGAAGGGGGAGATTAGCTTTTAAGTAGTTGCAATAGGGATGTCGAACCTGCTCTCGGACCGTTTCTAAATCAGCCCCTAAATAAGCATGTAAGGTGACCGTGACCTGACCTGGAGGATGGCCCTTTTTAGCACCCGCCTGCCGATACAAGGCAATATTTTCTGCCAGGGCAGCGATATCTTGATCGAAGAGATGGGTTAACAGATTGGCCCCTACTTCTCCAGCCTTAATAAAGGTTTGGGGATTGCTGGCAGCCGTCATCCAAATCGGGAGCTGAGGTTGAATCGGCGTGGGATAAACCCTTAACTGTCGGTGCTGACCATCTCCACCCTTGACCGATATGGACTTCCCCTGCCACAACTCACGGACGGTTTGAATCCCATCTACCATGATTTGCCAGCGCTGGGCGTAGTGATCCGGGAAAAAGGCAAAGTCCCCCGGATTCCAGCCCGAGGCAAAGGAGATGCCAACCCGTCCATCCGACAAGTTATCCACCATCGCCCACTCTTCGGCGACCCGAATGGGGTCATGGAGAGGCAAAACAACGCTGCCTGCCTGGAGGCGGATCTGTTGCGTTTCGCGGGCTAGGGCAGCTTGGAGAACAGCGGGATTCGGATACAAACACCCTAAGGGCGTGAAGTGACGTTCCGGCACCCAAATGCTCGAAAAACCATGTTGATCGGCAAACTTTGCACTTTCTAGGACTAGACGATAGCGATCATGCCCTAAATCATCTTCACCACTGGCAAAGAACATTAGCCCAAATTTCATTCCCATTGAATCTTCTAGAGACTGAGGCTCTAGGGTCTGGGACGAACCGATCCTTGCGTTGGGGGCGTTTGCAATCATGCCGTCACCTGTACCCGGTAGGTGGTGGCAGTCGCATGGAGCGTCCACGGATCAGAGGCTGAGGAACGGCTATGGACCTGAAACTTAGCGGAACCATCAGCCGGAATTAAAGCAATCTGTACGACTCTAGGCTGGGCCAGAAAAAGTGGCGCATGGAGTTCTAGGGCATTAATGGGATATTGACCTTCTCCCCAAACCCTTTGGGCGGCCGCCATGGCCATTTCTAGATAAGCGCCCATAAATAGCACTGGCGTATCCCAAACCCGATGTTCATTTAAGTAAGGCGTTTCATCTGGGCTTAAGGAGACTTCCCATAACCAATGATCTGAACAGTGAGCAGGGGGTGTCAGGCGATGTCCTAATAGAGGATGATCGATAGGCCCTATTGATTGCTGTGGAAACTGGGGCTCATCAATCCAATATCGCTGGCGTTGGAAGGGATAGGCAGGCAACGCTATAGACTGACAACCATAGTCTTGGTCAAACCCTTGCCAGTCAATTTCAAATCCCGCTTCGTAGAGCTGCCCTAAGCTGTGTAGCATTGCATCCCAATCTGTTTGCCTGGGGTTTAAACTTTGCAGCCATTGGATCTCAGGGTTATCCACACACTGCTGGCCTAGATTAACGAGGGTGGGTTTTGGCCCAACTTCTAAGCAGGCTTGGCAGTTTTGAGCCCCTTTAGCAATGCCTGCTGCAAACTGGACGGGTTCGCGAATATGCTTGACCCAATAGTCTGCAGATGCAATTTCAGAGGTCGCTAGGTCTCCGGTTAGGTTGCTGATTAGCTTAATTTTGGGTTGGTGAAACTGGACGGATTCGGCAACTTGGCGAAATTCATCCAGAATCGGCTCCATCAAAGGGGAATGAAACGCGTGGGACACCGTCAAAACTTTGTTGCGAATGCCTCGGGCGGTCAGGGTTGCAGAAATCTGCTGGACTGATTCACGTCGGCCAGACACCACCAGGCTTTTAGGACCATTGAAAACGGCAATATTAGTGTCGGTAGTCAGCAAGGGAGCAACTTGATCTGGAGACGCTGCGATCGCAACCATCTCACCGGTAGCAGGCAGGCTCTGCATCAACCTTCCCCGTGCCGCAATCAGCTTTAGACCTGCTTCCAGACTAAAGACTCCAGCGATACAGGCTGCTACATATTCACCAACGCTATGTCCCAGTAAAATATGAGGCCGAATCCCCCAAGACTGCCAAAGTTGAGCCAGGGAATACTCTAAGGCAAACAGAGCTGGCTGGGTATATGCGGTCTGATCAATGAATGACTCCGATTGGGCAAAGAGCACCTCTAGCAAGGGCTGATCGAGTTCCGCCCTTAAAATATCAGCACAATGATCCAGTGCGTGGCGGAAGGTGGGTTGGGTGTCATAGAGCTGCTTGCCCATGCCCACATATTGCGAGCCCTGCCCCGTAAATAAGAAAGCCACGGTTTTGGCTCCCGGAATGGGCTGTCGCTGCGTCGGCAGGGTTTGGAGTTGATCGCGCAATTCTTGAGCAGAGGAGGCTGCGATCGCAACTCGGTATTGCAAATGAGATCGCAACGCATTAGCCGAATAGCAAAGATCGCCCAAATTAGTATCGGTGACTAGCTGTGCATACTGCTGGCACTTAGCTTGCAGGGCCTCAGAGGTATGAGCCGATAAGGCCAGTAAATGAGACGGACGCTTATCTGTAACAGAGGGAATTGCCGCTACAGCAGGGGCTTCTGCCAGAACAACGTGGGCATTCGTGCCGCCAAAACCAAAGGAACTTACCCCCGCTAGTCGTTGTTGTGTTTGGGTGGGCCAGGGCTGAGATTGGGTTGTGATCGCAAACTGGTCTGCATCTAACTGGATATGAGAATTCAGGGTTTGGCAATGCAGATGAGCAGGAATCTGCTGATGTTGGAGGGCCAGCACAACCTTAATTAAGCCAGCAATGCCTGCGGCTGATTCCAAATGTCCCACATTGGTTTTAACGGAGCCCAGCCAGCAGGGCTGACTGCGTTGCCCCTGGAGTACCGAGTGAAGTGCCGCCACCTCAATTGGGTCCCCTAGGGGAGTACCTGTGCCGTGGGTTTCAACATATTGGATCTGTTCCGGCTCTACCTTCCCTTGCCGCAACGCTTGCTGAATTACCGCTTGCTGAGCCAGTCCATTGGGGGCTGTAATGCCGTTGCTATGGCCATCTTGGTTGACGGCACTACCTTTGATAATCGCTAGAATCCGATCACCCGCTTGTTGAGCATCCGTGAGGCGCTTTAAGACCACTAGGCCACAGCCTTCCCCCCGCACATAGCCATCAGCTTGGTCATCAAAGGTTTTACATCGACCATCTGCCGCCATCATATTGGCATGAGTAAAGGCCGTCGTCAGTTCTGGAGACAAGATTGTATTGACGCCACCAGCAATGGCTTGCTGGCACTCCCCTTGCCGCAAACTTTGGCAGGCTTGATGGACTGCAACCAGAGACGAAGAACAAGCCGTATCAATCGCAATGCTGGGACCGTGCAGATTAAAGTGATAGGACAACCGATTGGCTGCCACGCTAAAGGCATTACCAATGCCGATATAGGCATCCCAAGCTTGGGGGATTTGGGCGAGTTTGCGACCATAGTCATTGCTACTAATGCCAACAAAAACCCCGGTTTGACTTCCTTTTAAGCTGTCCAGGGTCTGTCCAGCTCTTTCAAAGGCTGACCACGCAACCTCTAAGAGCAGCCGATGCTGTGGGTCTATCTTTTCAGCTTCTCGGGGTGTAATCCCGAAGAGTTCTGCATCAAATTGATCGATACCTTTGAGAAAACCACCCCACTGGTCTGCGGTCCCATGAGGTGATTGAGCAGGAGCCCACCGTTCTTCAGGCATTATCTGAATTGCATCTATCCCCTGGTCCAATAGCTGCCAGAAAGCTTCCGGTCCATCTGCACCAGGGAATCGACAATCCAATCCCACAATGGCGATATCTGCAGAAGCCAGGGAAAAAGAAGACGGTTCTGAATCAGCCGACGCGACCTCTCCCCGCAAATGTTGTTCGAGATAGCAGGCTAAGAGATGAATGGTGGGGTAATCGTAAAGTAAGACAGGCGATAAGCGGCAGTGAAGCCATTGTTCAATGTCACCCGATAAACTCACCGTCGTCGCTGAATCGATCCCTAAACTGACAAACTCCGTTTCAGGATTGATTCGGACTGGATCAATGCCTGTGGTGTGAGCAATGCGCTGAATTAAGCCAGCCTCAATCTCAAGGGCCGTTAGCTGACTATCGTTTTTGACGGGCTGGACAGGGTTCACTTGGCCTTCTAGCTGGTCCAGCTTATTCTGAAGTTCAATACAGGATTGGCGGAGGGAGGGATCTTCAGCCCAATCTCCAATTACATTTAAAGTCCGTTTCAGAATGCCTTCTCGGCAGGCATAACGCTGAATCTTACCGCTAGATGTTTTTGGAATGCTTCCGGTTCGGAGTAGAAATAGCCCATAAACTTGGAGGTCATGGTGTTGAACGACGGCTCTACGAACAGTGCTAGCGATTTCCTTGACGTTGGCCTGACGTCGATGGGACCGCTCTAGCTCTTGGACAATAATCAAGCGATCAGCCCCAGCCCACTCCAGAGCGATGGCAGCGCCACAGTCGGGTCGCAAGGCGGGGTGGCAGGCGGCAACAGTCGCCTCAATATCCTGGGGATAGTGGTTTTGTCCTCTAAAAATCAACAAATCCTTTAATCGCCCTGTGATATAAAGCTCCCCCTCACTGATAAAGCCGAGATCGCCCGTTCTGAGAAAGGGGCCTTCTCCTGTCTCTGCTATATGGGCAGAAAACGTTTCTGCGGTTCGGGCGGGCTGCTGCCAATAGCCCTTCGCCACGCTGGCACCTGCAACCCAAATCTCACCCACATGATTTTCTGGGCAAACACAACCGACTTCTGGATCAACAATCAGCAAAGGCTGATCCAGACTGGGAGAGCCACAGCTCACCACCGTTTGTGAATCGGCACGATTGAGTTCTGCTGCAACGACCTCACCCGTGGCTAGTGCCGTTGCTTTGATCTGTTTCTGGGTCGGTGTTTGTTGGTAGTCTCCCCCGGTCACCAGCAAGGTGGTTTCGGCCATGCCATAACAGGGGTAAAAGGCTTCTGACCGGAAGCCACTATCTGCAAAAGTTTGAGCAAATCGATCTAGGGTCTGGGCTCGTATGGGTTCTGCCCCAGTAAAAGCCACTTGCCAATCCCTAAGGTCTAACGCTGCCCGCTCTTCCGGGGTAGACCGTTCAATACACAGTTCATAGGCAAAGTTTGGGGCACCACTGGTCGTGGCCTTAAATTGAGAAACGGCTTGCAGCCAGCGGATGGGCTTTTGTAAGAAATCCACTGGAGACATGAGTGTAACGCTGCCCCCACAGTAAAGAGGCTGCAAGATCCCCCCAATCAACCCCATATCGTGATAGGGCGGTAGCCATATCACCCCGCGCATCTCAGGGGTATGACCAAACCGTTCTGCAATCAAAGCTAAGTTATGGTCCAGATTCCGATGGGTGATCATCACCCCTTTAGGGGACCCTGTTGATCCGGAGGTGTATTGCAGAAAGGCAACATCATCGGGATTTGACATGATAGGTGCATCTAAAATGTCAGTCCTTGTCGCTTGTTCTGGATCAATGGCTAACCAGGTTAGCTCCTCAAGGGCAGGTAGATGATTCTGTTGCAATCGATCCAGCAAAGGCTGGGTGGATAAGGCAAGGGTGGGTTGCGCATCCGCAATAATTTTGGCGAGGCGGCCTAAAGAACGATTGGGGCGAGGTGGGTATATCGGCACTGCGATCGCACCTGCATACAGACAGCCAAAAAATGCAGCAATATAGGCCAGGCCGGGTTGAAAAACCAATAAAACCCTTTCTCCCCTTGCCCCAAGTGCCTGTAATCGGGCACCAATATACCGAGCCTGCAAATCTAGCGTCTGATTAGAAACAGATTCAGCCTGCGTCTCTCCATCCAAGAGAAAACGGTAGGTTTGCTTCTCAGCTTCTTTGTTCGCTCTCCATTGCAAAAGATTGGGGAGGTTTGCAGGTTTTGAGTGATTTAGCAAGAACTCCATCTATCCCCACTAAGTTTAGGCACAATATCTTTGCATCTGAAGAACCTTGCCTCGTATTCCCTCAGGCAAAGGTCATATTTGACAATATATCGCAACTATTATAATTGCAAGTACTTTCAACCTACTGTTGCAACTATTTCAACATCATTAAAAAAGGCTACTGTTCTTTCCAAGCAAGCTGGAACGAGCAGTGAAGCAACAAATGTTGCTTGTCTCAACTGAATTTTTGTTAACTGTAGATAACATAATGAACTCACCTTAGATATCGCAAGATGGGTAGGGCAAACCGCAAAAATCATATCTTAGGTATATATGAGGAATTTAGCGGATTTTGGTCTGATTTCGCGTTTATGGAGTAGATGACGACATTAAAGCTACTTTAAATGCTTCTATGTTTTGTCATCGTAGGTATATAGAGTTACATCACCAAGATGAAGTTCACTCAAAAGAGATAAATAGCTCATTTACCGACCCTCGCTCTCATCCTCAATGCCAGTCCTAGACTAGGGGTGATTTGATCAAAGCAAACAGCCACTCACTATCAGATCGCAATTTTATCGTCAAGGCATAAAAACAATATTAATTAGTAAAAATTCGCAATAAGAAGCTGAAAATACGGTAAGCTGTATTCTTGTTTATTCATAATTGCTAGCAAGAACTGCCAACAATTATGCCATTCTTCTGTCAGTTTGAGGGCAAGCCGTGCGGAATTTATTTACGTTGGGAAAATATCTGGGAGCTGGAGCAGCCGTTGCTTTAATCGCTCAGCCCGCTTATGCCCAGGTTATTTCCATTACTGATGTTCAACTGGTACCCACTGAACAAGGTTTAGAATTAGTCCTGGAAGTACCCAGTGGTACGGAATTAGAGGTCTCATCGTCACGCACTGGTAATACGTTTATTGCTGATATTTCGAATACTCAGCTGATCTTGCCAGGTGGAAAACCCTTTGAGCAGGCTAATCCGGTCCCCGGTGTTAGCGCCGTTTCGGTCATTCCCATCAGTAGTACCCAGGTCCGAGTGACGGTGGTAAGCGAGCAAGAAGGCTTGGTGACTGAGGTTAACCAAAATCCCCAAAGCTTAGTGTTTAACGTTGCCACCTCATCAGCCCCTGACAATGCTCCCCCAACAGATTCAACTCAAACGCCTGACCCCGCAGAGGCTTCGCCGGGCGAAGCGCCACCTCCTTCACTGGATGGGCAAGAACCGACGGGTGATCCCGATACAACCAGTCAAACACCAGCGGCGACAGATCCTCCCGAAGTCGTAGAGGATGATGAACTAGAAATTGTAGTGACCGCCACCCGTACCGAAGAAGATCCCCTGAATGTCCCCCGCTCAGTAACCGTGATCAAGCGTTCAGAGATCGAGCAAGAAGGGGCAATTAACAATGACTTGGACCAAATCCTGGGTAAGTTTGTACCGGGTTTAGGACCCCCTACAGCGGGCGGTCGAACTCGTGTCCTCGACCTTCGCGGTCGCCCTGCCCAAATCCTCATTGATGGTGTGCCCCAAAATAGTAATACTGGATTTGGCACAGAACTATCAGCCATCGATCCCTCCGCCATTGAACGAATTGAGGTGGTTCGAGGGGCAAGTGCGATTTATGGTGAAGGTGCATCCGGGGGTGTCATTAATATTATTACCCGTTCTCCCCTGGAAGAGGATGGACAGAAAGTACGATTGGGCCTCACTCTGCGCCCTAACTTCGAGAAACTTTCAGAGGATGGTTTTGGTTACCGAGTAGATGCAGGGGTAACGGCCAAAGAAGGTAAAGTCGATTTTCTAGTGGATACCGCTTTTGATATCAAGGGTGCAACCTTTAGTGGCGAAGGTTTTCGCATCCCACCCACGGGTCTTAACAACGACAATAGCACCATCAATGTTTTAACGAAGGTTGGCATCGATATCTCTGAAGAGCAACGGCTTCAGCTCTCCTATAACTTTTTTAATAATGTCTTTGACAGTGAATTTATTTCTGACCCGCCAGATGATGATACTGGCGATGAGGGAGCTAGAGCACTCAGAGTTGGCCGCCTCCAGTTCAATAGTG
Source organism: Acaryochloris sp. IP29b_bin.148 (assembly GCF_028285565.1). Taxonomy (GTDB): domain Bacteria; phylum Cyanobacteriota; class Cyanobacteriia; order Thermosynechococcales; family Thermosynechococcaceae; genus Acaryochloris. Next base: position 61,996 of record NZ_JANQOY010000157.1, read on the forward strand.
GAAATCGACCCAGACAAACTGTTCACAATGTCAATGTGACCTACCGCCATCAAGATGTGTTTGGGTCTGAAGTCAATGCCCAGGCTTTTTTGCGAAAAACGGACTTAAATCAAATCCCTGTTGATCTTAGAAATAATCCTAATATTCCGCCCTTCGTTTTTGCTAATCCGTTCCTCCCTGCCCTCAATCAGACTAGCTTAGATGCCTTGGAAGTGGGTGGACGCTTCCAAGTGGACACTCCCGTTACCGATCGATTTTCTATTCTTTGGGGAGCAGACCTCTCTTATGAAGAAAATGAACAAGTATTCTTAGAGAGTGATACAGCAGCATTTGATAATACCCGAGAACTCAATGTCTTCCGAACATTTAACCAAACGCCTTTCTACAAGTTGCGCAATATTGGCACCTTTGCCCAGTTGACATGGGATGCCACTGACAATCTTACGCTCAGTGGTGGTCTGCGGTATGAGAATATTCGACTAGATGTTGATGACTATACTGGGAGTCCTTTTAGAACCTTCGGTGCCCCTCCCCTGGCAGAGGTTGAAGGAGGGACGCTGACGGTTGATGACGTTGTCTTTAATGCTGGCGTTGTGTTTAAGGCCACCGACCAGGTGAGTTTATATGGTAACTTTTCCCAAGGATTTTCCCTCCCTAGTGTAGGAACTGCCTTAGGTCTAGCGCCAAACGATAGTAATTTTGCTGACATTATTCAGCTAGAGCCTCAAAAGGTCAATAACTATGAACTCGGCGTGCGCGGTAACTTTGATAATTTAACTCTTAGTCTTGCTGGTTTTCTCAGCACGTCTTCCCTAGGCTCAACCTTAGTGCCAGACGCCACAGGCTTTTCGCGACTCGTGCGGGCACCCCAACGGAATTATGGCGTGGAGTTTGCAGCGGATTGGCAACCTAGCGATCGCTGGCGGTTGGGTACCACCTTTTCTTGGAACGAAGGGAGCAATAACCCTGACGGTGATGATGATGATCGATTTGTTCCCCTTAGTTCTGTGGATGTCCAGCCCTTTAAGGCCACAGCCTATCTAGAGAACGAAACCCTTCCAGGTTGGCGCAATCGGCTCCAAGCACTGTTTGTCGGGGGACGAGATCGAGCGTTTGATGCTGGGGTTGATCAGTTCCAAGTGACCGGTTACACCCTGGTAGATTTTTTCAGCACGATTAATATCGGCCCTGGCAAACTTCAGTTAGGAATTCAAAACTTATTTGATCGGCAGTACTTGCCAGTTAGCTCCCAAGAGCGATTTGGTGTATCGGCAGCACGTCGTTTTCCTGGAGAAGGCCGTACCTACAGTATTCGTTATAGCCTTGAGTTTTAAATCTCTCCACGTTAATTGGCTTAGAAACCTTTGCTCATTTCACAGTCGATCGCTATGGTTGTATGGATATTGCTTTCTATGGGAATGGTTATCGGGGTTGCTCGATATCTGCGCGGGGCTTTTTGCAATCTGCACAATCGGCTACACTTACCATCTCAGCAAAGGTTTCTGGTCATTATGCTGGCAACCAGCTTGACGCTAGTGCTGTTATCCAGTTGTGCAGCTGATCCGCTCCCCAATTTACCGCAAGAGCGTGCCCCGTTAGCAGCCTCTTCTGCGCGCACAATTGAGCACGCCATGGGGAGCGTGCAAGTCCCTCAGCAACCGCAGCGAGTAGTGACGGTAGATACAGCGGCCTTGGATGCTGCCTTAGCAGTTAATATCAAACCTGTTGGTTCTATTGTCTATGAACGGTTTCCAGCCTATTTGCAGGAGAAAACGACCGATATTCAGTCGGTGGGGGATGGCAATCAGCCTAATTTAGAAGCGATCTTAGCTCTGAAACCCGATCTTATTTTGGGCAATAAAATCAGCTCCAAGTCACAATACAAACATCTCAATCGCATTGCTCCTACTTTTCTGACTGAGAGAAGCGGTCGCGATGGAGACTGGAAGGACAATTTTTTACTGTATGCCGATGCTTTGAATAAACAGACTGAAGCCAAACAAGCATTAGACCAATATGACCGTAAGGTTACCCAACTTAAATCAAAGTTGCCGAATGCGAGTCGGACGGTGGTGTCCATTGTGGCGACCACACAAGGAAAAGTAGGAGTATATAGCGCCAATAGCTTTTCGGGCTCAGTTTTGAAGGATCTAGGATTTTCCCGTCCAGATGCCCAAACAAAAGTGAGTAAACATGCAGCGTTGATTTCCCGTGAAGACTTAGAGAGTATAGACGGTGATATCATCTTCCTGATTCGCGATCAGACTTCGGATAGTAGTCTAGATCGCCAAGCCTTTGTTAGCGATCCGTTGTGGTCAAAACTAAAGGCGGTGCAAAACAATGCTGTTTATGAAGTCAATAATCAGATTTGGACGGCTGGCCGCAATGTTTTAGCAGCTCAGCAAGTACTAGAAGATATAGAGAAAGCGTTGTCAGAAACGGGGGGCTAGCGGGTAGCGCCATGGCTCGCACTTTATCGAAGGGACTCCTTGCCTACGGCACGATTTGGGCGGGTCAATGCGCGTCTCTAATTGGTTCAGATATGACCAATTTTGCAGTGACGTTATGGGCTTGGGAGCAAACAGGGCAGGCCACGCCCATATCCCTGCTCGTCTTTTTTACCCTGACGCCCAAGGTGGCAGTCTCCCTGTTTGCTGGCATTTGGGTCGATCGCTACAATCGCAAGCAGTTAATGTTGCTGGGGAATGGGGTTGCTGGTTTATCAACGATTGTCATCTTGATTTTGCTGCAAACCCATCGCCTGAGTCTTTGGCATCTATTTATTTCTTGTGGTGTTAACAGTCTTTTCAGTTACATTCAAAATCTCTCGTTTTCTGCTTCAACTACGACGCTGATCTCTAAACAGCATTATGGGCGAGCAGGGGCAATGAATGCCCTTAAAAGTTCGGGGGCATATGTCTTTGCCCCTGCTTTTGCAGGTGCTCTCTACCCTTGGACCGGATTGATCGGAGTGCTTGGAATTGATCTGTTAACGTTTGGCCTAGCCATGATCTCCTTGTGGTTGATCGATATCCCGCAACCCGTTCAGAAGGAACAGCCTCAAGCCTGGCAACAACAAATAATGTTTGGCTTTCGTTATATTTCCCAGCAGCCTGGTTTGCGCGCTATTTTGATATTTCTATGCAGTTCTAATCTGTTTACAAGCGCCAGTGTTGCCATTATGCCAGCAGTGATTCTGCTCCGTAGTGGTAATGATGTCAGGCTCTTAGCTATGGTGCAATCGGCATTGGGTTTGGGCGGTATTTTGGGGGCTATGGTTCTCAGCATTTCAGGTGGCCTGACCCCCAGGATTTATGGCTTGCTGTTAGGGATAGCCTTGCCTCAGTTGGGCTGGATCACCATTTCTATGGTGGAGGGGAAATGGGTCTGGGTTGTGCTTGCCTTTGCATCAGCCTGTTTTATGCCCCTTGCGGGGGCCTCGAACCAGGCTATTTGGCTTGCCAAGGTCGACCCCAATCTACAGGGCCGAGTGTTTGCAACACGATATTTATTGGCCCAAGCCTCTACACCGATTGGCGCTGCGATCGCAGGCCCATTATCCGATCATTTATTTGAGCCAGCCCTCCAATCTCAGGGGATTTTATCCACTAGTATCGGAAGTTGGTTAGGGACTGGACCGGGTATGGGTACAGCTCTCCAACTCAGTCTATTCGCTTTATGTAATTTGCTGATTGGCCTCAGTGGTTATGGATTTCGACAACTTAGAGAAGTAGAAAACCTTATACCGGACTTTGACCAGAATTCACCCATTAGATCTTGGGCGATAAAAGAATAACTCATTGCTAATGAATCGATATCGTCTTTAATTTAGGTCTTAATGGGTTTTAAGTCCCTAAAATAGGTGCGGTATTGTAGAAAGTTCTTTCAGAAATTGAACAGCCACAAACATCTCGCAACAGCGTACTCGTTCCAATGGTAAAGGATTGATTACACAATAAACCCACCCAGCCAAGCAGCTGGGCGGGTTTATTAACCTCTATTGCTTAGGTTAGTTCATCACCTCTAAGTACCAAGGATTGAATCTTCGATGATGAAGTTATCGGCTGTTAGTACTGGCCGATTGTTGAGGAGGGCAAATGCTCCACCTTCTCCGAACCCAGCACTAACACCGTTGGTGTCATAGAACAGCGTTCCTGTTTCAGCAGCATAGATGATTTTTGCTTCTGTGGTGCCAGCACTCAAAGGTGAAGCAACCACAGTGAATTCTGCTGCATCACTGAAACCAGCACCGACTGTACTGGTTAATGCAGAGAAGGTGTCTTTACCTAGGGAAATCACATCTTCAGCAGCCGAGAAACCACCGACAATATCAACTCCCAAATCAGCAAAGGTTTGGTCATCAGAGGTGAAGAAGCCAATCGTATCAGCACCTGCACCACCAACAATCAGGTCATTGCCTACATTGCCGATGATTTTGTCATCGCCAACACCACCTTGGATGGTATCGTCACCTGCACCACCAAAGAGGAGGATGTCATCACCTGCTCCGCCTTGAATGATGTCATTACCTTCAGAGCCATCGACAATATCATTACCTGCTCCAGCAGTAATGAGATCATCACCAGCACCGCCAGTAATTTGATCATCACCAGCACCGCCAGTAATTTGATCATCACCGTCGTTGCCTTGAAGCGTGTCGTTGCCATCACCGCCAGTGATTTGGTCATCACCAGCGCCACCGGCAGCAATATCATTGCCAGCTCCAGCTAAGAAAACGACACCAGCTTCACCGGATTCGCCGCCTTCACCAGCTTCGCCGCCTTCACCAGCTTCGCCGCCTTCACCAGCTTCACCGCCTTCACCAGCTTCACCAGCTTCACCGCCTTCACCAGCTTCACCGCCTTCACCAGCTTCGCCGCCTTCACCGGATTCGCCGCCTTCACCGGATTCGCCGGATTCGCCGCCTTCACCGCCTTCACCGGATTCGCCGCCTTCACCGCCAAGTAGGTCAAGTTCACCAGCAATAAGTAAATCGTTGCCTGCACCACCTCGGATAGTGTCGCTACCACCACCACTAGCAATGACATCATCACCTTTACCTCCAACCAGGAGATCATCTCGCGAGCTACCTAAGAGAGTGTCATTACCGTCGCCACCGAAAGCTTCGCCACCTTGGGTATTAACGCCTTCGCCAGCTTCGCCGGATTCACCGCCTTCACCGGATTCGCCAGCTTCACCGCCTTCACCAGCTTCGCCGCCTTCACCGCCTTCACCAGCTTCACCGCCTTCACCAGCTTCACCGGATTCGCCAGCTTCACCGCCTTCACCAGCTTCACCGCCTTCACCAGCTTCGCCACCTTCACCAGCTTCACCGGATTCGCCAGCTTCGCCGCCTTCACCGGATTCGCCGCCTTCACCGCCTTCACCGGATTCGCCGCCTTCACCGCCGTTTCCACCAGTAAGATCAACGATATCAATGGCAATGACATCATCACCTGCACCGCCTCTAATGGTGTCATTGCCGCGGGCACCTTCAAGGGTGTCATCACCTTTGCCGCCTTTAATGATGTCGTTATTTTGGCTGCCAGTGACAATATCATTGCCGTTACCAGCATGAATGGTGTCGCCAGGTTTGCTACTGCTGCCTGAACCAAATTGATCTGGGAAGTTGGTAATTCCACCATTAATGATGTCATTGCCATCTCCACCCTTAATATCATCTCGACCAGGACCACCAACAACAATATCGTCACCGCGACCAGCTCCAATGGAGTCTTTCCCACGGCCACCTTCAATAATGTCGTCACCAGGACCACCGCGTAGCTTATCATTGCCTCCATTGCCGAGGATGATATCGTCACCAGCTCCCCCATGTAGCTGATCAGCTTTATCAGTACCGTTGAGAATAATTGACTCTGGGATCGGAGTAGGCTCAGGTTCGGGTTGAGGCTGAGGCTCAGGTTCGGGTTCTGGCTCAGGTTCGGGTTCTGGTTCGGGTTCTGGCTCTGGTTCTGGCTCTGGTTCGGGTTCGGGTTCTGGCTCTGGCTCTGGTTCGGGTTCTGGCTCTGGTTCTGGCTCTGGTTCGGGTTCTGGCTCTGGTTCTGGTTCTGGCTCTGGTTCTGGTTCTGGCTCAGGCTCTGGTTCGGGTTCTGGCTCTGGTTCGGGTTCTGGCTCTGGCTCTGGTTCTGGCTCTGGTTCTGGCTCTGGCTCTGGCTCTGGTTCTGGCTCTGGTTCTGGCTCTGGCTCTGGTTCTGGCTCTGGCTCTGGTTCTGGCTCTGGCTCTGGTTCGGGTTCGGGTTCTGGAGCAGGAGGTTCTTCGAAGAAAGTAACGTCAAAAGATCCTGAACCAGGGGCTAGAGTGTCATTATTGGCACCACCATCAACTAGTCGAATCGTAAATGTGACCGTTTCATCTACCCCTTCAACATCTTGAGGGAAGGATTCTGCCCTGCCAGGATTCTCGTCTGCATTGGCTGTTGGCAGCGTAATACTTGCTCCATTGCCCAAAATGCCTATTTCAACTGTTTCAAAACCATTACCAATAGGGACATTAGGATCGACAGATACCCCTTGAGGTGTATTGGCGGCTAGCGTAAAACGAGTCAATCCTCCTGGTCCATCAGAACTTGAGAGTTCAATAATGGGAGGATTTGCGAAGTCAATAGGTACATCAGTATTGAAAGTGATCACGAAAGGAGTTTGTTCACTTTCAATCACTTCATTTGTATTGGTACTAACCGTGATTGCAAAATGTCCTCTGTAGCTTTGCTGCAGAGATTCCGAGAAAATCGGAGCACTTTGAAGTGTGCCTAG
>NZ_JANQOY010000163.1 GCF_028285565.1 Acaryochloris sp. IP29b_bin.148
TGGAGAAAGACCAGAACTCTTCCCGACTGGAAGCTTGAACCGTTTGAAGAAGCTGCTTGAGATAGGCTGATCTTTACACCGACTTATGACCACTAGGGACGGGTCTAAGCACTGCTGCATAAACCTCCATCTAATGCCTATCGTTGAAAAATAGTGCCTAGTCCTTGCGATCGGCGGTTAAGTTGACAATGCCGAGAAATCCTATAATTAATCTGCTTAGTAAATTTCCTTTTTTATAAAGGGAATATTTTGTATCTTTTTATACAAAAATCAACCTGCTTACGCCTTATTATCCTTGGTGCATAAAGAGTACCATAGGACGTATTTAATTACTGGTACTATCATTGAAATAACGGGGGAATGATTGATGAAATTAGGATCTACATTCATTTACAGCTTTTGTTTGCAGGAATACAAAAGTTGCGAAATCAGTTTCAAAGGACCTTGGATGTGGACTAATGATTTTAGCTAACTCATACTGATTGATAAAGTTTTCAACGGAATTTAAGACGCAAAGCATATTTCTTGCCTATACAATCTATTCTGAATAGATTGCATTATGCCAATTTTGAGTGGGTATGAGCTACCAGATTAGGACGATGGGCATAGTTGCAGTATTTTCGCAGCTTAATATAGGTCATTTGTTTAGGTGATTGGTATTAAGTATGGTGATGGGCAAATAGTGCTTACTTGTACCTCTAGATTCAGGCGTGAGTGCTTCTAGACAATGGAGTTAGAGACAGTTTGTTGTTGCACAGCAAATATAGTCAAGGGTGTATGCCTGTGAGCCGACAAGAATTTTACACAGTAGCTTTTCAGGCACTATTCGTTCCTTAGAATATTCACAATTGCTTAATCGTGAATATTCGATCCTATTTTCCAAAATCATTTTTAAAATGCTGAAATTTTCGCTTTTTAAATAAAGATTGAATTTAAAAAATCAGTCATTGATTTTTAATTGGGGGACAATCTATTATGGTATTTATTGATGATTTCAGGAGTGAGCTTCCGCCAGTTGTAGAAGCAAACTTATTAAGTAGAAAACTAACCTGTATGACGGCCAAAACTCTTGTAAGTAGAGTGAATAAAGCTTGTCAGTTAGACCAGAGAATAGTCGTTGCAAACTACAATATTAATAGTTTCAATTTGTCAGTCCAATTCTCCTGGTTCTATGATTTTTTGCAAAAATCTGAGATTACTCACTGTGATGGCCTTGGTGTCCTCTATGCACTGAGGTTCATGGGCTATCAGTTACCGAAGGAGTATCGGGTTTCTTATTCAACTTTGATGCCAGAGCTACTGAGGCATTCTCATAAGAATAATCTGTCAGTTTTCCTACTTGGAGCCAAGCCAGAGGTCCTACAGGTGGCGCTGACGAACATCTATTCAAAGTATTCAGGTCTTGAGCTGTCTGGACATCATGGCTATTTTGCTATGGACAGCCCCGAGCAAAATGAGGCTGTTATTACTCAGATCAATAACATGAGTCCAAATATCTTAGTGGTAGGTATGGGAATGCCGAGGCAAGAGTATTGGATTCATCAAAATTTAGAGCGCCTCAATGTAAATGCAATATTACTAGGTGGAGCCGTCATTGATCGTTTAGCAGGGATTGTTGAGGATTGTCCAATCGTGCTATCCAACAATGGCCTAGAGTGGCTGTATCGGCTAGCACGAGAACCTAAACGTTTGTTGGCACGCTACCTTCTCGGAAATCCTGCTTTTGCCTTACAGGTTGCCCTCGCTAAGTATCAGTCTATTTCTCTACTTTGAAAGTCACTTGTTCTGAACTGGATCCTAGCTAAAATGCAGCAATCCTAATTCTTTCGGTTCACATGTTTAACTCTACACTGGGTAATCTTCTAGCTTATGAAATCGAAGTCTTCGGATCTGCAGATTTTCCTGAATGATTTGCGGAGTCTCCATTTGATTTTCTGCAGACGCTGGCCCTTCGCAGTGCTAGCATTTACCGTGGTGACAAGCCTTATAGGAGCTTACACTTACCTCAAAGGAGTGACCTATGAGTCAAGTGGAAAAATCCTCTTGGAGCGTGAAAAGCTCACGTCGTCGCTAGTTGAGACTGAGATCGGTGAGTTGAAAGCGATTGGTGGCAATGATCCGATGGAGACTGAGGCTGCGATCATGCGATCCATTCCCATTGTCCAAAGGGTCATTGATGTCATGGATCTAAAGGACGATGAAGGAGAAGCATTAAAACCTGAAAACCTGATCAAGAAAAGACTCAAGATTGAGAAAGTCCGAGGTACTGATCTACTCCAAATTTCGTTTACCAGCAACATCCCCGATGAGGCGGCTGATTTTGTCAACAAACTCATGACCATTTACCTGCAAAATGGGGTGGTTGCTGATCAACAGAAAGCACGTGAATTGAGGCAGTTTGTCTCTGAGCAGCTACCCCAAACAGCACTTGCGGTCCGTCAGGAAGAGGCATCACTTCGCCGGTTTCAGGAAGTTAATAAGCTTGTCAATGCTGACACTGAAGCAAAATTGCTTTCTGAAACTTTAGATGAAATTCAGCGAAAATCTAGTGTTACCCGGGTTGATTTGAATAAGGTTCGGACTCGCTATGCCATACTCCAAAAACAGTCTGGATTTGCTGCAGAACAAGCATTAACAGTGGATGCCCTTAGCCAGTCACCGGGGGTTTCAGATGTGGCTCAAGATCTGCAAGGAGCTGAAAAACAGCTCCTCCTTGCTCAAAATCATTATGAAGAGGCCCATCCCAAAGTTCTAGATTTGCAAGAAAAGGTAGTGAAGTTAAGAGCGCTACTAGATACTAGAGCAGCCCAAGTCTCAGGGAGTCAGCGTTCTGTGTCACCTGCGCAAACTCAGATCAAAGGGGTACGCCAAACTCTATTGAGTGAATTAGTTAAAACTCAAGCACAAAAGATTGAACTTGAACGCCAGGCCCTATCGCTAGATGCAGAACGACGACATTATGAGCAGAGGCTTCAAGATTTGCCTCGCCTTCAGAAAATACAGCGAGAGTTGCAAAGGCGAATTGAAGCTGCGCAGTCAACGTATTCCACGCTGCTCAAAAAGCAACAAGAAATTCAGGTAACCGCGAATCAGCAAGGCAGTAACGGTCACATTATTGAGTATGCTAAAACCTCTGACAGGTTTCTATTGAAACCGATTGCGCTCAAACTTATTCTAGGTATTTTGCTCGGAGGAATGTCCGCCATTGGGGTTGTCTTTCTGCTTGAAATACGAGACCAATCGGTCAAGACGATCAAAGAGGCAAAAACCTTATTTGATAGTACTTTGCTTGGGGTCGTTCCCTTGATCGAAAAAAGTGATGGATCTGTCCTGCTTCACAGCTACTCTGAATCCAATGATCTGCTTTCTATAAAGACGATACGTCCATCCTTTCCCATCAGTGAAGCCTATCGAATGTTGCAATCGAATCTTAGGTTTATGCAGACTGATTCGAGGCTGAAAACGCTAGTCATCACTAGTTGCATTGCTGACGAAGGGAAATCAACAACGGTCGCCAATCTGGCGACATCAATGACCCAGCAGGGCCACAGGGTTTTGATCATTGATGCCGATTTACGACGTCCGACACAGCATTTGATTTGGGAATTTTCTAATCTTGTCGGTTTGAGTAACTTAATCATAGATAGCGTTGACGCCAGTACTGTGATCAAGAAAGAGTTAGAGAACTTGCATGTCTTAACGGCAGGCGTAATTCCTCCGGAACCTGGTATTCTCCTGAACTCAGAAAGAATGGGTGCATTGGTAGAGCAGTTTGCACAAACCTATGATTACGTAATTATTGATACGCCCCCGTTATTGGCGACCAGTGAGTCTCGCTCGCTGTGCAAAATGGCTGATGGCGTCATCCTAACCGTGCGTCCCAAAGTTCTCAAGCGATCGAGTGCGATCGCAGCCCAGGAACTCCTGGAGCAGATTAATCTTGACATTCTGGGAATCGTCGCAAATGGGGTCACGCTCAAAGATGAGCCCCATAGCTATTTCCATTACGACGACAAATACTACCAGAGCCCCGTCCCTACTCCAGAGAAACACAAGCAGACCGTATGACAGATTTATGCAAGCTTTTCCTCCCTTCCATTTTGAAATGTCAGCTTTTGAGCTGTCTGTATTATGGCTTTAGGTAGCATTCATTTATGCCCACAACTTTTCTCAATCGCGCAGCTGGACTGACTAAGCGTGTTCGTCATAGCAATCAGCTTGCAAAGAATACGCTTTGGATGCTGATGGGCCAAGGGGTTGGCATCGTTTTGCAGGCCGTGTACTTCATCATCATTGCGCGGGCGCTTGGGCCTGACCAATACGGGGCATTTGTGGGGGCAACATCTTTGATTGCGATCTTTGCACCCTTTGTCACCCTCGGTAGCGGTAGCTTAATTGTTAAGAACGTTTCTAGAAATCCAGAGCTGTTCAATCAGTACTGGGGAAATTCTTTGCTCATCATTGGCGTGACTGGAACGGTTTTTACGGCCCTTCTTTGTTTAATCTCGCCATCTTTGCTACCTAATAATATTTCGACAACTTTAGTGTTTTGTGCTGCGATCTCAGATTTTATCTGTTTGCGGCTACTAGAGATTGCAGGGCACGCCTTTCAGGCCATTCACAAGCTCAGCAAGACTGCTCAGATCAAAATTCTTCCAGGTATTACCCGCGTAGTGGCAGCGATAGTGATGGTCTATATCTTTCCAGAACCGAATGCAGTGGGATGGACTGTCCTGTACCTAATTGGGACGATCATTGCAGCCTCTGTCGCTGTGTTGCTAGTTCAGATTCACATGGGGTCTCCTAAGCTGGCGCTAGAACGAATTCGGCCAGAGCTGTTTGAGGGGTTCTGCTACTCAACAGGTCTCTCATCTCAGACGATTTACAACAACGTTGATAAAACGATGTTGGCTCGTTTCTCGACGCTCAGTTCTGCTGGGGTCTATGCTGCAGCCTATCGGATCATTGATGTTGCCTTCGTTCCGATTCGCTCTCTGTTGTCTGCCTCCTACGCCAAATTCTATCAACATGGTGCCTCTGGCATCAGCCATTCATTGCAGTATGCGAAGCGCTTGACACCATTGGCCGCAATCTACGGAATCATTGTCGGCGTTGTCCTGATTCTATTGTCTCCACTATTGCCCTATGCCTTTGGACAAAACTATGCAGAGTCTGCTCAGGCGCTTTGTTGGTTAGCTCCGCTGCCATTTTTCAAAGCCATGCACTATTTCGCTGCTAATTCACTTTCTGGAGCTGGTTTGCAAAGCCTACGGAGTGCTGCTCAGGTCTTTATCGCTATCTTCAACTTCTGTGGGAACCTAATTTTGATTCCACTGTATTCCTGGAAAGGGGCAATTGCGTCGAGTCTTGCCTCTGATGGGCTGCTAATGATCATCCTATGGACGATTGCAATTTTCTACAGTCGGAGACAGATAAAAAGAGTCTTGAATATTGAGAGGGAGAGGATGAATGGATAAAAGGGCAGCTCAAACAGTAGATCAATACTTTTACATTTTTGAGAAATCTTTCTGTATATTTGCGATTGTCTTTTATTCAAGTTCAATTCTCTTTTTGATGCAATTTGACTATAGAATTTCATTAACTATCGAAAAGCTTATTTACCATACCACCACCCTCACAACATTACTGCTGTTGTTGATCCATTGGAGGACATTTATTCCCGCATTACAAAAACTGTGGCCTTTAATGACTGTTGTCACCTTCGTTATAGGAACAATTTTTTGGTCTGATGCACCTGGCCTTTCGATTCAAAAGTGTTTACCCTTTATTCGCTGTACTCTTCTAGGTCTCTATCTTGGCATCCGATTTGACCTGAACAAGTCTCTGACTATTCTCTCCACTGCATTTATGATTAGCGGTGCCCTTAGCCTAGTTTTTGGGTTAGTGCTACCTCAGTACGGTGTTATGGGCAAAGGCATTATTTTAAGCGGAGAAGACATTAAGCATTTTGGGTCATGGCGAGGAATTTATAGCCACAAAAATTATCTGGGTCGAAGTATGGTTTTAGGCTTACTTTGCCTCTGCCTTACTCCTATTAGAAAGCAAATGTATATTGTTAAGTATTTCTGTCTAGTTATCCTTGCCCTGAACTTAATTCTTTCAAACTCCAAGACAGCGCTGGTCATTTCTTTGACAATATCTTTGCTGATTCTTCTGCTGAAATCCTTAAGGTTGAAATACAGCTGGATGTTACCCATTCTTACTTTCTTTATCTTCTGTTCGGGTAGTGTGGTTACTATTGTCTCTGACAACTTCGACCAACTCCTGGGTAGCCTCGGTAAAGACGCAACACTATCAGGCCGGACCGACCTATGGCATGAGTGTCTTTTATCGGTTCGTGATCGCCCCTTCTTGGGGCATGGCTACGGTGCATTCTGGACAAAAGGGGGAGGAGCAGAAGTAGTCTGGCGTGAATTTGGCTGGCAAGCACCCCATGCTCACAACGGTTTTCTAGATTTACTGTTGGATATCGGGATACTCGGAACAGTTCTCTTTTTACTATGCTACGTCCTTGTCTCCTACCAAGCCTTACAGCTGCTTAGACAGACAACATCACTCTCGGGTATTTTCCCCCTCGCATTCCTGGCCATGATGTTTATGGTCAATTTGACAGAAAGTTCAACTGTTGTCCGCCCCCAGTTTGCATGGACGGTTTTCGTGGGTATCTTCGTTCTTGTGCAGAGGGAACGAAGCAAGCTAGAGGCTAACGCAACAACGAGTACAGATCAAAATTTGCATGAGACAACACCGATAATCGCTGCTCATTAAACGCATGAAGCTTTATCAGTCATGAAAAATACTAAAGTTAGCGTCATTATCAATAACTATAACTATGCAGCTTACTTAGCTAGCTGTATCAATAGTGCGATCCATCAAACCTATCCTTATGTGGAAGTCGTCGTTGTTGATGATGGGTCATCGGACAATTCACAAGCAATAATCAATTCCTTCTCCAATAAAATTCAAATTGTTTTGAAAGACAATGCGGGCCAAGCTTCAGCCTTAAACGCTGGTTTCTCTGCCTGTACGGGTGACATTATTTGTTTTTTAGATGCTGACGATCTGTTTCAAGCAGATAAGGTCTCTCAGATTGTCCAATGCTTTATGCAATATCCAGCAATTGGATGGTGTTTTCATACTTTAGCCTATATCGATACTGTGGGTGCTCCTCATTCATACCTGACTCAAAGTCTTCCCTCTGCTAGCTGGGATTTGCGAACCCAGATTGCATCAGCTCAGCCTCTTCCCTATATTCCGACGGCTACCTCTGGGATGTGCTTTTCACGACATCTGCTTGAGCAAATATTACCGATGCCTGATGAAATTAGAATTACTAGCGATAACTACTTGAAGTTCGCTGCTATTGCCCTGAGCAAAGGATATTTTGAGTCCACAGCGCTAGCCCAACAGCGGTTACATGAGTCCAACGCTTATACCCATAGAGAAGACCAGGTAGAGCTGAAGGCATCCGTGTCAGTCTCCATCGCCTACGCGTTACGGACCAAGTTTCCGACCCTAGAGAAATTCGCAGATGGCCTCTTCATTAGAGGGTTAGGTATTTATTTAAGAACAGGGATCTCTGGTCCCCAGGCTGGGCTGGAGATTCGACGTTATTTTCGGGGAATGCGATTTTTCAGAAGTGTCAATATTTTGCTGCGAGTGATCTCCTGCACCCTTAAGAATCCAGAGAATATCAAGAGGAGGAGAGTCAAGTATGGATAGTCTTCCAACCCTTCTCGTCTATAGAAACACCCTGCTCAATTTATCTGAGACCTTTATTAAGTTACAGATGGAGTCCTTGAAGCAATTTACGCCCTATTATGTCGGCCTCAGAGCTAAGAATGATATTTCATGGGCAACTGATCGTCACTTAGTCCTCAGCGAAGGAGGGATCTGTGGAAAAATAAAAGAGCGCAATGCAGCGCTGCACGGCTTTCCTTCTCAATTTGTACATCAGATTCGACGTATTCAACCCAAGCTGATTCATTCTCACTTTGGACAAGATGGAGCGGTTGCTCTGCCGCTGGCTCTGCGGCTCAACCTACCGCTGATCGTGACGTATCATGGCTTTGATATCACCACGAATGATGAGTCTGCAGCGTCGAATTTCATCCAGAAGATCTACATCCAACGACGCAAAACCCTCGCTCGGAGTGCTCGACTTTTCATCGCAGTCTCTAACTTTATCTATAGGGAAATGGTAAATAAAGGGTTTCCTGAAGAGAAACTGGTTGTTCATCACATTGGTGTGGATGTAGACCATTTCTCCTTTAAACCGCTTGTGGGTAGAGAGAACATCATTTTATTCGTGGGACGGCTAGTCGAGAAAAAAGGCTGTGAACATCTGATAGATGCTATGGGTCAACTTCAGACATCTTTCCCTGAGCTCAAGCTAGTTGTCATCGGAGATGGTCCCCTACGGCCCCAATTAATCAAGCGAGCGGCCTCCAAAGTAAGACACTACTCCTTTCTGGGCGCACAGCCCCATCACGCAGTGAAGGCTTGGATGCAAAGAGCTAAGGTGTTTTGCGTGCCCAGTTTAACGGCTCGTTCAGGGGACACCGAAGGGTTTGGACAGGTCTTTGCTGAAGCGCAAGCCGTAGGGCTTCCTGTCGTCAGTTTTGCCAGCGGCGGTGTCCCGGAGGCAGTTGCCCATGCTGAGACAGGGCTGCTAGCGACTGAAGGCAATATCGAAGAACTAACTGCCCACCTGATCCGGCTTCTGTCTGATGTAGACCTGTGGCAGTACTTCAGTCATCAAGGTCGTGAGCGTGTCTGCAAATTGTTTGATCTCAAACGTCAGTCAGAACGTCTTGAGCAAATTTATATGAGTCAAGCTATGGAGCGGTTTGACTCACGATTAAGTATTTCTATCTAGCTGTATTTCTTATCATTATGAAAGTCTCGATCTGTATCATAACCTGCCTTCGACCTGAGGGTCTAAAGCGCCTCCTAGTTGGCATTACCAACCAGAAGTTTGAGATATTTATGGCTCTCGATTTAGAAGTGATTGTTATCGATAACGATGTTGATCAGTCTGCCCACACAGTTATCCAATCAGTGGAGCAAGACTTCCCCTATCGTCTATGTTACGACGTCGAAGAACAGCGAGGCATACCATTTGCCCGCAATCGATCGGTAGCCTGTGCCAGTCCTGATACAGACTTTATTGTTTTTATTGATGACGATGAAGTACCGGATGTGATGTGGTTAGAACGGCTCCTGCTCGCTCAACAAACCTATCAAGCAGACGCTATTATGGGGCCTGTGCTGCCGAAATTTCGGCATCGGGTGAATGACTGGGTTCAACACGGTAAGTTTTTTGAGCGTCCTCGTCATCAGTCTGGTTTTGAGCTATCTGCTGCTGCCACGAACAATACGTTGGTCAAAGCATCTATCCTCAGGCAGCTTGATTTTGTCTTTGATGAGCGGCTAGCACTGACGGGTGGGTCTGACTGGCATCTGTTTCGACGATTACATGGTTTGGACTATAAGTTAGTCTGGACTGATGATGCTCTGGTCTATGAATGGATACCTGAGAGTCGTACCAACCTGCGGTGGATTTTGCAGCGGGGCTATCGATGCGGCAATACAGAGGCATTATGTGAGATTAATCTCAACCCTTCAACCGCCGTGTTTTTGACATTTATTTTCAAGGGAGTTCGGCGAATTTTACGTGGGTTGCTGCTAGTGCCCCTGTGCTATATGAGGGGCAAGCCTATTTTTTTCAAGAATCTGAAGTATATCTCCCATAGTTTCGGCATGATTTCCGGTGTTTTAGGGACGTGCTACGAAGAGTATCAAGTCATCCATCGAATCTAGGGTTCTGTTGTCAGTCAGTTGCTTGGACTATCGTTGTGAAAGTTGGTTTTCTACATAAAGTGAATACGACACCACCTCGGAGTGGTGGCTCGGTGCATACCTATCAGTTGTCCCATTATTTAGCGCGTCAGGGCATTCAGCTACTGGCTTTAGATAACGAGACGGGTTCGCAGTTTTCAGAATTTTTTGCTCGCTCAGTATTGGGACTTAGAGCGCTTATTGCCCAGTCAGATGTGCTATATCTGCGCATTGATGGCCGAGTGGGGTGGGAAGTCGCTTCCTTAGTACCTAGGCTCGTGAAGCCTAATCAGCCTATTATTTGGGAAATTAACTCGACGTTGGATGAGTTGAAGGTTTTACCGGAACCTCTGAGATGGCGAGATCGCATCGGTCTTCATCTGCGTGCCCTGGCGGCTCGAAGTGCGCAAGCAGCACTCTGTGTATCGGCACCGCTGGTGCGATATGCCAAAGATATAGGCATCAAAAGTGCAGAACTGGTGCCTAATGGCTCTGATCCTGAGATGTTTACCCCTACTCTGTCAGACCCATCACTCTTTCCAGGGCTAGAGAATCAGTTTAGAGTGCTATGGGCTGGATCAACGGACTATGCCTGGCATGACTTTGACTTGTTACTGAAATGTGCCCGTCATCTAGAAGGGACAAATATTTGCTTTATTGTGCTAGGACATCCCCCCCACCAACTATCAGAGGAGATACCGACCAATCTTCACTTTATGCCTCCCGTCCCTTATCTAGAGGTCCCCAAATACTTCGCCTCTGCCCATGTGGGATTGAATCTATATCGAGAAATCGACTGGACACAATATGGCTTTTTCTTTTCGCCTCTGAAGCTCTTTGATTATGCGGCTTCTGGTTTGCCGGTCATTTATACTAATCTACCCGAGCTGGATCGAGTGGCTTCTGAATTTGGTTGCAAAGTCGATGTAGGGGATGTGCAGGGCTTAACCACGGCTTTGCAGACACTTCACAGTGATCGAGCTTTGTATGCGTCGCTGTCACAGCAGGCACGACAATCAGTCCTCAACTACTACAACTGGAACCGAGTGGGCCAGCAAACGGAGAGTCTGATGCAAACCCTTGTATCTGCCACTTGAAGAGTTCGCGCCCCTCCTATAGCAAATTTTGAAGATATCTCATAATTACAGATGAACAAACCGACCGTCACTGTTGTTATTCCTGCCTATAACATCGATTCGTATATTGAAGATGCCCTCACCTCTTTGCAGCAACAAAGTCTAGAGAACTTTGAAGCCCTAATCGTTGATGATGGCTCTACAGACAACACCTCGTATATCGCCCACCAATTTTGCCAAAGGGATGCCCGATTTCGATTACTACAGAAGGAGAATGGAGGACTATCCTCAGCCCGAAATCATGGTATTCGTGCTGCTCAATCCCCATATATTGCACTTCTAGACGGTGATGATCGCTACGAACCCGATAAGCTGGCTTCTCATGTCCGCCTTTTGGATCAATACTCGCAGGTTGGTGTTGTCTATAGCGCGTCCAAGGTGATCAGAGATGATGGTGAGGTGACCTGGATGCGTCTTAGCGGCAAGCCAATTGAGCCAGACCCTCTTGAAGCGCTGCTATACAAAAACTTTGTTGGTCATGGCTCCAATGCAGTATTTCGCTGTTGTTTGGTGGACGAAATTGGTCTGTTTGATGAAAGTCTTAAAAGTATAGAAGATCTGGATTTTTGGCTGCGAATTGCTGCTTTACAATCCTGGCAGTTTCACCGGGTTCCTACCCCCCTGGTTTGCTACCGAGTTCGACCCACGGGCCTGTCGTTTAACGTCAGCTGCATGCTGGAGTGCAATGAACGGGTGCTAGAGGCTGCTTACCAGAGACATCCAGACAAAGTGGGGGTGCTATTACCCAGGGCCAGAGCATACCTCTATCGCTATCTAGCCCGGCTAGCCCTAACTAGTGACAACCATACTCAGGCTCAACATTTTCTTCAAATTAGTTTGAGGGAAGATGCCTCGATCTTTCACCGCGATTGGCGTTCTCTGACGACGCTGGTGGCAGTCTACTGCTACCCCATTGCTCGTCTTCTACTACGTCGCTCCCTTGGTTCGGCTCCTTCTAATCTTGCATCGCAATTGGCTGAAGCTCGATCAGGAAGCACGGCCAAGCTTAAACAAGCAGGATAACCTTATGAAGCGGAGAGATTTTGTTCTAGGATTAGGGACTATGGCCGGAGCTGGAGTCGCGGTCGGTGTCGATGGTTGGCGATCTCATCCTGTCCATCAACGGCCATCGGTAGCGCTCTCACTACCTAGCCATGATGCCCAACCACTGCGTGAACTGGCGGCACAGAAGAATCTTCTCTATGGTGCGGCTACGCAGAAACGGTTTCTCACTTCAGATCCCATCTTTGCTAGCTATTTCCAACGGGAATGTGGAGTGCTGACGCCGGAGGTGGAACTAAAGTGGAAACGCCTGCGCCCAACCCCCAACGAGTTTAATTTTAATGATGGAGACTGGTTAGCTAACTTTGCAGCTCAGAATCAGATGGCCTTGCGCGGCCACACACTAGTCTGGCATAAGGGATTGCCACCTTGGTTTGCCACTCATATCAATGCACTTAACGCCCGTGATCAGATGCTGAAGCATATTGAGACGGTTGTCGGTCACTTTGCCGGTCGAGTTCACTCCTGGGATGTAGTCAATGAGGCCGTTTTCCCTTTACATCATCGTCGAGATGGATTGCGGGAGAATCCCTGGCTACAAATGCTGGGGCCGAACTACATCGAGATGGCCTTTCAGGCTGCTGCGGCTGCGGACCCAAATACTTTACTGGTATACAACGAAGTGGCCCTAGACTTTGACGAAAATGATAAGAAAAGAGCAGCAACCTTAGCACTTTTACAACGGCTCAAGGCGAAAAAAGTTCCGATCCATGCTTTAGGGATTCAAGGGCATCTGCGAGGGAAGACCAAGATCAATGCAGAGAAGTTAAAGACGTTTTTGCGGGAGGTGTCAGCTCTGGGCCTCAAAATTATGATTACGGAGTTGGATGTGACGGATAGAGCGTTTCCACGGGACATTGACCAGCGAGATCGTCAGGTTGCCGAAATCTATAGCGAGTATCTATCCGTGGTCTTACAGGAACCAGCCGTGAACGCACTGATCACCTGGGGCCTGAGCGATCGCTATATCTGGCTCAAGAACGAAGCCAGAAAAGACGTTGCCTTGCCTCGGCCACTGCCCCTGGATAGGCAGATGAATCGCAAGCTGGCTTGGTCTGCAATCGCAAACAACCTTAAGGCCGCACCCAAGCGATAGTTCCACTCTCCTACACATTATTGACTGTCCGTAAAGTAATATCGATAGGATCCACAATGTCTCAAACTCTCTCTAAGGTGGTTCATGATCCCAGCAAAGCACTGAGCATCCTTACGTATCACATTTCCAAACACTTTGGTCATCATGACTCTCAAAAATTTATGGTTTTAACCTGCTCCCGAACGGGGTCAAACCCAGGGCTGTTTCAAGTTCCTGGAAGAAAATCTGAAATCAAGATTCTTATGTACCCAGATTTCTCATGACAATATTACTGCCCACGAATTTCCAATGCTTTTGAATTACCTCTGGTGAACTTAAAACAGCCCTGGGGTCAAACCTGTCGATTTCCCTCCTCAATTCTCAACATCCCTCAATTCTTGTTGAGTGTGAGACATTCGCAAGATTGAGAGGCCAAACATTTGAACAGATATTTGGCTCAGTTTATTCAAAACGGCCTCCGAAAATCAATGTTGTCGGATTCAAGCTGTTCTAATACTATCCCATTAATGATAAGCATCAAATCGAGGTACTTTGGAATCGGATTATAGCGGATTGCATAACTATCAAAACTACATAATCAGCTTAAAGCATTGTTATGAAAGTGCTTGATGTTTCTAAGATTCTGGAAGCCGCTAGATCAGGAACAAAGAAATTCGGTTCATCCATCTAAAGTATAGAAATAAACTACCAACGATTATGTCAAGAACTATTGCGGAACAACAAGAAATTTGGAGCCACAAAGAGACTAATACAAACCAGTTCCCTGGCGTTAAATGCAAACAGATATTGCTGTCTTCAGAAGCCTTGGAGAATAAGTTTTTGGCGTTTAGAGATCTTGAAATTCAGTCTGCCAATCGTCTGAGCGGTCATCATATTCCAGATATTTACTACGAAGATATAGTTGAGAACATTGATGCAGTCACAAGCCAGATTCTTGATTTCCTGGGTTTACCCCCTTGCCAACCTAAAACCTCTTTTCGGAAACTAAATATAGAGTCCCTCCAAGAACTCATTTCAAACTACGCTAGCCTTAAACAGTATCTTGATGGCAGCTAGTAGAAGCTGTTCTTTAAGAGCTAAGCTGTTGATTCTCTATCGATGTCAGTTCAAACAGAAATTACCTCATGATTCATCATCAAGATGCCAGTATTTTCTTCGAGTATCCAGTCAGAATCCCAGGCCATAAAATCGCCTACTGGCCTGTACCAAAGAATGCCTGTACCTCTCTCAAATATGCTTTTTATGCGCTGAGAACGGGGCAGGAATTTATACCCCTAAAGGTGGGGCATCGGTACGTTTACCACATTCATCGAATTTTTCCATCTCGACCGTTTAAAGCGATTGCGCTAGCTTCAGACTGGATTAAGCTTGCGATCGTCAGAGATCCATTAGATCGACTGGTATCGTCCTACTGCAATCGAGTCATGTACCATTCTGATTTGGCACGCTATCAACTCCAGCTCCAGGCCAAGAATTTAAAGCGATGCCCCAGTTTCCCAGAATTTGTTGAAAATCTAGATACATATCGATCGATCTCAAAAAGTATTCAGTATCACACTGATCCTCAGGTGAGATTCCTCGGCGACGATCCATCCTACTTTGACATAGTGATTAGTGTCAAAGAACTCCAAAACTTGCCCAACCGTCTTGGGCTTACACTGCTTAGCCTTCCCCAGAAGCAAGATGGTGGCCGAGAGTACAAAGACGCTGCTATTGGCAGCATTGACTCAACGCTAAAAGCCAAAATTCTTAGTGACTACAGAGAAGATTACGATGTGTTTGGTAAATTCTTCGAATCTGTCAGCCTTGAGTCACCCAATTGATTTCGGGTGGAAGGCCCAATTGAAGAGAGTGATTAAAACCGGGGGAAATTATGTAGAGTGGGGTTTTTAGCCTCCCAAATACTTACATCGAAGAGAGATTGCTTTGATAGTTAATCCCCAGCTATAGCCAAGGTTTTGGGGTTCTACCTGACGCACTAAATCTCTGCCTAAGGGATGTTATTCAAAAGACGGTATATCAACGTTTCCCCCGGCTTTAATCGCTCTCCGTCCTATACATCAGATCAAGTAATTGATACTGAATTCTTGCCAGAGCAGTAGATCAAAGATGAGGGAAGTTATGATCGCTACACCAACGCCACAAAGCAACCAAACTCATAACTAATCCAATAAGACTGGCAATTATGCGTGCCAAAATCTGAACGAGCACCATGACAATACCTCGCTTGCAAAATAGTGATTCAGATTTCTAGAAACCTTGACTTCACGATGATATCTGAGATGGATTATTAGAAATTGTCAGGACTGAGTAGCCAACTCCAGGTGATTCACCACTCTCTGGTAGTCTAGATGGCTCACTCTGTCACACCTTCTCATCCTCTC
>NZ_JANQOY010000165.1 GCF_028285565.1 Acaryochloris sp. IP29b_bin.148
ACGACCAATCTGCTGACTAGAGGCCGCTAAGTTGGCACCAGTCAGTTGATGTAGTTGTTGCAAGAAGAGATAGCCAAGTGCCCCTTTAGCAACTTGACAGCCATATACATGGATATCAGCCCCTGCCAAAGTATGAGACCAAGCTTGTAGCTGATCCGCATAGCTGTCTATGGTCTCAAGGCTCAGTTGGGTGTTCCCAATTTGTAAGCGTCCTGATGAGCCATGGGAAACAAGGTGTAATTCGGTAATGCGATCGCGCTGCTCCAGAGCTGCAGTAATTTGCTCGACTCCATCACGTTCAGGAGAAAGGACAAGAACATCTGCACGTGCTGTTAGATCAGCCGCTAAGTCTGAATAGTCTTCGACATTAGCGTCAAGGACAACTAAGGGCCATTGCCTTTGCTTGAGAACAGCTGATGTTGAAAGATCTGGCAATAGAGATGGAATCATAAAATATTGGCCTCATGGAAAGAAGAATTTCGGATTAACGGGAAAAAGAAGCTTAAATCAGTTGAAATTATATTTATTGCTGTTATAAGCCCAATTTTTCCGATTTATCTTTGAATTCGTTCGGTCTTACAGGAATCAAGGTCAACATAGATTTTGTAATCTTATTGACTTTTATTCTTGATAAAACCGATCGAAGTATAGATTATTTTTCTTAATTGGGAAAGATTATTTATCGAAAAAATTGTTATCTTAGATACAAGAATAAGGAGAAAAAACATATTAATGGCTAAAAAAGATACATTTTCATGAGTATTTCTACATGATAGATATCATCAATAAACTTTTTTCTATTGAGAATATTTTTAATAAGCTAAAAGGAATAATAAGTAATGCCCATGTCAGTCTCGAGATACGTGTCAAGGACTTGATGAGCTGGCAACCCACTCGATCTGCGCAGTATCTACTTCTCAAGAAAACTCTGAGACTAAGCCACTGACTGATTCAGATTCAAAGTAGCGTCTTGAGTATGAATAGATAAACAGGATTTATAACAGAAAATGGCCAAAATCGATAGATATACTCAAAAAAAAGAATTTTTCCTGCTTTAAATCACTTTTTTGAGAAATAAATCTTATATTTGATGATATCTGGGGAAAATGACAAGAGGTTGGTAGTCAATACATCTAAAGATCATCATCCTGATCAGGTTGCATCTAGAAGCATCTTTGTCATCAGCATCTGATTCATGGATGAGCTATTTGAGGTAGAGGTGAATTCGAAATAGCTGCTAAATGATCAATTCTTGAAATAGAACAGTTCGCAATATTACTTGAAGCCAGACCAAAGCGATAACGATGGCCATAAAATGTCAGGGTTATTTCAAATTACAGAAAGTAAATTAGGCATCGAAGTTCACATACGCTACCGATTTGTAAACGTAACGTTGGCTGATTGCAGGCAGATTATTTAAAGTAATTATTCTTCAGTAGCCAAGATATCCCAAGCTGCTTCGACAGCAGAATATCCTCGAGTATCATAGCCCCGCAACTGTTCTCGATTAAATGGGAAGAAATCATTTTCCCCAAAGTATGCCTCTGACAATTCAGCAAAATACTCTTTCACATTTCCCAGGGCGTAAGCTGTCGTTATTTTTCCATTGTTTCTGGGGACTCTTTGATATAAACCCTGTTCCTTTGCATACTCATACGCTTGGATAAGAGGCTGAAAATCATGGGTAATGACTTGGTGATGATAGGCATGAGTGAGTTCATGTAGAACATGCCAGGGCTGAATAGAGTCCCATGTGATAAAGTTCTGGATATTAGCAATTTCTATTGCTTTAGCTTTTAGTGGGTTGTAACCGTGATTTTGCAGCCACTTAGCTGAAGGATGGTACACCATCCCTGAAAAATCTGGGTTTGATTCTTCTATCCAGAATTTTATCTGAGTTAAGAATGAATGGTGCTGAGCTGGAATTGCTGTTTTTATTTCTTGTAACTTTACAGTCAATAAATGACTTGCGTCTTCGACTATTTCTTGATTTCTGCGAATCAGCTCTCGACGGATCAGTACCTCCCATCCTTCTATTTCTGTTCGCGCATACTTATACCTACATAATTGAGACAGGAAGGGGGGAAGTGTGTATGAAGCGAAAAATGCCCGCATATATTCTCAATAGATAGTCTTTGTTGAACGATTAATAGCAGCTGTCTCAGTCAATCACATCATTCGTTGCTGTCTTAGGCACCCAGGTGCATAAACTTAATGGGGTTTGACAATCTGTTCCACGCGATATTGTTGTACAGGTTCTATCGCTAGAGCATCACCTCTGTGGGCAGCCGATTTTTTAGCGGAGTTGACGGTGTGATCCTTGAGCACTCTGAAGGTACATCGCTTCAAGTCTGAGGCTGGAGAGTCCTGATAACAGAGTTCAATATCCACCCAGGCTGCCTTCGACGTCCATTGTTCCAACCACAGTTGCAATATGTTTAGGGGAATATATCTCAGGAGGGGATACAGGACCTTTTGTAGACCTTGAAGCCCTTTACGCTTGATACGTCCTGTTTTCGGATAGTGCTGCCAATCCCAGCCCATTTGCATCCACATCTCACCTTCGGCAATCTGCTCAAATTTAGTCAGTCCAGACCATCCCCGATAGAATGGACGGATTTGTTCCAAGGATCCTTGTTGAGTAATTAATGTCTCTACTATATGCGGTTCAAGATGACCCCAAAATTGGCCTAAGGGAAGATCTAGAAGGGTAGGCGCAAATTGATGTCCTCCAAAATGGGTACTTTGCCAAATCCGTAACTGACTCTGGTGAGCATATTGCTTTCGAAGCTGACGGTATAGAGGGGTGCCAAAACGCCCACAGGCTAGATCAACTTGAGTATGGGTACAAATAAGGAGGTCGCGGATGGGCTGCGTCGGTTGCAGATATTGCTGAAAGGGTTGCAACTCATTTTTTCTGCCAGATAGGGTATGGAGAAGTGAGATCGCAAAGTCGCCACTATCTGCCTTCGGCACTAAATACTCGTACCTATTGTATTGGGCAAAACATTTTTGGGGACGCCAGAAATGGATCACTCGGGTCAGATGAGGGTGCGAGTATTCGCGATCAGGTGCGATCGCAACCGGACGCACCAAAATCCCCTGCCGGAAAAACAGTTTTTTGAGCAGGGGAATCAGCTGGTTAATGAGCGGATCAGTGGTAAACATCTCCTTCCGCCAGGGTTGAGGGAGTTCAAAAACCAGCCAATGATCCGCTGTACTAGCTGTCCCTATTGGATCTTCGCCATTTTGCTTAGAAAATTGTGAGCAATATTGGCAATTCTCAATAAGCTGTTTTGTCATCTGTGAGACTATCCACCTTTGATCAGTAATGCATCCTAAAGTCAGTCGTGATCTACAAGCAGCGGTGATCCTTAAACAATGCCCCAATCTGCTTTATAGCTATATATGAAATACCAAGCCGGTCCCATAGGATTGTCCAACTTTTGGGAAAATAAGAGACTTTTTCTAGCGAGTCTAGAAAATACACAGGTTATTATTCAAGCATCTTGACTTTTTCTGTGCCCAAACTTGCCGTTTTCTGAGAGAGGAACATTATGTCTACTGCTGTGGTGCAACATTTCGGCCAGATATCTGACAATCCAGTCTTATTGGATCGGTCCGCCACTGAGCCTGTCTGTGAGGGGATGAATACGGCTCTAGCTAGTTTTCAGGCATTGTATTTACAATATCAAAAGCATCATTTTGTCGTTGAAGGTGCTGAGTTTTATCAGCTCCACAACTTTTTTCAAGAGTGTGGAGATGCCACCAAAAGCCATGTCCATGATCTTGGCGAACGCCTCAATGGTTTAGGGGGGGTGCCAGCCGCCAGTTTCAGCAAGCTGGCTGAGTTATGTTGTTTTGAACCTGAAGCAGATGGTATTTATAACTGTCGAACGATGGTGGCGCATGACCTTGCTGCTGAGCAAGCTGTGATCAAACTGCTTCGTAGCCAAGCTTCCCAGGCCGAAAGCCTGGGAGATCGGGGCACCCGCCACTTGTATGAGCAGATACTGCTAGCAACAGAAGAGCGAGCTTATCATTTGGCCCATTTCTTGGCTTCAGACACGCTGGTTATGGTGTGATCCAGCAGTCATGGTTTCTTTGTGGCGGCAATGGCCAACTTTGCGCCTTCGATTTCGCGAATGCGATCCATTACCGTCACAACGCGGCCATGACCCACTTGCTCATCCGCATGGATGACCACTACGACCTTTTCAGTTGTTTCTGTTAAGTCTTGAACTTCTGTGGCTAAGGCATCCAGTTGGATCGGTTCTCGGTTGAGCGCTAAATCCCCCGTCTCACCGATGGTGACCGTCACCTTCGTCGATAGCTGTGGCTTCACTGTTTTGGCCTGAGGCAAATTCACAGGCAATGCATCACTGCGATTCAAAAAAAGTGTAGCAATGATAAAAAATGACAGAATCGCAAAAATGACATCAATCATCGGCACAATATTGATCTGAGCCGGTGCACTGGGATCATCGGGTAAGCGCATGAGTGACTCCTCCTCGCTCATAGCGATGACGATACAGCAACTCCAACTGGCCTCCATACTCTTGAATAAAAGCCAACTGCCGCTGATACAAACTGCGGAATGCATTAGCAAAAATCAGGGTTGAGATCGCCACAATCAATCCTGCGGCTGTCGAAATCAGCGCGGTACTAATGCCCCCCGTTACTCCTGCTGTTTCACTACCACCGATATTCCCGAGGTTCAAGGACGAGAAGGAATTGATCAGGCCCAACACTGTTCCCAATAGTCCGAGTAAAGGCGAAATACTAATAATCGTGTCAAACACCGTTGTAAATCGCTTCAGCGTGGGTAGCTCAGCTTGAGCCTCACTCTCTAACGCTAACCGAAACTCATCAGGAGTCGGTTCCTCTAACGACAGCGCC
The DNA here is from genome assembly GCF_028285565.1 of Acaryochloris sp. IP29b_bin.148. GTDB lineage: Bacteria > Cyanobacteriota > Cyanobacteriia > Thermosynechococcales > Thermosynechococcaceae > Acaryochloris. The sequence continues at coordinate 4,900 of NZ_JANQOY010000165.1, forward strand.
GCTAAAAAGATGCGAGCGATGGGATACTTAGCCTGCTCTTGCACATATCCCAAAGCATCATAGGCATTGTCGTGGCGATAGAGCTTCAGCGTATGCTTAACAATCCGCAACTGGTTGCGATTGAGTCTCGTCCAAAACACCAAACGCTCAACAATCAGAGCAATGGCAATCAGAGAGAACACCATAAGAGGGAGCATCACTACTCCCCCTGCAGTAATTACTTGACCAAACTGCATGAACTTATACCGTTCCATACTGCGATAGGGAAGACCGATTGCCTTGACCGAAACCACAGCAACCTATAACTGGCTCTGATAGCAAAAGACTTCGAACACTCCCAACTAGAGACACCAAGAACAACAATCACCCTTGCCATTCTCCGGGCTATCCAAACGATGTCGATATTCCGGCACAATCGGTCTTATAGATGAGACCGTATAATTAATGCAATCTATTGTCAAGTAAAGAGCGCTTTGTCATCAAACACTAAAATTCCCTGGCGGCAAAATTGAGCGTCATTATCTTGTTAAAATTCCTTATAGATAGCGTTGTAAGCGATATCACTCTTATTTATTTGCCTTCACAATGTTCGCCTGTAACTTTTGCTTAGCAAGTATATTGTGTATTGTTTAAACATATCTATTCTCAGTTAATCGAATGAGTCTCAACCCGCTCTCTAGCAATAACAGAGAGAATGAAGAGCGCCTAGTACGCACTATTCTGGCATTTACATTGCCAGGTTCCCTAGTGATGCACTCTTTATTCTTAGGAATTAGTGTTGGTTTACCTTCCTCTCCCGAAAATGATCTAGCTGAGGAGGATGCGATTGAGATTACAGTGGTCGAGGTTCCAGAAGAAGAATTGGAGGAAGAAGATCCCATTCTGGAGGAAATCGAATCTGAACCTTTGGAAGAAGAGGAAGAAGTAGAAGATCCAGATGCTGCGGAGTTAGTGGCTGAGGTGCCAGAGCCTGTCGCCTTAAACTCGACGCCTGAGCCCCTTATTCCTGAGCCGGAAGAACTCCCTGATAGTCCAGAAGAAGCAGAATCGCCTGAAGAACCTGAGCCGACGACCGAAGAAACAGAAACCAGCGAGCCTAACGAAGAATCTTCACCCACGGCTGAATCCGAGGATCAGCCGGAGCCGACGTCATCCACCTCTGATGAATCTGATCAAAAGGAAGTCTCTACTGAGACACCCGTGAAAACTGGGAAAGATAAATCTGCGGATACCACACGTCGATCAACCACTACGAAGAAATCTAGGACGTCTAAGCAAAAGAGATCTACCGGCAAATCTAAACGAGCTAAGGGAAAACCATCTGGGAAAAGGCAAAAAACGGCTGTCAATACTCAACCTAAGTCTCCGGTTACTCCCAAAAAATCGGAGAAAAAGGGACGATCTAAGCTGGGAGTTGGCTATAAGAAGGATCGGAATTCAAGAGTATTGGCGGGTTTAAAGGAACGGATGATCCCAGTTTACGAAAACGGTGAACCCGTTGGGTTGAGGTTAGAAAGGTCTACAGGTGATCCAGAGCTAGATAAAGCGATCGAGAAGGACTCAAAAAGATTTTTCAAGAAGGTTAAAAAGCAGCTTAAGTCTATCCCCGAAGATAGACGCAATAAACCGATTAAAGTAACGTTTGAAGAGTCAAATGATTTAACGGCTAAAGAGAAAGAACAAGCTCGCAAGAATCGAGAGTTCTCTGCACAACGCGCTCAAGAGCGAGCAGCAGCTAAAGCTCGTCAAGCACCAGTTAGGGGCGTCCCATCGCCACCTGCGACGACTGGGGCAGTTGCTCCGCTCGCTCCAGTCCCTGCACGGCAGATCGATAAGCCTGTGAGTGCGCCTACTAGTCCTACTGCGATTCCAGTCCCCACTCCGTCTCCTGTGGGCGTGCCTACTAGTCCTACTGCGGTTCCAGCCCCCACTCCGTCTCCTGTGCCCGCAACTCCAAATACGCCAGCAGCCGCCCCGACTTCGATCCCTGCCCCAGCCCCAGCAGCTGCGCCTACTCCCGCTCCAGTCCCTGTGCCTGCGCCAGTGGCTGCGCCTACTCCCGCTCCAGTCCCTGTGCCTGCCCCAGTGGCTGCGCCTACTCCCGCTCCGGTCCCGGTGCCTGCGCCAGTGGCTGCACCTGCTCCTGCTCCAGTCCCTGTGCCTGCCCCAGTGGCTGCACCTGCTCCTGCTCCAGTCCCTGTTCCAGCCCCAGTGGCTGCACCTGCTCCCGCTCCGGTCCCTGTGCCTGCCCCAGTTCTGCCAACAGCAGAGTAGTCCTATGCTTTGGAAGCAGAGCGTTAGATGCATGGCGATGGACTCAACTGATGCTTGCGTTAGACGGAGTTACAAGCTGGACTTCAATGATTGGCACCTTCAGGACTGGACTCGTTATTGCAATTGTGCTGTCCTTGGTACAGGATTTTATGGCTATCCCTTGCAAGAAGTAAGTCAGTGATATTGATCCTTCACTTTCCTATTCAGGTGAGTTCATTAGCCCTGGATGATCGCTCGGTCTGGGGCCAGGTGCAGACCAATAAAACCGACGATCTTCGGTGCTGATTGGACGATCATTAATGCTCGCTTCCCGCCGTTGCATCAGTCCTGCCGCGTTGAATTCCCAGTTTTCATTGCCGTAGGCACGGTACCACTGCCCCGCATCATCATGCCATTCGTACTGAAAGCGAACTGCTATCCGATTAGTGCCAAAGGCCCATAGTTCCTTGACCAAGCGGTAGTCCAACTCCTTATCCCACTTGCGGCGCAGAAAATCCCGGATGGCTTGCCGACCCTGAAAGATTTCGGCTCGATTGCGCCAAAAGCTATCTTCGCTATAGGCCATTGCCACCTTGTCAGGGTCACGATTGTTCCAAGCATCTTCTGCGGCTCGAACCTTAATTTTGGCAGTTTCTAGGGTAAAAGGAGGAAGGGGCGGTTTGGTTTCCATAGACAAATTTGTAATCGATTTAACGGAAGGTGTAACAGCTTGAGCGGGGATGGACTATTCCGGTTGGTTATTCTTGCGGTTCAGACTTGCAGTCCAGAAGTTGAATCATGTGGGCTTCCAATTCTTCTGTCTGGATAAGGCCAGTTCCAATGGTCAACTTTTCCAGGGCGGTTAACCAGCACTGGTAATAGTCCCATTCAGGGTCTGTCAGGTCATGGGTCGCCTCCCAGTGGTGAATTGTTTCAATCAGCGTTTGCCGGAAATCTTCCCATTCGAAATACCCCTGTTTAGAGAGTGCGATCGCAACACCAAAAGCCAGTTTTTCCCACTCTCGCTCAAACTGCAAATGTCCATCTTGTCGGGGGGGTGCTTCTCCAGGAGAGCCCATTAAGCTGGTGGCGGCAAAGTGCTCAAATTGAGTGAACATAGATTAAGCCTTAAGATTAAACCTTGACCGTAGCCACACCCATCATGGCTTCAGGGGTGAGTAAGTTGGCTAACTGGGCTTCACTCATGCCCTCTGTTCCGGCAGGGCGCATGGGCAGCACCCACCACCGAATTTGAGCACTGCTGTCCCAGACCTTGATCTGGACCGATTCCTCTAGCTGGACGCCGAACTCAGACAGCACCTGACGAGGCTCCCGTACGACTCGAGCACGAAAGGTGGGGTCCTTAAACCAATAGGGTGGCAGTCCAAGGGTAGGCCAGGGGTAGCAGGAGCACAGCGTACAGACAATCACGTTATGGACCTCTGGGGTATTTTCAACAATGCGCATATGTTCGCCTTCGGCCCCCGACATGCCTTCAGGAAAGTCCATTTGCTCGCAAGCAGCATTACAGTCCTCTAGCAATAAGTTTTTAAAATCTGGATCAACCCAGGCTTTGGCCACAATCTTGGCCCCATTGAAGGGTCCCATTTCCGTTTCAAAATAGCTGAGGATTTTATTCACCGTGTCGCCTGTAATAATCCCTTTCTCGATCAATAGGGACTCCAGGGCCTTGGCCTTAGCAGAACTAAAGGTTTCTCGGTCGGTACTATATTTAAATCCGGGATAGTTGCTTGGCATAATCGTTTCCTTAGACAGCTTCTCCTTAGACCGCTTCTATATAGGCTTCAAAAATATCGTTGTAGTACACTAAATTTGCTTCTGTGGTCGAGGCTTCCCAGAGGTGGGTGGCCTGGAAGGCGAGACTGTAGACAGGCATAGGGGTACCGATGCCATCTTCGGTGGGAAAAAAGTAGGTGAAGGCCCCCTCATATACCTTAACGACCTCGGCTATCCGCCCCTTGAGGTTACCGGGCAATCGACTATGGGCTGCGGGCGAGACATTTTTAATTCGGACCTGGTCGCCCACCTTAAACTTGGCAGGGCTTGGTAAAGGGCGTTTAGGAGAATCCCCTTTTCGGAGATACTGTTCAACTTGGGTATCAATCGCCGAGTTGCTACCCTTGGGTAGGGGGGCCGCGGCTTTAGTACTGTCCTGGAGGAATTCGGCGGTCCGGGCATCCAGCTCTTCTTGGGTAATATAGCCTTCGTCAATAAAGAAACCGGAAATACCCCCCAACCATTTTTCGTAATAGCGCAGTCGGAAATATTCAAAAGGATGCAGACCTTCAGCCCCCTGGCGCAGGTGGCCCCAGGTCCAAAAACTTTTGAATTGGGTGGGTACCGAGCCAATATCGTATTTCGGCAGAGATGTATTGAGGTGATTGCTCAGGGCCATCATGGCCGTGTGAATCCCAAAAATACGGGTTTCCCAGGGTTCAACAAAGACCTTGGTTTCGGGGGTAATGGGGTCGAGCCCTTCTAGCCCACCCAGATTGTGTTGGAGTTTCATAATGCTCTCTCTAGGGACGGTTAAGCAGGGATATAGGCAGGGGCCAAACAGTCTTGGAAACCTGATCGAAGTTCGGCTTCGTCTAAGTTACGACCGATAAAAACCAGTTCATTTTTACGGATTTCACCGGGTTGCCACGGTCGGCCAGGGCGACCATCGAGGGTCATATGAACCCCCTGAAACACAAACCGCCGTTTGGCATGGTCAACATCTAAGATGCCTTTCATGCGAAAAATATCGGGGCCACGGGCCTGCACAAGCTGATAGAGCCAGCGGTTAAGCCGATCGCCATCTACGGTTCCAGTTTCAGTAATGGCTATGGAATAGACGGACTCGTCGTGGGTGTGGGCGTCTTCGGTTAAAAATTCTGGATCGATGCTCAAGGCATTTTTCAGATCAAAGGCTTGCACATTCAAGACCTTGTCTAAGTTGATCTGGCAGTCTTGAGTGGGATGGAGGGTTGCGATCGCATTGATTCCCCTAATCTTCTCCATTAGCGATCGCAACTGCTGGGGTGAGACTAAATCAATTTTGTTGAGCAGAATCGCGTCAGCAAAGGCAATCTGCTCTTGGGCTTCACTACTCTGCCAATGGTGTTCAATATGCTTGGCATCCACCACCGTCACCACTGCATCCAGCCGGGTATGACGCACCATGATTTCATCCACAAAAAAGGACTGGATCACGGGGGCGGGATCGGCTAACCCGGTGGTTTCTATGACTAGGTGATCGAAGGAATCGGCGCGCGCCATCAAGTCCCCCATAATTCGAATCAGGTCACCGCGCACTGTGCAGCAGATACAGCCATTATTCATCTCCAAAATATCCTCATCGGCATTGATCACCAACTGGTGATCGATACCCACTTCACCAAACTCATTGACGATCACAGCAATCCGCTGGTGATGCTCTTCTGTCAGGATGCGATTGAGCAGTGTGGTCTTGCCAGCGCCTAAGTAGCCAGTCAGGACCGTCACAGGAATTTTAGGGAGGAGTGCCATAGGAGGGGTACCTTGTCTTCAGTGGGAGTCTAGGGTCTATCGATTTGCCTGATCGCCTATTTCTACAACATGGCGCTAGCTCAGACTGACCCGAAAACCGATGGTTCGATTCAGAGCAGTTTGGTCATACCCCGATCGGCTAGCAGAACGGATCTGGGCTGGAGAATTTAGCCAACTCCCTCCGCGAATGGTGCGCCTTTGGGATGGGCGAGAGCTTGCCCACCCTTGTCCATGGCGGGGAGCACCTCGGTAATTGGCATGCCAGACATCAGCACACCATTCCCAGACATTGCCATGCATGTCATAAAGTCCAAAAGCATTAGCGGATAAGCGCCCTACGGCCATCGTGGATTGACGATAGTCTCCGATTGCCTCAGCTCGATAAGGGGTGGTGCCCATGTAGTCTGCGAGTTGGCTTGTGATCGTTTCTCCTGTGTTAAAGGGTGTTCGCGTTCCAGCCCGACAGGCATATTCCCACTGGGCTTCGCTGGGAAGCTGATAGTGGCGACCTGTTTGTTGACTGATGCGATCGCAAAATTCCACAGCCTCTAACCAAGAGACACTTTCCACGGGGCGATCTTTGCCCTGAAAATAGGAGGGGGAGGAGTTTAAGTCATACCTAATTTTAGGTAGAGTGGCCACCGCTGCCCACTGGGCCTGGGTAATCGGATATTGACTGAGGAAGAACCTCGGGAGTTTAACGCGATGACGAGGAAACTCATAACTTTGGGTCTGGGCTTCGGTGGGGGCAGCCCCCATCCAAAAGCGACCCGATGGAACCGCCACCATCGTCAAAAACTCAGTACCATTGATGGCGTCTGTAAAATACCTTGCTCGGTGGGGTTGCCGCTGCTTGACCTGCCCCCTGCGATCGACAGTGGTCACCTCAAACTCAACGGTGGATAAGTCCAATGGATAAATTGGGGGATTGACGAGGGCCGTAGTTTTTTCGGCCATTGCCAAAGATAAGCCTGCTGCCCCTGCATATTCTAAAAATTGACGCCGTTTCATCGGTTCGTTATCCCAAAATCAGGGCAGACAGAAAGGCGGCCCCGAATCCACAAATGGCAAAGCCCGAAAACCGCAGCGGTAACTCCGGCATCTGATGCCCTTTGAGCATCCTGCGCCCGATTGCCCTGGCCCCTAAGGCGACCCCAAGCTGAATTACCGTAAACCCACTCAAATAGGCCACCATGGGCGTCATATCTGCACCCACAATCGCTTCCCCATAGGCATAGCCATGGAAGATTCCTGCAACTGCCGCTAATCCAGCAACTATCTGCCAGTTAGGATGGCGCTTGAGGGCCAACAAAACTCCAAACAGGAGCACGGAAGCCGAGATAAAAAACTCTGGAGCAGGCAAATCTAACCGTTGGAGATGCATTCCCGTCCCCGCCAGACCTGCGATTACAAAGGCAATCGGAATCATCACGCCTTGCCGCATCAGAGCAGATATCAGCCCCACCGCAATCACAAACACAAAGTGATCGACACCAATAACAGGGTGAGCGACCCCCGACATAAAGCCTTCAAAAAAGTTCGCAGGCAACCGCCCTGCCAGGGGGTGGTGGGCTAAGGCATTCGGAGCAAAGAGTAAGAGTCCGAACCCGGCCAGTGTAATCGCCCAGAGGGAATGGACCACAAGGGAAGACCTAGCGCCTCTCGCTTTAGGTCTGATGGCAGTAGACAAACTTAGCATTGGCACGTCCTAGAAAAATCTATTGAACATCTATTGACCTCAACCTGACCGATTAGCTGCAATTGCATCTTTTCCTCAGCTAGGTAAAAAGAGGGTTAAAGGAAGTAGGTTTGTAAAAATTTGAGGGAGTGGCCTACCACTTTTTGTAAGGCAGAAACTTTCCACACATGGTTACCTGAACGCGATCGCCCTTTGGATCCGGTACTTTATCCACCTCAATGGAGAAATCGATGGCACTCATAATGCCGTCGCCAAATTTCTCATGAATCACGGCTTTCACAGGTACTCCATAGACCTGCATAATTTCATAGAATCGGTAGACTAACGGGTCTGTAGGAATTACAGGCTCCAGAGAACCTTTCATAGGCGGCACGGTTAGGGGTTCTGCCAACTCTGCGGATAAGCCCAAAGCGGTGACGATCTTCTCGGCTTCTTCCGTAGAGGCACTCGCCTGGCGATAAATCACCGAGGCAATCCAGGTTTCATCACACCCGACAATTTTTTCTAAATCTTCAAAGGAAATACCTTTCGCTTTCTTTGCTGCTAGAAGTTTCTCGGTAATTTCA
>NZ_JANQOY010000174.1 GCF_028285565.1 Acaryochloris sp. IP29b_bin.148
CGAAATGTAAATTCTATCAAATCTTATACAGAGAAAGGTTTTCAGATTAGTTCATAAAATGAAACTTAGTTGATCCTTTTTAGCCAACTCTACTTATGCTCAAAGACGGAGTGAACAGGCACTGCCAATTGATTCACCCAATTGATGCCAGACCCGAATGCGGAGAGTGCCATGTATGATCATCAGCACCTAATACAGCAGTTACGGCAACTCAATGGCAAAGGATACAAGGGATATCAATCCCTGCGGGGAGACTACCAGTTTCCTGAATTTACGCTGATTCTGGATCGGATCCAACGTGATCCCTTTGCTCGGCCCAGTCAATGCCGCGTGCAAATTCCACAGCAAATTGCTGGTTTTTCGCCAGAACTATACGCCAATCATAGTCGAGCAGTGGGGTTGCGAGATTTTCTCACGCGTCGGTTTAGTCAGATGACTCAACACCATCAGCAGCGTACTGGCACAGGCAATAGTGGACGGATTGCCATTGCTCAGCCGGGGCCAGAAATTTTGGAGCGGACCACTGCCTTGATCGACGATCAGCAGGTTGAGCTGCGATTCTCGGTGGGGTTGCCTGCCCAAGGACGACGGGTTGATGGCGATCAGGCGGCCCACTTATTCGGTGAGCAGATTCCCCAATGGGTCGCCAGGTTGTACTATCCTCAACTCTCTGCTCAGCACCTCCAACTCCATATTGATATTAATGAAGATGCAGACTGGTTACGGCAACGGTTGCACGCACAGGGGTTGGTGGCCTTTGTCGCCAACGGTGCGATTCTGCCTCGGCAGAGTGGTATTGCCACCCAGCCTCTAGCATCAGCCATACCGTTTCAATCGCCTCCGTCTTTACAGGTTGAGTTTGATTGTCCCCATCATGGCCTGATGGCAGGGCTAGGGATTCCGCAGGGGATTACCTTGATTGTGGGAGGAGGCTATCACGGCAAATCAACCTTGCTTAAAGCCTTAGAACTAGGGATTTACAACCATATTCCTGGCGATGGCCGTGAGTTTGTGGTGACAGATATGGATGCGGTCAAAATTCGAGCCGAGGAGGGACGTCCTGTAACGCATTTAGATCTGTCTCCATTGATTAATCATCTTCCCCATCAGCAAGCCACCACGGCGTTTTGCACCACCAATGCCAGTGGTAGCACCTCTCAGGCGGCCAATATCCTGGAAGCTCTAGAGCTTCAGGCCAAAGTGTTGCTCCTGGATGAAGATACAACCGCTACAAATTTAATGATCCGCGATCGCAGAATGCAAGCCCTAATCGCTAAAGACCAAGAACCCATTACGCCATTGATTGATCAAATTCGCCCCCTGTACGAGAATCACGGCGTTTCCAGCGTTCTCGTGATGGGAGGCAGTGGTGATTACTTTGAGGTGGCTGATACGGTGGTTGCTATGTCTGCCTATCGGCCCGAAAACGTAACGGAGCAGGCCCATGCGATCGCAGCTCAATACCCCAGCGATCGCACCTGTGAACTCAGCCAACCCATCGGTGCCAGACCGTCTCGAAGCATCCACCTGGATCCGGCGATGCTGGTCTGGAAGGGCCGACCCGCCAAGGTAAAAGTGCATGATTTGCGAGAAATTATTTTAGGTAGAGATGCGATCAATCTCAGCCAGGTCGAACAATTGGTAGAGCCAGGGCAATTGCGGGCCATTGCAGCTGCGATCGTACTCTTACATCAACAGCCCTCCACAGCGGCTTTGACCACCATCCTTCAGGACATCATGTCCAGACTAACCACATCGGGACTATCCACGCTGAGTTCCTTTCCCGAAGGCGATTTTGTCCAGTTTCGGCGATTTGAGCTAGCCGCTGCCCTTAATCGCTGGCGTTCACTCAAAATAGGAGATTAGGGGGTCAAAACGTTGCTGAACGCTGATGTCCTTCGCCATGACAGAATAGGACAGATTTTCCAGCACTCGGGTAGAGTTCTGGAAAACCCTTTATCGTCCTAAGCCCTATCTTCATTTTCTTCAGCATCCATGAACTCCCTCGGCAGACATATACTCGTTGAATTTTATGATGGCTCTGCAGAGATCCTCAATGATGTTCTTCTGATCGAAAACAGCATGCTAGAAGCGGCTCAGGAATCAGGAGCCACGATTATCAGCTCCGAATTTCACCGATTTCCTCCAAGTGGGGTTTCAGGCTTTCTGGTTCTCCAAGAAAGTCATTTTGCCATCCATACCTGGCCCGAATATGGCTATGCTGCCCTCGATCTATTTACTTGTGGGACATCCGTTAATCCCTGGATTGCCTATGAAATCCTCAAAAGCGCTTTTCACGCCGACCACGGATCGGCTTTAGAACTAAATCGAGGGCAATTGCATTTACTGGAAACAGTAGAAGCTGACTTGAAGCAAACCGAGGAGATCGCCACCTATCCAAACACTAATCCACAGGAAAAAAGAACCATCTGGTTTACGGAGCGCAACGATAATATCGCGTTCTCTATTCGCCATCGAGGAGGCTGGATCTTTCGAGAAAAGTCTCCCTATCAAACAGTGGAAGTTTTAGACACCTTTGAGTATGGCAAAATGCTCGTTATTGATAACCGGGTGATGTGTAGTGAGGCAGATGAACGAGCCTATCACGAGATGATCGTCCATGTGCCCCTATTGACCCATGCTGCTCGTAAAGTGCTGGTGATTGGCGGCGGCGACGGCGGTTGCGTCCGGGAAATTTTTCGCCATCCCCAGGTTGAACAAGTAACCCTCGTGGAAATTGATGAAGTGGTTGTCAAAGCCGCGAAGAAACATCTGTCCACCCTCTCCCTCGCACTGAACCATTCCAAGCTACAACTTATCATTGGGGATGGTATTGAATTTGTGGGGAAGACGAATGATGACACCTACGATCTAATCATTGTCGATGTCTCAGAACCGGTGGGTTGCTCAACCGCATTGCTGACAAAAGACTTTTATCAACAGATTCACCGTATTTTGTCGGTGGGTGGGGTAATGGTCACTCAAAGTGAGTCCCCTCGGTTAAGTCAGTCTAAGTTTTCGGAACGATATGGTGATTTAAACCAAATATTTGGGGCCTCACAGGTGCATTGCTATCTCGCGTTTATCTCAACTTACCCGACTGGAATTTGGAGTTTCGCCTACTGTGCGAAAACGGGTCCCCACCCACTACATGATTTTGATCCACAGCAGGCTCAACAATTTGCCCAAGATCATCAATTGGCCTACTACAACCCAAGTGTTCACCAAGCAGCCTTTTGCTTGCCCACCTTTGTCAAAAATATGATCACAATGCGGCTCTAGACGCTTAGGACGCTGAATAAACGGACGATGGGCACCCCAAAATTGCAGCGGTTTGTCATCTTGGCTCACTGTTATGGATTGTCTAAAAATGCTGATCAACCAATCGCTAGCGTTGCCATTGGAAGATAGCAGCTCCCCAGCTGAGGCCCGCTCCAAATCCCGATGCTGCGATGGTATCACCGGGCTTGATCTGACCTTGCCTGACTGTTTCATCTAAGGCCAAAGGGATTGAGGCAGCAGAGGTATTGCCATAATTGGCCATATTGCTGATCACTTTTTCTGCAGGCATTTTTAAGCGTTTCGCAACGGCATCTAGAATGCGTTGGTTCGCTTGATGTAACAGTAGCCAATCAATATCTGCAGTGCTGAGGTTGGCTTGAAATAAGGCTTTTTCGATGACCTCAGGGACCCGGTTGACGGCAAAGCGATAGACTTCTTTACCATTCATAGAAATAGGCTGATAGGTCCCCTGAGCGACCTCCATTCCTTGAGTCAGTGGGCGGGCTTTACCTTTATAGTTCACATTAAGACAATCATGCAGACAGCCATCACTATGCAAGGCAAATCCCAACAGGCGATCGTTCTCGTTTGCCTGTAAAACGACGGCGCCAGCTCCGTCGCCAAACAATACGCAGGAGCGCCGATCGGTCCAATCGACCCAACGGGAAAGCACATCAGCCCCGATAAGTAAAATATTGCGATACACCCCTGTACGGATAAATTGGGCGGCGGTAATCAAGCCAAATACAAACCCGGAGCAGGCGGCTGTCAAATCAAAGGCAACGGCGTGCTTTGCCCCCAGCTCAGCCTGTATCTGACAGGCGCTGCCAAATAAATCATCGGGGGTTGAGGTAGCCAACAAAATCAAATCAATATCCGTGGCCGCAACTTGAGCCATTGATAAAGCGTTTTGGGCTGCGATCGCACCCAAATGCGCCAAAGACTCTTGAGCGTTCGCTAAATGCCGAGAGCGAATGCCTGTACGGGTGGCAATCCACTCATCCGACGTATCCACTATTTGACTAAGGCCATGATTATCCAGTGATGCAGCAGGAGATGCTGAACCGCTCCCCGTTACTGCCATACCAGCGGCCAGATACTGCACAACTATTCTCCATTGGAGGCAGAAGCCACCGTCTGTTGATAGCAAGACTGAATACGTTGGGACACTTGGTTATCCGCCGCTTCTTTTGCCAGTCGGATAGCATTAAAAATAGAGGGAGCTTGGGAACTGCCGTGGCTAATAATACACACGCCTGCAACACCTAAAAGTAAGCCACCCCCATGTTCAGCATGATCCATACGCTGCTTGATTCGGCGCAAATTAGGCTTGAGAATACTGGTTCCCACCTTGCCATGAATACCTCTAGGCAGCTCTTCTCGTAAAATTTGCAGGGCAACTTCACCGACAGCCTCTGCAAATTTCAGCAAGATATTGCCCGTAAAGCCATCACAGACAATGACATCAAACTGGCCTGAGAGAACATCCCGACCTTCAGCATTGCCAATAAAGTCAATATGAGGATTCTGTTCAAGCTGTTGATAGGTTTGAACAGCGACCTCATTGCCCTTACAGGGCTCCTCGCCAATATTCAGCAACCCCACTTTGGGGGCTTCGGTTCCTAGCACAAATTGGCTGTAGATGGTGCCCATTGTGGCAAATTGGTCTAGAAAACTAGGCCGGCAGTCAACATTGGCACCCACATCCAGCACCAACACAGGTTTCCCCGCAATAATAGTTGGGAAAACGCCACCAATCGCAGGACGATCAATACCTGGAATCCGTCCTAATCGCAGTAATGCTGCTGCCATTGCTGCACCTGAGTGGCCTGCTGACACCACTGCGTCGGCCTGCTGCTTTTTAACTAAATCCATCGCCACATTAATCGACGCCTTCCGTTTACGGCGCAGGGCGCTAATGGGCTCTTCATGCATTTCAATCATCCCTTCCGCAGGGATGATCTCAACTGGAACAGACTCAGTATGATTTTTTATCGAGGTTTGGAGGCGATCTGGATCGCCCACCAAGAGAATATCTGCATCTAATTCTGCTTGGGCTCTAAGAGCTCCAGCAACAATTTCATCTGGGGCATGGTCACCCCCCATGGCATCAATAGCAATTCGTGCGCGAGTGGCTCCCATGTGGCAATCTTGTAGAATCTTTAAGCATTTTAGCAGATTGTCTTAGTCTAACTTAACGGAATTTACTAAACTCACAAACTGAGATGAAATGAATTCCATGTAAGCAGAGCGAAACTTAGTATCCAAGTTCGCATCCATTCAGGCTCTCAGCCAAAACATATCCCCCACTTGGATGCCAACCCTAGCATCATCCTATAACACTGTTCCCCTGCTAACCAAAACAACCACCTTCAAGCAGCAAGCGTACAATTGAGAATCTCGATACTTCTGCTTGGATGGTCGCCTGGCTTCAGGAAATCCCTGAATGAACGGCAGTTTAGCAATGGTAAAGACCAACGGATCGTGGATCTCTATCTCAAAAAGTCGAGTGAGCTGAGCAGTGTTGATGCACAACCCATTTTTAATTTTGCAAACTGCTGATGCAATTCAACAGTGAAATGCGGACGAAAGGACTTGAACCTTCACACTTTGCAGTACTAGAACCTAAATCTAGCGCGTCTACCAATTCCGCCACGTCCGCAAATTTGGCTTTAATATCATAACCTAGCTTTAGACGTATCAGCTCTTTTTCGAAAAAAATAGTCTTTTGAGAATACGGTTGAGCATAAATTCAATCCAGCACAGAGATGTAGCTGAAACGCTGCGAGAAAGCATAGTCTGCTTTGAGGGCTTTGATGTCGTATATTCCAGGGGCGTTTTTGAGTGACGACACTGCATTGAGTGAACGGCTTAAGCGACTGAAAAAGATCTAAACCCCATTGACACAATTTGAAGATCTACCCCGGATTGATTGAGGGTAAGCTTTTGTTCAGAGAGCACAGTTTGGGCATTAACGAGGCGATGGTATTGGACTGGTCTACCTTTGGTGTTGTAATTGTGCCACCGATCGCAGGGGGTATCATTGGCTATTTCACCAATGATCTGGCTATTTCCATGCTGTTTAAGCCCTATCGTGCCATTAAGGTAGGCAATCGCCGATTACCCTTTACACCGGGTCTGATTCCCCGCAATCAGGAGCGGTTGGCCCAGAAGGTGTCAGATGCGATTATGACCTCTCTGCTCACCCCCGAAGAGCTGCAAGCGATTGCTCAACGGTTGCTGCAAACTGAGCGAGTGCAAGGCGCCATTTTGTGGCTATTGCAACTTGCCTTAGATCAGGTGAAATCTGACCAAGATCAAAGAAGCGTCAAGATTTTAGCCAATATCTTGCGAGACTTTGCCGACCAGTCCTTACCCCGTATCATCGTCGCCTTAGCCCGACGGGAAGATTTTCTCCAAGATCAACTGGACCAAGTCTTTGATCAGGTCTTACTGGATTTGCAGCTCACCGATGAGCAAGCCCAACAACTGGCGAATTGGATTATCACTGTTGTTGTGCCGCCCGATACCCTCCGGTTATTGCTGATTGACTTTCTCACCGATCGCAATATTGCCATTTTGGATCAGGATTTGCGGACTAAAACTAGCGGTACATATTGGTGGGTTGCCAACGTGATGGGGGCTCAAAGTGCCCTGATTCGGCTACGGACCTTTTGTATCGAAGAGAAATTGGCTTGTAATGCCATATTGGCAGAGCTGTTCGTGTCCTTGAGTATTCGTCAGCGTTTTATTGAATGGTTGGCCAGTCTCTCGCTCCAAAACCTGCCAGTGCGCACTGTACGCCAACTACGACAACAGTTTCGGGAAAGCGTGCGGGGATATACGCAAAACAAAGGGGTCTCTGTCTTGCAAAATTTGGGAACCTCCGTTGATTGGAATGAAACAGCAACCCTAATCGTTAACCGATTACGCACGTCCGAAGTCGTCGCTACCTCTCTGAAGGACATCAGTGAAGACCTCGCCCTTATCCTAGAACGCTATTTAGAACGGGATTTAGAGATGATTGTAATCAAGGCCCTCCCCATTTTAAATCTCGATCAGGTGATTATTGATCGCGTTAAACGCACGGCTCCCGAAGATCTGGAGACAGCGATTCAGGGCATTGTCAAAACTGAATTACGGGCCATCGTGATTTTGGGCGGTGTATTGGGTATTGTGATTGGACTGATCCAATCCGCCATTTTGTTATTTTCTTGAAGCTAGTTAGAGTTCACCCATTTTTGGTGCCCTGCCTGCTTAGTTTAAGAATGCAGCGGAATCAGGGAAAGATAAGAAGAGAATTTGTGTTGTTTCTCTATTATCTGATACCGAGGTTAGTCGTTTCTCCCCCTTTGACGCCAGCTATGAGTTCTGAATACGAAGTAACGCCTATCAGCGATGCTCAGCCCCTTGAGCAATCCGGACCACAGCCTATTATTCAAACCTTTAGCCTTCGTAAAACCTATCGAACGGGGTTTTGGCTGAACAAGACCGTCACCTCTCTCCAACAATGCAGTGTTCAGGTGATGCCAGGTGAAACCTTTGGTCTATTGGGTCCAAATGGTGCAGGCAAAACCACATTATTAAAGATTCTCTTAGGCATTGCTAAACCCTCAGCCGGTAGGGGATTCCTCTTAGGGAAGCCCTTGGGCGATCGCTCGGCCAAGGAGCAGATCGGATATTTACCTGAAAATGCCTATTTCTATGACTATTTAACGGGATGGGAGTTTTTGAGGTATGCAGCGGGCATTTTTCAGATTCCACCTCAGGTTCAAAAGCGACGCATTCCAGAGCTATTGGATATGGTGGGTTTAGATCGCAAAACGGCCAAGAAGAAGCAGATGCGGCGCTATTCCAAGGGCATGTTGCAACGGGTAGGAATGGCCCAGGCCCTGATTAACGATCCTAAACTTGTCTTTTTAGACGAACCGATGTCGGGCCTTGATCCCATGGGACGGTATCAGATGCGGGAAATTATTTTATCCCTAAAAGAACAAGGTAAAACGGTCTTCTTTAACAGCCATGTCTTGTCTGATGTGGAAATTATTTGCGATCGCGTCGCCATATTGGCCCAAGGTCAATTAATTTGCGAGGGCACCCTCGATCAACTGTTAGGAACCCAAACTCAAACCTATCAGGTGAAAGGGCGAGCCGGAGATCCACAAATCCTCTCGGAACTGTTGGTTGATTTTGAGATGCAAGCTTCGCAATGGCATGGTCAGCTCCAAGGAGAGCCGTATACCTTCTTATCCAAACTAGAGCAAATGGACGGTACCCTCACGGAAATGAAGATGGTGCGGCAATCCTTGGAAGACTTTTTTATCCAGCAGTTGCGACAGAGAGGCATTCACAAAAGTCGCTAGCTATTCGCCATTGAAATCCCCGGTGGGGTCCTCATCAATGGTAGGCGCTACCTGTGAGCCGTCTGCTTCGCCTTCTCCTAAGGCAACTAACACAACCGTAATATTATCTTGTCCACCCTCTTCCTTTGCTGCTTCAATCAAAGCATTCGCAACCGTCTCACAGGGTTGCTTCGGTTGGAAGAAGGGGGCAATCTGTTCGTCCGCCAGTTCCTCCGTTAAACCATCACTACACAGCAATAACTGATCGCCTGCTTTGACATCCAGGGGCTGGATGCCCATTTCATCGAGTTCTTCTCTCCCCAAACATTGGGCTAATACATGCCGCCAGGGATGGTGACGAGCCTGATCAGGCGTTAGGAGTCCAGACTTAACGGCCTGAGAAATCCAAGTGTGATCTTCTGTGATCTGATCTAAATGAGCGTCTCGCCAGCGATAGAGCCGCGAGTCACCAATATGAGCACACCATGGCTGTCCTTCTTCTGGGAAGAGGACGACCACAACGGTTGTTCCCATATCAGCCCGCTCTGGGTAGTCTTTCTGATTCTGAATAATAGCCTGATTGGCCTTTAGCAGTGCCTTTTCTAGTAAATCATGGGGTTGAAGTTGAGCTTGCCAGTTGTCCAGCAAAAACTCACGGATGGTATCAGCCGCAATCCGGCTAGCTTCCTCTCCACCCGCGTGGCCTCCCATGCCATCCGCCACGATAAAAAATCGACCTTCGGACTCATCAATGCTGTAGGAGTCTTGATTGGCTTTTCGAACAAGCCCTTGATCACTAAGGCCTGCAAACAGACGTTTCATATTAATATCAACGATTCAATTGGTCCTCTAATGTAGTCACCGTCACTTGCAATCAAGAAGATTATACAAGGGCTCAGACATGCCAATAGTTTAGCTAAAAAGCAGAGAACCTTTTCCTATACGACTCTAGAATGCTACAACATTCGCTCAAAACTGTCATACCGCTTCATTCTTAACAGCAGACGCAAAAAGACTAAACTGGCAAGAATGGCGATAAAAGCTGCGATCGCAGCGAGCCACACATACTTATTCACCAGCAGAATTGTGGCCGATAGCGTGAACGCACCAATCAGCAGGGCATAGTTGGTGCCCATATGGGTCAAATTGAGTCGGCGCAGAATTCGGTCTGTTTCAGCGGACCGCACCCGCATTCGCAGGTCGCCCTGTTCCAACTTATCGAGGGTATCCTCCATTCGTCGAGGGAGCCCCAGGGCCGTATTACTCACCTGAGCCGCTTGCCGCCCTAACTCGCCCAACAGATCACCACTTTGATTATTTGAAAAGCCACCATTTGTCATAAGCTCTGCTGCAAAGGGTTCTGCAACCTCCATAAAGTTAAATGTGGGATCGAGTCCCCTGCCTACACCTTCTAAGGTGGAAAAGGCTCGCATTACAAATGTAAACGTTGCGGGGAAGCGAAAGGGTTGATCGTAAGCAATCTCAAACAGATCATCCCCAATCTGAGCAACGGACTGTTGATCAAAGGGCTGCCCCATGAAGTTATCCAGCATATATTGGATCGATCGCCGAATCGGCCCCATATCATCAACGGGGAGTAGTGCGCCTAAATCAATCAACGAAGCGATCACCTGATTGGCATCTTTTTGGGCAAACCCGAAAAACGTCTTGAGCAATTTCTCGCGCGTGATCGAGGTAATCCGCCCCATCATGCCAAAATCATAAAAAATCAACTGCCCATCTGAACTCACCGCCAAATTACCGGGATGGGGATCGGCATGAAAAAAGCCATCGGTTAACAGCTGGTAGAGATAAGCTTTCGCACTCAGTTGAGCAATTCGCTTGCGATCAATACCGGCGGCATCAATGGCGTCATAATTACTGATTTTGAGCCCTGGAACATACTCCAGCGTCAGCACCCGAGGCGTTGCATATCGCCAAAAGACTCGGGGCACATAGACCCAGTCTTGATCTCGAAAATTACGGCGAAACTGGTCTGCATTGCGGCCTTCATTTAGATAATCAATTTCTTCGTAGAGGATTTTGCAACATTCTTCGTAAATCCCTAACCAGTCCCGTCCGGGTCCCCATTTGGGATGATTCTGAAAGTAATGGGCAATGCCCTTCAAAATCCTCAAATCAATATCAAACAGTTTTTTGAGGCCTGGACGTTGAATCTTGACGACCACCTCTTCTCCCGACTGCAGTTGGGCACGGTGGACTTGTCCTAGACTAGCGGCGGCGAGGGGAACTGGATCAAAACTGCAAAATAATGCTGGAATGGTCCGACCAAAGTCCTGCTCAATAATCCGCTCAACCCGTTCATAACTAAAAGCAGGCACCCGATCTTGGAGCTTGGACAGCTCTTCCACATACTCAGCCGGGAATAAATCGGCACGCGTTGAAAATAGCTGCCCAACTTTGATAAAGGTAGGGCCTAAATCGAGTAAGGTTTCTCGAATCCAGGCCGCCTGCTTTCTCCGTCGAGCTGCCCGTTTCGCGTCTGTCATCCCGCCCGGATAACTCCAAGACTTGCTCAACCACCAGCGAGAGCTGAGCAACTGCAACACAAAGGCCCAAATGTCCAGAAAACGACGTTGGCGAGAATAGCTGTCTCGATTCCAGCGGTAGGCTTTGCGATTTTGTTTGGGTAAGATCAACTCAGAGGGAGGAACTGACACAAGCACTAACTAGAATGGCTGCGGTAGTTTTGTAGAGCGGAACGAAGTTGAGCAATTTCCGCCCGCAGCTCATCAATGGTTTCTTGTAAGTCAGCAGTGGCCGATGAAGCGCTAGAGGTCGATGTATAACTTTGAGGATTACGAACAGCCTCAGCATCAGCTCTTTCCATGACCTGATTAGTGAATTGACGGATTTTTTCCCGCTGCTCAGCGTCAAACTGACCCACGCTACTGAGGGTGTCCGTAAGCTGATGCTCTAGTTCTTCATACAACACTTCAGCAGTTGCTCTACCCAAAAAAAATGCACGAATTAAGGGGTTGGTCATGGGATAGTATCGTTAACATGGCTTCGCAAAAATTATAACTTGCCTCTTTGCACTCCTGCTCTAACTGACATCCGAGGATAATTGGGAAAAATAAAAATACACCCTCATTTCTGTGATCGGAGTGATGTTGGTCATTGCTCTCCTCTAGATGGATGGATATCAACTTATCCCTCCCCCATCTCGTGAAACACTGACCAAACAGACGTTGCCCCTTTAGCATTCAGAGTTAAAATATCAAAACTATGGCCATCCGCTTGCAAAGTTAGCCCCTCTTGAATGAGGCTCGCTTTGCACATTTCATATCTCTGTTGTTATTCAATCTCTTTGGACCACAAGACCATGTCTGTCGAAACATTGGACAAACGCTCTACAAGCCGTAAACTGGCACCGAAGTACCGTGTTTTACTCCACAATGATGATTTCAACTCCATGGAGCATGTGGTGCAAGTGTTGCTTCAAACCGTCCCTAACCTGACCCAACCCCAAGCCGTTAGCGTGATGATGGAAGCCCATACGAATGGGATTGCGCTCGTTATTACCTGCGCCTTTGAACATGCAGAGTTCTACTGTGAAACACTGAAGATGCATGGTTTGACCAGCACAATTGAGCCTGATGAATAGGTCGAGTCCTTGGCTTAAATGGCTGCAATTCTTTGATGTAGATGAGCAGAGGGGGGTGAAGGCTTCACTACCGCCAAGCAAAGTTATTCGCTACTTACCATGTACCATTGCCCTTCTTTTTTGGCCAGAAATACTTTGCCCGCTGCTTTCCCCTTTTCACCCGTGAGGTTAACGGTGGCTTTATCTCCCTTGATTTGGGTCTGGGCTATGCTGCCTTTGGCAATCACTTCCGAAAACCGATCTTGATCCGCTTGACTGGCATCCTCAAGATCGCAGATCTGTTGAATGCCCTGGTCAGCCTCAGGAGCACAGAGATCACTCAATTCTCCGTAGTTTCGAGAAGTCGCGACCTCAAATACTTTTTGCACCACTCCTTGAGGGGTGGACTGCACGCCATTCTCTGTACATGCTGTCAACACGAATACACTTGCGGCTAACCCTATTCTTTGCATCATTGCCGTTCTTCTCGGAAATAGACGTTGATTTCAAGCGCAAGTGTTCAGCTACAGCAGAAGTCATAGACAAGAGAGAGCTGTCACCTGCTCAATTCAGCGAGACGCTACTCTAGAAAACGTTGTAGATACCAATGCCCGTTTTCCTGAATCAGTTCAAAACTGAGGGTGCGCTCTAGGTTAGGTTGGCTGGCAACGGTCACAACTGCTGTATATCCCGTGATTTCGGTATTACCGCGTATTTTTGCCGCCAAGAAGCGATGAATAAAGGCCTGTTGTTGTTCGGGCTGAGCTTCAGACATTTCGCAGATGATATTGGCCGTTGTCTCTGCCTGAGGCGCACATAAGGTACTGAGTTGACTGAGTTCTCTGGTCTTAGCTGAATCAACAATCTTCTGAATCACCCCCTCTGGTGTCGATTGGATTCCGCTTCCTTGACAAGCTGAAATGGTAAGCATGGAGACCAGTAGGGTGACCTTTCTCAGCATAGGAGGGGCCTTTACATCGGGCTACTTCAGGGGTTTCTGTGGGCGATTATACACATAATTTGCGATGAGGAATTAAACGTAAAACCTACTTTTACGAAGTAACACTAACTATTGTCAATGTAAGTGTCATTGGGGATTACGGGTCACCTCGTTGTAAATGGGCAAGGTAAAAACCATCCATTTGCCCTCGATGCGGCCAGATTTTTGCGCCCAGGGCGGATTGCTGGAGTTCTAAATGTGTGGATAGGGGGTGAATAGACCAATTAGACGTCTGTTGGAGGAAAGATTGAACAACATTTTCATTCTCCTGGGGATGGAGAGTACAGGTGGCATAGAGCAGGTATCCACCGGGTTTGACCCATTGCGCACTGGTCTGTAGGAGTTCCAATTGCAAGGCTGATAATTCGGTGACGCGATCAGGGGTTTGCCGCCAGCGAGCATCTGCATGACGATGTAAGGTGCCTAAGCCTGAGCAGGGAGCATCTACAAGAACAGAGTCGGCTAAGGGAATATGGTTGGGCAGCTGACGACTGTCTCCCGTCCAAAGTTGAACGGTGTTGATATCTAGACGTTGAAGGTTTTGCTGAAGTTTACGGAGGCGAGACGGGGTGCGATCGCACGCCCAAATCTCTCCACAATCCTGCATCAACTCTGCCATATGGGTGGTTTTGCCACCCGGTGCGGCACAAACATCAAGGGCCACCGTTCCGGGTTGAGGATTCAGCACATGCCCAACGAGCTGCGCGCTGGCCCCTTGCACCGTCCACCATCCCTCTTGGAAACCGGGCAGTTGGGGAATGGGACCGGGTTTGCCTTCAATTCTTAAGGCTTGGGGTAGATGGGGGAGCGGTGATGTTGTGAGACCCGCTGCTGCCAGTTGTGATCGCACAAACGCTCGATCCATTTTTAAGGGATTGATCCGTAAGTCAATATGGGGAGGCTGGTTGCAATAATCACAGAGTTGCTCCGTCTCTGCTGGCCCCAGCTGATTGTTCCAGACTTGGACAATCCAATCAGGATAGCTATACAACATCCCTAATCGCTGGATTGGGTCGGAGGGAAGGTCCAAGGGATCATGGGTGCGGGCCGCTGCTCGCGTATATTGCCTGAGCAAGCCGTTAACCAATCCTGATAGCCCCGAGAGTTGATTCTGCTTGGCTAACTCCACCGTGGTAAAAATGGCCGCAGCATCAGGAATATGATCGAGGTAACGGAGTTGATAGAGACCCAGATGCAATAACGTACGCAGATCGGGCGGTTGCTGATCGGCGGGTCTTTTGGCAAATTGATCAATCAGGGCGTCCAAGGTTCGTTGGCGACGCACACTACCGTAGAGCAGCTCAGTTAACAAGCGGCGATCGGCATTGGGTATCACCTTCGGCATAACCCGACTCAGGGCAACATCCGCATATGCCCCTCGATGAACTGCTTTAAGCCCCTGAAAAGCAAGCTGCCGAGGGTTAGGATTACTCATTTTTGGCTAGAGAAATAAGACTACAAATCACCAAATCCTTTTCTCTTTTTGTTTTTCTTCTTCTTGCCCATACCGCCACGCCAGCCACCGCGACTCGGACGACCACCTCCCATCATCGGATTCCCCCCACCGGCAGGAGACATGCCTGGCATTTGCCCTTGTCCCATCTGCTGCATCATCGATCGCATGCGCTGGAACTCTGTCACGAGCTTACCGACATCATTTTGGGTATAGCCGGAGCCTTTAGCAATTCGACGGCGACGACTAGGAGAGTTGGACAACAACTGGGGGTTTTTGCGTTCCTCCTTGGTCATGGAGTTAATCATCGCTTCTGTCTGCTTCAGCTTTGTTTCCCCTTCTTGCAGCTGAGAGTTAGATATTTTATTCATACCGGGGATCAGCTTCATCACCCCACCCAGAGAGCCCATATTTTTGAGCAAACGCATTTGCTTGAGAAAATCAGTGAAGTCAAACTGAGCCTCCATGATCTTCTTCTGCATCTTCTCTGCATCGGCGATGTCAAACTCTTCTTGAGCTTTTTCCACCAACGTCAGCACATCCCCCATCCCCAGAATGCGAGATGCCATCCGATCCGGATAGAAGGGTTGTAAGGCCTCAACTTTTTCGCCAACCCCCACAAATTTAATCGGCTTACCCGATATTTGGCGAATCGAGAGGGCCGCCCCGCCGCGGGTATCGCCATCCATCTTGGTTAGAATCGCTCCGGTAATCCCAATCTGATCATGGAAGGTGCGGGTCAAATTCGCCGCTTCCTGACCGGTCATGGCATCGACCACTAGCAAGGTTTCATCTGGCTTGATCGCTTTTTTTATATCCGCCAGCTCAGACATCATTGCTGGGTCAATTTGCAGACGGCCAGCGGTATCCACAATCACTGTGTCCACATTTTGCTCGCGGGCTGCTGCTAGCCCCTGACGGGCAATCTCTACAGGGTTAGCATCTGTTCCCAGTTGAAAGACGGGGACATCAATCTGTTCCCCTAGGGTCACCAGCTGGTCAATGGCGGCTGGGCGGTAGACGTCCGTTGCCACCAGTAAGGCCGTCTGTTCTTGCTTACGTAAATGCAGTGCCAGCTTGGCCGTTGCCGTGGTTTTACCCGTACCCTGCAAACCCGCCATTAAAATCACGGTGGGCGGTTTGTTGGACTCAGCCAAGGGCTCGTTCGTGGCCCCCATCACCTCAACCAGCTGGTCATGCACAATCTTGATAAATTGCTGATCCGGTTGTACGCCCGTGATCACCTCGGCCCCTAAGGCCGATTCCCGGACGTCTTCGATAAAGTCTTTGACCACCTGTAAATTGACATCGGCCTCCAGCAGCGCCCGTCGAACTTCCCGTAGGGCATCTTGAATGTTCGACTCCGAGATTTTGTCTTGACCCCGGAGGGTCTTCCAGGCCGATTCCAGCCGATCGGATAGGGCTTCAAACATAGCGGGGTACCTATTTGCAGATAACTATTTTGACATAGGAGCAACAGACGCTGCTACTTAGAGGAGACGGTGGCTGAAGAGGGTGTCCGCATCACGCGAGACGTGGACTGCTTTTCTAGCACCGTTTGGTAATAGCCTTCCAATTGCCGAGTCGCCGCCGCCCAACCCCAGCGTTCCGCTTCTACTCGGGCATTGCGACGGATAGTTTCCCGCTCGTCTGAGTTGTTGAGTAAGCGTTGGGTGGCTTGGATAAAATCTTGATCGTCGTTGGGATTAAAGAGATAGCCATTGGCTTCATCTTCCACAATATCAGTAATCCCGCCCGAGCGAGCTGCCACCACGGGACATCCTGCCGCCATCGCTTCTAGGAGCACCAAACCCAAGGTTTCCGTGCGGGAGGGGAACATAAAGCAATCAGCCGAGGCAAAGGCAGCGGCCAAAGTTTTACCCGACATATACCCGGCAAAATAGGTTTTAGTGCCCGCAAAATGCTTCTCCAGCTCTTGCCGATAGGGACCATCCCCCACGAGAGCCAGACGCGCTGAGGGCATGGCATCCAAAATCAGCTTAATCCGGTCAATTTCTTTTTCGGCCGATAGTCGTCCGACATAGAGCAATAAGGGATCGTCAGGATTCCCCTGACTGAGCAGCATCCGCATCTCTTCAGAGGCGAGTTCAGGCTGAAAGGTATCGATATCAACGCCTCGTTGCCAAAGCGCCAAACGTTCAATGCCTTGCTCTCCTAGTTCTTCCACCATGGCGTTGGAGGTGCAGAGGTTTAAGAGGGCTTGATTATGGCCCGCTTTGAGCATCTCCCACAGGACCCCCTCAAACATGCCCAGACCGTAATACTTCAAATAGTGGGGCAGATGGGTATGATAAGACGCCACCAGCGGGATGCGGTGCATCTTGCTAAAGAAGAGTCCAGCTAATCCCAGCACCGCCGGATTAACCACATGCACCAAATCAGGCTGGAATTGAGTCAGCGCGTCACCAATGGAGGGACGAGGCAGGGCTAACTTCAGCTCAGGATAGAGCGGTAATGGGAAAGCAGAAACCCCATGAACTTGAGCACCCTTATATTCCGTAATACCGCCCTCTGGGGAGAAGACCAACACTTGATGGCCATCTTTTTGTAAATGGGCAACCGTATGACAGAGGCGGGTGACAATTCCATCTACCTTAGGTAGAAAGGTTTCAGTAAAAAAGGCAATTCGCATGGATACAGTTGCGTCGAAAGGAGCAAGGGGACAGGACAGCTAAGATTAGGCGTCCCCAGGGTGTGGCCTATCAGCCTTTTCTCAAAGTACCAGGAAGTCGGAATGTTTAGAACTGCTTTCTGTCAGAACACGGATCATCAATCTCCATAAAATGCTTGGAAGTGCTATTCTTTGAGGCTTGTAGAATTTACGCAAGCCATCACATCATCGGCCTGGGTGGGTAAAGCAGACGTTAAGACCTGGCTTCCCTCTGACGTGACTAGCACATCATCTTCGATGCGGATCCCCCGGACATCCTCAAATTGAGCCAGGCGATCCCAATTGACGCAATCTCGATACTGCTGGCGCAGGTCAGGGTTATGAAGCAGGGCCGGAATTTGGTAAAAGCCAGGTTCAATGGTGACCAGCATCTGGGAGCATAAGGGACGATCTAAACGCAGATAGCGTAACCCCATGCGATCGCATCTCTGTCGCCCCGGTTCATATCCTGCCCCATCCCCCAAATCTTCCATATCATGGACATCGAGTCCCAGTAAGTGTCCAATCCCATGAGGGAAAAAGAGAGCATGGGCATCGCGTTCAACGAGATCCTCTGGCTGCCCCCTGAGAATGCCCACATCGACGAGTCCTGAAGCGATGGTCTGGGCTGCTAAAAGATGGACATCGCGGAACTCCACGCCTGGCGCAATCTGGGCAATACAAGCGTCATGGGCTGCCAGTACAATGTCATACAGGTCTCGCTGGGTAGCGGAAAAATGACCGGAGACAGGCCAAGTGCGAGTAACATCTGCTGCCCACCCCAAGGGCGTTTCTGCACCTGCATCCACCAGCAATAAATCGCCGGGTGCAAAGGTATGGGGATAGATATCGTTATGGAGGATTTCGCCCTGAACCGTGACGATGCTGGTATAGGCCGTGGGACATTGATGCGCCATCATCACAGATTCTATTTCAGCGCGAAGGGCCGCTTCGGAGGCGTGGTTCAGCGTAGACCGCATGCCTTGCAGATGAGCTTCTACTGTAATTTGGGCCGCTTGTTGGAGCTGAGTCAGGGCAAAATCATCCTGCTGTAACCGCAAACGGATGATGGCTTGGGCCAGTTGATGATCGCGCTCCATATGGCGATCCCATTCCTGAGGATGGCCTGAGCCGCTCCCACTCACCGATCGACCCAACCACTCCGTCTGCTGTTGAAGACTATCAGCGGTGGGCGCGGGTAACGTTGCCACTGCTAGGGTCCAAGTGGGTACGGCTGATAGGGGCAAGTGATCATCTGCGCCCATTTGCTCGGCCACATCTCTTCGACTCAAGCTAGGACCGTGCCATACCGTGGATTCGGGCGAGGGTTCATCCCAAAAAAGGGTTAGCTGCCCTGCCGCCAAACCAATGACTGCATTCTGAAGGGGCATCCCGGCAAAATAAAGAAAGTGACTGCTGGCCCGGAAGGGAAACCGATTAGCGGCAAAGTTCCGTGACACGGAGGTCCCCGACCAGAGCAAGACGGGGTCTTCAACCCAATCGGCAAGCTGTTGGCGACGGTGGTGTAGACAGGCGCGGTCAACGGAGGTTAGCACCCTGTTCTTGTCCTTACTGAGGAAATTTATGAATGGTATTAATTATAGGTGGGAAAAAAGCACTGGACCGCAGCGTAGAGGCTTCAGTTTAGAGGAGAAAAGGCTAGCAAAACCGCAAACCTTCCTGCCTAATCGGGGGTACGGGCTAGTTGTTCTGTGTGACAGGCTCCTGCGATCGCAAAGGGCACCGTTTTCGTAAACTTGCGTCTTTCACTCGGCTGTTGGACCTCCACATGCAGATGGGGACCTGTACTCCAACCCGAATTGCCGCTGTAGCCAATCAACTGTCCCGCCTCAACGCGATCCCCCGCTTTAATTGGAACTTGGCGCCGGAACCCTTGCTGAAGGTGGACATATACAGTGCGATAGCCTTCATCATGCTCAATCCAAACATAATTAAACCGAGCAATGTTTTCCTTGCCCCCGCCCGTATCGGGATACTTATCACGGACGGCAATCACTTGGCCCGCCCGCATCGCATAGACCGGTGTCCCAATGCTGGTTGCCAGATCATAGGCAAACTCCATGCGTCCCTGGTGGGTCCGACCGCGAATCCCCTGGCTCAGCCAACCTTGACCGTTTAAGGGATGGCAAAAACCCCTCAAGGGTGAAGAGACAGAAGCTTGCTTAGCGAGTGGTGACTGCACAAAAGCAGGGTAACGAAGCGTGGAAGAGGATGCCGCCGGAACAGAAGATCCCCCCGCGGCCTCAGATTCGCCCCCACCGATGTCTTGATGGGCAACTAACGGCTGGTACTGGCGATGGTGGGGAGCCTCAGGTATCTGAGCAATAACTTTGGGCAAGCTAGGTAACAACGTGCTCGCAGATAAGAGGAAGGTTGCCACCACATTACGCCATACTTGCTCCTTGAGGGCCAGACGAACTTGTTGAGGGGTAATCACCCCCTGCTGCACCAGAATTTCACCCAGTTTTTGATGGCTAGACTGCTGAATGACTAACGCGTCGTTCAACTGGGCTTGATTGATCACCCCTTTTTGCAGCAGGACTTCACCTACTCTAATTTTGTCTTGATTGCGCTGATGGATCACGGGTTGCTCCTGGAGGAATTCTGGCAGAAAGGGGACTATTCGCGGGCATAATGGCACAAACAAGCCATTTTCGGAAACCACCATAGTCGGATACAATCTGGAGCCGTCACTGAGAGAGAGGAGACGATTGGGAATGCTTTAAAACATTTGCAGGCAAAATAAATACCGGAAGCCCTAGAACCATCCCTAGACTTAGTTTTCCCGGATTAACGTAGAAAGCGATCTCTCTTTTACGAAGAACTTTGACTTCGGTAAAGGTGACCAGTAAGGTTTTGACTGCAAGGATATGTCGACGTTGAACGTAATGGTCTGTCACAAAACGGTGATCTGCACAGAATGAGGAATGATTAAACCATCAACGTATATACCTACAGATTGTCCGCCACGGTCCCCCCTGCCCCGCTGGTTAGGGCACTCCTTGTCGGTGGCGATGATCAGCTTACTTATGGTTGGGATACCACCCACACTGGCCTGCATTAATTTTTTGCAGGGGCAGGAATATGTCGAACTGCCTGCTGATTTTTGCCAAGGCTATGCAGACACCCTTTTGGGCAGACAAGGGACCTATGAATATGGCAGTGTGGTGTGCGATCGCCCAGAGGGATCCTACTTATTCCTGCAACGGTTAGTAAAATATACCGCTGAGAAGAAAGCCGTGTGGAAAATTATTCAGATTAAACCCCTGGCTAAGCTACAAAGCAATGAACTGGCGATTAGCCAGGGCTGTTATCAGGCTGATCAGAAGCACTCAGCAATTTTTGCTATCGTTCGCGAAGATCCCAAGCGGTTGACCACAACCCGAGCCTGGGCCATTGATTTTTCCATCGGGGCACTGATTTATCTTGATCCGACTACGGTGTCTTGCCAATCGGAACCACCACCCAATCTGACGTCGTAAGCAGGGAATGCTCTACTCCACCGTTTGGCTGGTAACGTCGATGGCTTGGACGTCAATGGTCCCTGGCTCTGTGGGACGCTGAAAGTCTGAATTTTCCACGGCCACGGTTTGAGTACAAAAGGGACAGGTGGTTTGCGTATTTTTTAGCCCCGTTAAGGGATTGCCACAGGAGGGACATACACCTTGAATCAAGTTGCGTCCCAGCCACCAGCGGAGGCCCACAAACAACACGACTGGCGCAATTAAAATCAGCCCTACCAGGATTAGCAAAGATTTCAGTAACCAACCCAAGCCAATGGTTCCCAAGACGAACACAATCAGCACAACGGTTAACCAAGACCGAATCACAGACAAGCCAATAGACAAACGCTGTGGTTGGTTCAAATTCACTATAAGGCTCCTCAGCTTAAACTAGGGCTGCATTCATTCTTATCTTAATCGGTTAACTTTAACTGCTGCGGGTTTAGTCACTAAATGCAATGGACCCATCACTAGAGATCGCATAATTTTCTAAAATGCAATCAGTTTCCCTATTTCTTAACCTTTTGCAGACCCATGGGCAATTTTTCCCGTCACCTTGGCCAAATCCTGAAACGCTTGGCCCCTTGGACCCTATCCTTAGGGTTGAGTACCGTCTTGGTTTTGGGCCTGTCCTGGCTATTTCTGAAGCCAAAGCTGGAACCCTCTGCTGACCGGCCGCGATCGCAACAGGTCTCACCGATTAATTCTGCTCTAGCGGCCTTGAGATCGATTCCTGCCCAACAGCGTCTTGACCCTCTGAAGCAATTGGCCCAGCAGGGAACGACTCAAGAACAGAATCAGGCTCGCTATGTTTTAGCTGCTGACCTCGTTCAACTTCAGCAAGGGGAAGAAGCCCTGCGCTGGCTAGAGGGATTAGAAGAGCGCTATCCGCTGCTGGCGAGCCATATTGCAGTGCTGCACGCTCAGGCCCAGACACAGGCTGGACAAACGGAGCAAGCTGAAACAACGTGGCAGCGGATTTTGGCCGACTATCCGCAAGAGCCCGCCGCCGCCGAAGCGTTGTTTGTGCTGGGTAACCAAAATCCCGATCTCTGGCAGCAGGCGATCACCGACTTTCCGGCTCACCCCCAAACGGTGGAGATTGCCGTAGCCCAACTGCAGAAAAAGCCCAAGCAGTTGAAGCCATTGATGTTAATTGCCAAGCACGGTCTGTTTTTACCCAACTATGGGGATTATTTGACGCAACTGACCCAGAATTTTAAAGCCCAGCTGAAGCCGTCGGATTGGCAAATCGTTGCCTTTGGCTACTGGGAAAAGCAACTCTACAAGGAAGGGGCACTGGCCTATGCCCAGGCCCCTCAGACGTCGCAAACCGCTTATCGGGCTGCACGGGGATTACAACTAGGGGGCGAACAGAAAAAAGCGATCGCAGCCTATCAAAAAATGATTGCGGCTTATCCCAACGCCAAGGAAACGCCCCTAGCGTTGAGCAAGCTGGCCAGTCTAGAGAAAGATTTGGGCCAGGCTGCCCAGCATTACGATCGCGCCTTTCAACTCAGCAAAGAACAACAGCCCACCTTAGCCGCCCAGGTTCTTGGGGAGCGAATTCAGCGGTTGCAGAAGGCCAAACAGCCGTCTCAAACGCTCCAGCAAACCTTGCTAGAGCAGTTTTCTCAAACGGACGATGCCGCAGCCCTTCGTTGGCAACAGGCTGAGAAACAGCGACAAGCAGGCAATTTGCCCCGTGCTCGCCAGTTAGCGCTGCAAATTCAAGCGCAAAATCCCAATAGCCGCCAGGCTGCTGCCGCCGTGTTCTGGGCCGGGAAATGGGCCTCTTCCTCTGATGAGCGCCAGACGGCCTTTCAAACCCTGTGGAAGACCTATCCCGATTCCTACTATGCCTGGCGGGCAGCGGTGCTGTCTGGCTGGACCGTAGGCGACTTTAACTCGATTCGCTCCTTTCAACCGCAAATTCAGTTTCCGAGTACGCAACTGCCCTTGGCCGCAGGGTCGCCTGCACTACAAGAACTGTATCAACTGGGGCAGCATCAAACCGCCTGGGAGCGATGGCAATGGGAGTTTCGCAATCGTCAGGAACCGAGTTTATCGGAACAACTGACGGATGGCTTGTTGCGATTGGGGGTTCGGGATTACTTAGACGGCATATATATGCTGGCCAATCTAGAAACCCGCGCTCGCGAAGAGCAGGATTCTGAGCAGCAGGTCAAGCAATGGCAAGACCATCCGGGCTTTGAGCAAGCGCTGTTTCCCCTGGCCTACTTTACGCCCATTCGTAAATGGTCTAACCAGCGCAATCTCAATCCCTTCTTGGTGCTAAGCCTCATGCGACAGGAATCCCGATTCCAGCCCAAAATTCGCTCGGTAGCGGGCGCAGTGGGGCTGATGCAGGTGTTGCCTGAGACGGCGGAATGGGTGAGTGGGAAGGCAGGCCTGAAAACTTACGAGATTGATGGGATTGATGACAATATCAATTTGGGGACCTGGTATTTGGACTATACTCACCGCAACTACAACGACAATTCTATGCTTGCGATCGCAAGCTACAATGCCGGTCCTGGCAATGTTGATCGATGGGTCCAACAGACCGCAATCACAGATGTTGACATGTTTGTGGAAGATATTCCCTTCCCCGAGACGAAGAACTATGTCAAATCCGTCTCCGAGAACTATTGGAATTATCTACGGCTTTACAATCCCCAAATCCAGCAATTGATGCGAGCCCAGGCTAATCCATCAGATCAGCCCAATCAGCTCGACAGTAGCCTGAAATAGCTCGATTAATTATTCAAGCGGAGATAGCCGCGCATTCCTGCCCGAAGCGGACTGCGGCCTTCGCGATCGTAACTTCTGGTTGTCCGCGTATTGCCCACTTGTCTCGCCCAAACCACTAAGTCTTGGCTGTCGACGCGAATCGTTCCACCTAGGATTTTGATAGCCAGCTGGCCATTCTCACATTCCATACTTCTGAGAGCATGCCATTTTTCGCGACGGCTAGTGGGACCTTGTCCCCACACCATCAGGTCTAAGGGAATTCCCGAACGAACGCTATATCCTCGGCCCCAACAAACCCGCCACAGCTCCTTCGCCGTCGTGCAGTGCATCTCGTGGTTATCTGTAGGGGCGCAATAGCGATAAATATAGCAATCACTTTGCTCACCCTTCGCCAGTGGATAAAAGCTCTGCTCCATCATAGCTTCATGGAGTTCCCCCCAATAGGCAGAAACGGGACGAATTTTTGCCGAGATGGGCGCTTGCTTGATATTGGCAGTGGAAATTAGCCCTTCCTTATTGTCAATCAGCTGCATACTGCCAAACAAAGGCTCTGTCCGCAGATTGGCATTTGATAGCAAGACAGGGCGACCTTGCACAAATCCTTCAACAAAGGTTTGAATAAGTTCACTATCTGAGAGTGAGCCGTCAGAATTGTGAGAAGGCATGGTTAGGTTAGGTTGTGTGAAGACCATGATCGAGTTCTACCTGCTGTTGAGTCAGTCGTAGCGAAATAAATATGAACATCCAGTTCAAGTCAGACCACTGTTATTCAGTGGATACCCCCAGCAGAGTTTTAAATATAGCATCGGCATATGAAGACCCGCACTAAAAATCTTCACCTTTTTCAGAAAATATCCCAAAAAATCGATTGAGTGAGGGATGATCAGTCCTTTAATGCAGGTGAAAGAATCTATGGCCTTTCCCCAGGCTTTCTTCAATTCCATTAGGATCAGAAAGAACGCTTTAGTATCCATCCCATGCCAGAAACATCTAAGGTGGCGAAACCCTTTCTCAGCCAAGCATCTCAATGTCTCAAGTCGCTGAATCTTCCGGCTAAAGACATGGAATCAATGTAACGATCACTGCAACTGTGGGTTCCGTTTTAACGTATTTTTTACCTACAAGTTGCAAAATTAATCCCGAAGCTACCCTGTTTTTCCCACCCCATCCTTAATCTAATTCAGCAACCTAATGGGTACCGATACTGTTCGAATTTATGCTCTAGCCCGATCACTGCACCTCAGTTCTCAAGAGATTCTGGCCCTGAGTCATCAATTGCAAATTGAGGCCACCACCCCCAGTAGTTCGGTGACCCAAGCTGAGGCCAATCGACTTATTGCTGCCATTCAGGCTAACGGTAAGGCGCAGGCCAACGATAAGGGGGCTGTGCCCATGCGTGCCGAAACACCGAATAGCCCCGCTACATCGTCTACCGATCCCATTAATCTTCGGGATCCAGCCTATTATCTTAATCGTGAAATTAGCTGGCTACGATTTAACCAACGGGTTCTCCATGAAGCCTTTGATGAACGCACGCTGCTGTTAGAACGGCTAAAATTCATGGCCATCTATAGCTCTAATTTAGATGAGTATTTTATGGTCCGTGTGGCTGGACTCAAGCAACAAATTGCAGCTCAAGTGACCCAGCGATCTCTGGATGGATTAACTCCCCAAGCGCAACTTGATGCCATCCATCAAGAGCTAAAACCCGAAATTCAAGAGCAACATCAGTACTTTACGGCGTTCCTGAAACCTGAGCTGGCCAAAGAAAATATTTGCTTACTCGATTATGCCAATCTCAATCCTCAGCAAGTTGCCTTTCTCCATCAATATTTTCTGGATCAGATCTTTCCTGTATTAACCCCCCTCGCCGTTGATCCGGGACATCCCTTTCCCTATATTTCCAACCTCAGTCTGAATCTGGCGGTTTTGGTCAAGGATACGCAAACGGGGGATGGTCATTTCGCCCGCGTCAAAGTACCCAGTATGTTGCCTCGGTTTATCAAGCTGCCCGCAGACAGCTGTAGTGATTCTATCTGTCGTTGGAGCGGCGTCCCCATTGAGCAAGTCATTGCTCAAAATCTGGAGTTTCTATTTCCGGGTATGACCATTCAAGCCTGTTATCCGTTCCGCATTACCCGTAATGCAGATATTGAACTAGAGGAGGATGAAGCCGACGATCTGCTCTTGGCGATTGAAGAAGAACTGCGGAAGCGCCGCTTCGGCTTTGTGGTGCGGATGGAGATTCAAACGGGGACACCAGAGTATATTAGTCGCACTCTGATGCGTGAGCTGGGACTAGAAGAAAGCGACGTCTATCACATTGATGGATTGCTAAGTTTGAATGATCTGATGGGGCTGGCGTTTCTGCCTTTCCCCCATTTACAGCAGGCCCCTTGGACTCCGATCGTGCCATCACGGCTCCGCAAGGTGGAGCCGCTAGAAGTGCCGGTGGCGACGGTCAATGGGCATGCGGAGAAAAGTATCAAGGAACATCCCACCGACATTTTCTCAGTGATTCGGGGGGGCGATCTCCTTGTTCATCATCCCTACGATTCCTTTACGGCCACGGTGCAAAAATTTATTACCCAGGCCGCTCATGATCCGAATGTGCTGACGATTAAGATGACCCTTTATCGCACTGCAGGCGATGGCGGCCTGGCCAGTTCTCCCATTGTTAGCAGTTTGATAGCGGCAGCGGAGAACGGTAAGCAGGTGGTGGCCCTGGTGGAACTCAAAGCTCGGTTTGATGAAGAGAATAATATTGTCTGGGCCAGAAAGTTAGAAAAAGTTGGCGTCCATGTGGTCTATGGACTCGTAGGGCTTAAAACGCATACCAAAATTGCCCTGGTGGTGCGGCGGGAAGGCAAGCAGATTCGCCGTTATGTCCATATTGGCACGGGGAACTATAATCCGAAAACGGCTCGCCTCTACACGGACTTAGGGTTGCTGAGCTGTCGAGATGAACTGGGGGCCGATCTGACGGATCTGTTTAACTACCTAACGGGCTTTTCTCGGCATCAGAGCTATCGCAAGCTGTTGGTGGCTCCAGTGAATTTGCGCGATCGCATCTTGGAATTGATTGATCGCGAAGTGGATCACCAACGGCAAGGGAATGCGGGTCGCATCATCGCCAAGATGAATTCCCTTGTCGATCCGAAAATCATCCGAGCCCTCTATCGAGCCTCTCAAGCAGGCGTCAAAATCAAGCTAATCGTCCGGGGGATTTGCAGTCTTAAGCCTGGCATAGAGGGAGTCAGCACCAATATTAGCGTCATCAGTATTATTGGTCGCTTTTTGGAGCATGACCGCATTTTTTATTTTCATAACCAAGGACAACCAACGGTATTAATTGGCAGTGCGGACTGGCGTCAGCGTAATTTGGACCGCCGGGTGGAGGCGGTTGTCCCCATTGAGGATCCAGCCCTGGTCGCGGAGCTACGGGAGTTACTAGAGATTATGCTCTCTGATAATCGCCAAGCCTGGGATTTACAGCCAGATGGAACCTTTATTCAGCGTCGTCCTGGACCAGATGAGGCTGAACGATCCACCCATGAGTTATTTATGCAGAGAACAACTCAGTATGCCCACTGCCTTTTGCATTAGAGCGTTTCCCCATCTCACTAGCAGAACAATTGCATACCGTTTCCAACCACCCTCATCCGGCATGGCATTAAGGTCCCAGGTGGTCCAGTGGAGGGCATTGGCAACCATTGAATGTAACTGTACCGTTCAACGCTGTTTGTTTAGTGTAGTGGATTTGCTCAGCAGATCTGTCCAAGCACGGCTCCTTAACCTTTGCCCTGGCGAGAAGAGTGGTTCTGTCTTAAGCGCAGAATAAGCCATAGGCCAACGATGTAACCAATTACACCCGCTAAACACCCCATCACAAAACAGCCTGCCAACCAAGTTGCGATAAAATTCGGTCCTAGGGCCAAAAGTTCTTGCCAGTGCAATTGTTGGAGCTGCCCAAACTCAAATTCCTTGGCCTGCAACAACCATTGGCCCACCCGAAAGTTGAAGGCAAAAAGGGGTAAGTAAGTAAAGGGATTACTAATCCAAGTGGCCGCTGCTGCAGTTAACTTGTTTCCACGCACCCAGGCAGCTAAAAAGACACCGAAAAGGATCTGAAATCCAAAAATAGGGAACATACCTGCAAAAGCACCCACTGCCAGACCGCGTGCGATCGCATCTGGACTGCCTTGCAAGCGGATAAATCGTAAATAGAAGTAGCGGCCCCGTCGTTGCCAAGTCATACGCTTGCGCGCCCGTGGCCCTCGCAAGCGTTGTCGTCTCAAAGGATGTTTAGGCTGATGCATGCCGTTTCGTCACCGCACAACAAGACGGTTTCCCCATAGATTCGATATCCCAGCTCAATATACCCAACCCTCGACATCTAAAGGCACTCGTCAGGATTGTCCTCTATGGCACGTCGTAATTGGGGGATATCAGGGCATTGAACATTCCCTACTGTGCTCACCGCAGCTTGTCTAGACGCTGCTTGATGCTGGAGTTCAATCCATAAATAGGCAGATGGACGATGCAAGAGACGCTCAGACCATTCGATGGCAACTATTCCTGGAGGCACTTCAACCCCTTGCCAGTAAGTCTCTATATACAGCTCATCAACTTGCTGAGGGTTTAAACGGTAGAGGTCAAGATGATACAGGGGAACCCGGCCTTCATGATACTCATTGACCAACGTAAACGTCGGGCTCACAATCGCATCAGTAATCCCTAGCCCTCGGCCTAGTCCCTGAACCAGAGAGGTTTTGCCACATCCGAGATCCCCTTCCAGGAGAATAACGCTGCCAGCAGGGAGGGTTTGGCCCAGGATCATGCCTAAGCGTTGGGTAGCGGCTAAATCAGCTAAAGAAAAAGGCGCTGCGGTCATGCTAATATCGCGATCATTTCAATCTATTCTTCACTTTGTAGCAGTCTTCACCGCCATCGTCAGGGGTTGACTCAGTGCGGAACAGTGAGTGCCTGACCATTATCCTGAGCAGAAAGATTCAGGATAAACGGGACGGCCTGTTGTGCCCATACAGTCGGCGAAGGATAATGATGGGCCTGCTCACCGAAACAGGTTTCCAGCATTTCGGTATCGATAATGCCAGGGTTCAAGGCAACCGTAGCGATGCCAGCGGGCACCTCCTGAGCCAGCGCTCGGTTTAATCCTTCGATGGCCCATTTAGACGCACAGTAAGGCGCAACGCCAGGTGATGTCGATCGCCCCCATCCAGAGCTGAAATTAACGATAATCCCCTGACCTTGTATAGCCATACGGGGCAGAAAGCTGCGGATAACGTGGATGGTACCTTTGATATTGACATCCAAGACCTGGCTAATGGTCTGGTCTGCAATTTCCCATAGTGGCGCCACGTCATTAATCTGCCCTGCATTGTTAATCACGATATCTGGCGTTCCCCCCTTCTCCATAAGTCGCTCGGCCCAAGCTTGGACCTGCTGAGCCTGGGAGATATCCACCACTGCAAAATCGTGCGGAGCAGCAAACTGCTGGGCGAGATCATCAATGGCAGTTGCTGTTCGACCACATCCCCAGACGGTATGCCCTTGCTGAATTAACCCAATCGTCAGGGCTTTGCCCAGCCCTTGGGTGACGCCAGTGATGACAATCCTACACGCCATGAAGTTGTGCTAAGGCGGTGGTGGCGGCTGAGGCAACTTGCGGATGATCGTCCTTCGCTAAGTAGTTAAGGGCAGACCGACTTTTCTGACTGGAGAGATGCCCCAAGGCCGTTGCTAGACACTGGCGCACCATCCAATCCTCCGATTGCACAAACTGCAATAAGGCGTCGATAGCATCAATGGCTTTAATTTCGCCCAGGGCTGCGATCGCAGCTTGCTGAATAATTCCTTCTGGATGGTTGAGAGCCTGCAAGAGCACCTGATAGGCCCGCGGATCTTGTAAATTCCCCAGGGAAACGGCAGCGCTAAAGCGCACCAACCAATCAGTGTCTTCTAAAAACGCTCTGGTGAGCGGCTGTACGGCCCGATCATCCCCTAATTGGCCTAAGGCCCCGGCTGCCCCGGCCCGAATTTCATACGCTGGATCTTCTAATAGGCGCACCAATAAAGGTAAGGACTCAGCAGTGGAATGGCTGACTAATGAGCGAATGGCCATTGATCGCACGGGCAAGTCGTCATCATAGAGACCTTGCTTGATCAGCGGCACGGCGTCGGGGGTAGGAAGGTTTCGTAAGGCGACCAATGCCAATATGCGATCGCGCGTGTTCCCACTATTGAGTTTTGAGGTGAGTTCTTGTAGTTGGGGGTGGGGCATACAACCCTCAGTAAACCGTCACTACCCAAATTCTATGCGAGAAGGGGAAATCCTCACAGTAAACATTTAGAAGAAAAACTCCTAACTATTCAGGTTTAAATCATGAATAATCATAGCTTATGAATAAGAAATGCTGAGCACATAGACTTAGCGTGTGGACCAAAAGTAATCTCCCGGCTCTGTCAAGGGCTTACCTAAATTGAGTCAACCTTACCGTTACGTTGTGGCCAAAAGAGTACCTTACTAACGTGATGTGTAACTTTAATTGCAACGAGTTTACGTTGTTTCAGTCCCTTAACAGGCATGAAGTGCCTATTTCTTCCTGGAAATAATGAGAATACTCTCTTTGAAGGCTACCGAGCAGAGAGTAAGAAGAACTTTCTAAATACTCAATTCAAGTTACAACCCTTGCATAGATAGTATTACAAGCGGAGTAACTAACAAACATAAGTTGCATATCACACTAGTTAGATTTAAGCATGACAAGCCTCCGGTAGAACCAGAGATAATTCAACTGTCAAATTTGAACGATGAAGAAGTTCTCGTAAAGCACCAATCAAAAGTTGAAGTTTGAGGAGAAGTAGCATCAGTTTCTTTATTGGCAATCTCAACTTCAACACTTGCTCTAATATAATTAGATCTTACTTCAGTTATATTAATTTCTACCAAGCTAACATCGAGCGGACTCCAGTAATGTTTGTATGCGTTATACTTGTTGCTTGGATTACCTCTAATTCTTTTTTTTCTAAAATTATCGCTAAGGTAGTTATTAAATGCAGTCTCATAGTTTTCATCATTGTCGCTACTAATGAGATAAAAGTACTGTCTAAGAAAGCTCCTCAAGTCCAAGTCAACTTTGTCATATTCTCTTTTTAGTAGAATTTGCAAATTACTAGCTTTAGTAAAATGCTTAGAGCTTTTAGGTATTTTTTTTAATTCAGAAATAGCTGCATTATAATCCCCATCACCTTGATAGTTTTTGGCTAATTCTAGGATGGGAGCATGTTTGCAATCATCAACCATCCTAAATATAAATTCTGCCTTATTTCTATAGAAATCAGTAGTGAGAGAGCTTGCTATTTTCTCTGCTTCTAATACATGTTTGCAATCTACAACTTTATGTTGGGCTATCTTGAAGTTTTCGGAATTTTTACTCCATGTATATTTCCATTCATTTACTATATTATTAGCCTTTCTATGATAAGTACTACCCTCGATAAGAATATCTATTAAGGGTGTCATATTCTCAATTGCAGTTTTCAGTTCGCCTTGATTATATTTTTCCTCAGCAGAATTTGTGATTGCATTAACTGAGTCTCTGATTAAAACCTGAGCATTTGTGTAAATATCTTGATCAAAATCTGTCACTTGCTGTGCTTCTTGAATAGTTTCTATATAGGAATTTGCTTCTGCATATACTCCAGCATTATATAAGTGATCGCTATCCACCTTCAACTGACATATCCCAAAAAGAGACACTGCCTTATCTTTTATCTCATTATCTCTAATGAAATAATTTGCCTCATGAATATCATGAGCATCTTGAGCCATAGATACGCATGCAGAATAGTTTTTAGAATTCTTAAAATGATCTGATTTTTCAATAAACGCTTTTGCATCTCTCAACTTATCTAATTCCAAGAAAGAAAACAACAAGCCACCTAAAACAAATAAGCCTGCAATACCTCCAATCCATTTAATCAGGGAGCGTCTAGAGATTCTTCGCAAAATAATACTATTAGCTATGCAATAAAATCTACTAGATTTTCTTTGCTGCTTATCATAAGTGAAGTCTATGTTTCTATCTCTATTAGAAACAGGTGTCAATTGATTCGTAGATGATAAATTTTCATGATTATCATTAGTTTCTTTATAGAAATATTCATCAGATGAAGGTAGTGTTAGTTCTATTCGTGGCTGTATTTCTTCTAGGATACTACCACTATATAAAGCTGTGAAAAGCGGAGGAATTTTAGAAATATCTGTGAGTTTACAAATCCTATACAGTGTTGAGGATAAACTACTTATTTCTAAAGTTGAATCTAATAACCTTTTGAATAAATTAGAGTCATCAGGATCAACAAAGTCTGCCTCTGAAAATAGAAGTCTTTCTGAATTTTCAATATTATAAGTCTGCCAAAAATCAGGATACTCTGCCAAAGCTAATATAGATAAATATATGACTATAGTAGAGAAAAAATCGATTTCAATACACTGGTTATCAGTATAGTTCCTGCAAGGATGTTGGTATCCAGGAATCCCCTTTATTTCATCAACAACCTTTCCACTGTATCTTTCAAAGTAGAGACTGTCATAATCAATTAATTTAAGATTAAAACCTTTGTCCTCAAGGACTAAAATATTTCCATGTTGCAAATCGCCATGAGCAATTCTATTAATAAACAAATCTTGAGTTAGCTGCAGCCAAACATCTGCTAGCTCTCTTAACTTCCTACTATTACCTAAATAATGCTTGATAGTGTCTTTTAGATTTTGCCCTTCTATCCACTCCATTTTGAGAATTGGATAGATATTTCCGTTTACACGGATACCTTCTTTGGCAAGATTGAAATCCACAAAATATGACTTACAGGAAATATTACTAAAATACTTAGTAAGCTTTTCATAATGCTCAATCACATCCGATTTACTCTTCAAGAAACATCGAACTGCCCATGTTTGGTTAGGTGAGTAAGTTTTATATTTAAAGACACAGGCAAAATTACCAGAAGCGAACCATATCACCTCTTGTCCAGCATTATTTATTAGCGTAGCTACTTGTCCTGCCACCAGAGATTTATCAAGAAATTTGTCCACTTTTGTAATGATATCTTTCTTCATAAATGCGAACTCTGGATTTTTAATCGAACTTACATATTCACTTCTTGTAGGATAAGTTAAAGTCATTACACTAAAGTATTTCCTAAACTGTAGTTAACATCTACTTGGATTATTATCTTTACTGAGGCTTTTTCTTTTATCTTTTTTTGTGTTACTGTGAGACAATGAATAGCCTGATCCCTTTTTACACTTTTCTAGCTTTATTTTTACCCAATAAAGATTGTCTGATAAAGTGTCTTTAAAAAATATTTTAAAATTGTCAGTGTATTTCTCTCGTGTCTCGTAGAAATATGAACCTTTGAATAAGTAACCAACTATTGGGTAATATTCTGTTGTGAGATCAAAATTTTGTTCATAAATAGGAGTCGCTTGCGAAATTCTTATGAGATTAGATCCAGGTTTTTTAGTTGCTAACTCAAAGTCGAGATCTGCTGCAAGCAACCAGATTGTTCCAGAGTCTGAGGTCTTAAACCATAGAACCCCAGAAAGCGTTTCTGACAAGCTTTTTGACTCCTTTTTCTGGTATATTCTATATGGCCGTGATTCCGTTATGAAATACTCAATGTATCCTGATTTTTTGTTAAAGTTAGCTTCAAATAAAAAATGCTTTTTATGAAAAGTAAAAATGCCAACAACCATAATTACTAGCAGTAGTAAATAAATGTATAATCTACAAGGCAAAAATAGTACCGAGGTTATGGTGGCTATTTTTGTTCTTTTTTCAAAAAGAATACGCTGAAATTTAGAAAATATTGTTTTTTGTGAATTTTCAGATTGGCAATTCTTATGTTGAATAGGCTTGGTATTTGTTATATAATAAAATTTATTTTGCTGATTTATAGCTTGTGTTTTGTTATTTGAGTATAGCTTTGTTTTTGTGATTGAGCATCTTTTAGGAAAAGCAAGTACTATACTTGTGTCATCATTATGAATCTCTTTTTGTACTCTTAAATGATCTATATAGTCTGAGAATTGTTCACTATTATTGATCTTGGTGAAATTTTCATCAAATTTCTGCTCTTCTAAACTCTTAACTATCCATTGCGCAATGGCATCTGTTGCTAATATAAAATAGTCACCTTTATCATATTCTCCTGTCCAAAGATTTGGTATGCGAGAATTATACTCAGGAAGGCTACTTGTACATACACTAACACTGCTAAATTCATGAGATTTTATTTGTGGATAAGAGCTAATCTTTTTTTCCTTGGGGTGTATTTGAAACAAGCAGCTATCTCCAATTGAAATAGCTTCCCAATAGCCTTTATTGCTTGCATATTTATGTATTTTTAATCCTAAAAAAGTAGCTGAACCATGATCTTTATGAGTTGATCCTTTTGCATACCAAGGTAGAGAAGCGACTTTTGAAAGATAAAAATTTCTCCAGTCTTCTTGTAGAGGATGAAGCCAGTAATACCAATGTTTATGGAGCGCTTTTAGAGAGATATAAGTATTTTGGCAAAACTTTCTAGTTAGAATTTGTGCCCATTCTTTTGAAAATAGTGAGGATGAAACGCCATCTGCTATAGCAAGTAAAGTACCACCATCGTTACAGCATGCAGCATCTTGGTTATTTTCCTGTGACTCGCCTTCTTTTGGGATAGAAAATATATAAACTAAGTTATCCATTCTTATCCAATACCTGATTTTTTAGATGTAGTATTGTAAATAACTTAGTGAATGTTTTCTGTAGAGATATTTAAAAACTAGAGTTATCTTAAGTTGGCACGCGTTCCAATATCTAGTAAGCGAATCATCGCTTCAGCATCAGCGTTATAAACCATCCCTCTAGCCATAGGCTTTGGATTAAACCCTAGAACATGAGCACGCTCAACCATGACTGATGGTAGTGCGCTAGATATATCAAATAGAAAATGAGAATATTTATCTGGTAGTTCTTCTACTTTTG
Organism: Acaryochloris sp. IP29b_bin.148; assembly: GCF_028285565.1. GTDB lineage: Bacteria > Cyanobacteriota > Cyanobacteriia > Thermosynechococcales > Thermosynechococcaceae > Acaryochloris. Next base: position 34,688 of record NZ_JANQOY010000174.1, read on the forward strand.
ATGGTAATTCAACTCGATTTAATTGAGAAGCTGAAATATGTATATTTAGAACTAAGGTTTGACCGTCATTAGTTCTAGAATTCATTAGTTTGTGAGCAGCATTTTTGGCAGCTGTAATATCATTAGGTTCTCCATCTGTAATATTAATAATAATTGGTGGGAAGCTCAACTTGTGGCTTTTAGTCCAAGTTTCTACAAGTTTGCTAGCACTTAGAAAAGCCATTCCCATTGGCGTGCTACCGAAGGCAGATGGTTCTATCCATATTGGAAAATCATCATCAATCTCAACTAAGCCTCCGGCTCCATCTGATACTTTTCTTTTAACAGTTACTATGTCTTTAACATTATTGACTAGTTCTTGCATAGTAACGATTGGTTTTGAGCCTAATAAACCAGGTAGAGCATTTTTTATTGCATTTCCTTCTGCTCCATAACTAATAACGGAAACGTCGCACCTATTTTTTACATCTTCACCTACAGTACAAGCTAATCCGATTTCACGAAGCACTCTATTAACTGCTTTGGCACACTCATCAGCTTTGACACCTCCTCCAGGTAAAGGGTCTGCCATTGATGCAGATTGATCTATAAGAAGAATGAGATAACCCGGATGACTTGTGCTAAGTGATTCCCGATAAGGCATTTGTTCTATTTGTATTGCTGATACATCAGCTTTTAGGTGGTAGGTGGCTTTTAGTAAAGATCAGAAAGCTTCTAATTTATTCCCATAAATCATTTCTTGATTTACTTATTAGGAATGGACTCGGTACTCTGATCGTCCCGAGGAAATAATGTGTCAAGTGCATCAGTTTTAAATGCAACATAAGAACCTAACGCGACTATTACCAGTATTGAGATCCAAAAACTGATATTTATAGTGGTTTTTTTCTCATAATCATGCCCAACTATGATGCTGTCACGACCAGCCTTTGCTTTCTGCATTGACCTATTCGTCTCGTTCACTTGATTCATATCAATCTTGCTCCACCTGAATTAGATGTTTCTTGTGAATAATCTTCCAAGACTCTCTGACTTTCTTCAGTTGTAGAAAATTCAGATTCCAGCCTCCTTAGTTCAAGTGAATCAGTTGTTGTCTGTCGTGTGTCTCGCCCTCTTGGTCCACGTAGTCCACGCTCTCCCTGTAGTCCACGCTCTCCCTGTAGTCCACGCTCTCCCTGTAGTCCACGCTCTCCCTGCAGTCCACGTTCTCCCTGTAGTCCACGCTCTCCCTGTAGTCCACGCTCTCCCTGTAGTCCACGTTCTCCCTGTAGTCCACGCTCTCCCTGCAGTCCACGCTCTCCCTGTAGTCCACGCTCTCCCTGTAGTCCACGTTCTCCCTGCAGTCCACGCTCTCCCTGCAGTCCACGCTCTCCCTGCAGTCCACGTTCTCCCTGTAGTCCACGTTCTCCCTGTAGTCCACGTTCTCCCTGTAGTCCACGCTCTCCCTGTAGTCCACGCTCTCCCTGCAGTCCACGTTCTCCCTGTAGTCCACGCTCTCCCTGCAGTCCACGCTCTCCCTGTAGTCCATGCAATCCCCTAGGTCCTTGAATGCCTTGCTCTCCACGTTCCCCTTGCAGCCCCTGTGCGCCTGTCTTGCCTGGGGTACCTGCAAGTGCATAGATCCCACCTGCCAAGCCACCGGTGACTAAAAGAATCACAATAGTGTTGACAATAACAACGCCGAAATTACCAGAGTCGATTTGGACCTTGATATATCTTATGTAGTCCCGGCCAATTTGAATTAAGTCTCTGTTTGCATTACCAACCTGAATATTCAAACTCTTTGAATAGGGTTGAGATGGTGAATTAATTTCAAAATCTTGTTTCCCAATTCTAGAGGCTTCTTGAAGCCTAGAACTATTATCTTCAGAAACCTCATCAGTTAATTGCCCTAATCGCCAAGCTAAAGCTTCTTCGTTGAGAGCGTTGTGACTGGGAGTGAAAGATGCATCGTCTGTTGTATAACTGTCGTCTACTACTAGAGGTGTATTAGATACTTTCCAAGGATGCTGAGCTGCTACAGATCCTCTCAAACCATCATTTGAAGAAATAACTCGCCATGGAGAACACTTCCTCCCTTCGTGGTAGTTGCTAAAATCAATGACATTACTAATCTCTAATTCTTGGGAAGCTTGATCATCAATCACAGCAGCGGATGTATCGTTATATGTGCTCTGGCTAGAATGATTGCTTAACTTCCAAGGTGTCTTAGCTGCTGGCATATAATTTTCTCCAAATTAAAAAATCAGCAAACTGGTAGGCTAATCTATATCTTCTGGCAAATTGTTATGGTAGCTTTATCTAGCATGGCTTTCAGAAGATAGCTTCTATTTCTTTATCAAACAAAATAAAGATATTTTTCGGTTACGTTAATTATTCCTAATGATATCAAAATACGAAAAATAGAAGCCAGGATAAAAAAATAGAAAAAATAAATTATGACTTTGACAAAGTAATAGTTGAATTAATACTCCCTCATATTAGATAATTGCATTATATTATTTTTTGGTCGATATATTTAATAAGAGTTAACACTATTTTAGTGTCCTGACATAAGAAATTCATAATATATTGAATATTTATCTCAACTCTAAAGATAGATTTTATAGGAAAACTACTGCATCGGATGTTAGTACTTATGATTAGAGCTGATACCTTGTAGTCTATATAATTAGATGATTATCTTTATTTTGCTTTCCAAGAATTACTATTATGATTAGTGGTAGAAAAATCAGTGAATGATACCTTACGCAATTCAGAGAATTACGATGAGGCTGAAAGCACTAGCGAATAGTGTGACTGTAGCGAATTTATTACAACAACTTGAGTTAAACCCTTAAGCCCAGACAGTGATCTCAGAAATTTGAGTAAACTACATTACTTTTGACTTCTATATATTTTTGATTGAATTAGCGAGAACTGTTCTAGAAGGGTGTATCCTGTCTACGACTCGTATTCACCATCCCTAGCCTCACGAATCTAACTAAGCAAGAAACGGGTGGTGTTTGATACCAACTCTCGATACCGTAGAAAGAAATGACATAACAATTGCGCAGTAACATGCCTTCCCCTGCAACGATCGCAAGCAATGTTGAAACCTACGATCGCATCGCCGATGCCATTGCCTTTATCCGCCAACATCAGCTAGAGCAACCCAACCTCTCCACCATCGCCCAGCACATCAACCTCAGCGATTATCACTTTCAGCGATTATTCACCCAATGGGCGGGGATTAGCCCCAAACGCTTTCTCCAATACCTGACCCTAGACTATGCAAAATCGAGGATCGATCAGTCCCAGAACCTGCTAGCGCTAACCGCCGAATCAGGACTATCCAGCCCCGGTCGACTCCACGATTTATTTGTCACCCTAGAAGCCATGTCCCCCGGAGAATACCGAGCAGGGGGGGCGGGGCTAAACATCCACTACGGTATCCATGAAACCCCCTTTGGATATTGCTTGATCGCCCTTACCTCCCGTGGCATCTGCAACATCCAGTTTTTGCATAATGCCGACGAACAAACCGCCCTCCAGCAGCTCCAGGCAGACTGGCCCCAGGCCAAAATTACTCGTGAACAAACGGCAACGGAGAAAGTGTGCAATCAAATCTTCCACACCTCTCGTTCCTCACTCCTAACTCTCCACCTCAAAGGCACCAACTTTCAAATTCAGGTTTGGCAGGCCCTACTCAGAATTCCCTTGGGTGAACTGACTACTTACCAAGGCTTAGCCACCGCCATTGGCAAACCCACTGCCGCTCGGGCCATTGGCAACGCTGTAGGCCGTAATCCCATCGCCTATTTGATTCCCTGCCATCGGGTGATTCGAGGAACAGGAGAACTGGGAGGATATCGATGGGGATGCGATCGCAAAGCAGCACTGCTAGGTTGGGAAGCCAGTCAAATCAGCCAACATAAGACTGAATAGCTATTGAGGTTGAGGATGCCAAAATTTATGGTGATTGAGACATTCAAGCCTAATTGCCGATCCCTCGCGTACGACCGTTTTTATCGGCGAGGTCGTCTGTTACCGCCGGGGCTAAAGTATTTAGATAGCTGGCTAGAAGCGGAAGGGAATCGATGCTTTCAATTGATGGAAACCGCTGATTCAGCCTTATTTGATGAGTGGATTGCCCACTGGGAAGACCTGGTATCCTTTGAGGTGGTTGAACTTGGCGGGAAGCCACAATCTTAGACCTTACCTGAGCAAAGTGGAGCTTGCCAGGATTCGACTAACCAAACCTGGAGACACAACCGATCTATTTGCTATTGTCCCAGTAGATGGATTGCCAGCCCGACAGAAAGAAATTAAGAGTGTTTTTTAGTCTACTTTGAAACTTGATAGTTAAAGTGATCCATTCGTTCCTTACAAATAGTCTCTATGCTATGTAAGTGCGAGGATTTATAAAATTTCGACCAACTTACCGCGTGGTTCCCTTTAGGTTGATATTGTTTATTGAGGTGTCCAGCAAGATCATTCGTTGGATGTAAACCCACTTTTTTAGCAAGGCTAGCAATTGTGCCAGGCTTATCTAAGCAAAAGTCTTCGTAGCGAACTAAACAGAAATCATCTGGGTGATTTAAGTAGACATCCGTTGCACAGTTCCAACGATTGGCTAGCCGCTCTATATAATTATTCCCAGCTACGATAGGGAGCCTCGCGATACCACCTGCTTTTTCTTCTAATGGCGAAGGCAAATTATCTAGATCTCCAGGAATACCTCGACGATTGAGGAAGCTTCGAATAGTATCTCTGGGGTCACGAATAACAAATATATACGTTGCAGAAGGGAAAAACTGACGTAATTCATCATAAAAAAATGTCAGCTTTGGATCTTTCCATAAAGGTGTCGAAAAGTAAAACTTATATGATTGAACTAGGGTAGATAAAGCAAGCTCTCTATTAAAAAGTTGATGGTTCAGCACTCCCTCAGGATCAATCCGGAAAATCGGGTCAATTGTGACAGATTTACCACTCACTTCACCTAAAAGCTTAGCAATAGCAGTTGTTCCAGATTTAGCATGCCCAAGTATTATGATGGGATTAGGATAAATTCGAGATGTATATGTTTGGAGAAATCTTCTTGATGCATCAGGAAGATTTAATATCTTTTTGATTGCCTTAGAATTATAAGATTTTAATGTATCTGTGATGAACATCCTTAGCATCCATAAGAACTATCAGACAGGAATTCTAGACAGATTATACTAATTTGCAGCTAACCACGAGGAGAGATCTCTCCCAATTAGATCTTGAAGATTCAAAATATCCTCTCGATATTCTTCAATAAATTGATTTCTTAGTGTAGGCGATAGTTTAGGCTTTCGATTAAGATTCAGTTGTATAATCTTGGCCTGTATATATTGACTAAATTCCAGATTCAATAAGCGATCCAGAACATTTTTGGGTCGCTTATTGTTCCAAAATCTTTTCATTAGATACTGGTGTATATTGTTGCTCTTAGGTAAGCCAGATATATTGTATTTAATAGACATATTTGGCACGAAACTTTCCTCGACACCTAGGAAACTGAATATATCTTTCAGCACTTCAACGGGATTATTAGTAAAGTCTTCATAGAGATAGACTCTAATTTTATCTTGCTCGAAAAGGTCAAAATAGCGTTGTAAGTGAGAGTAGTAGAATCCTTGTTGCTTATAATGCCAGTGCGGTGACCAGTTATGTTCAATTCGAAGATCCTCAGCAGACATAGCCTGCGAAAAACTTGTAATGGGCTCAACTTTATCACGTATTAAATGGAGAAAATGTGAATAAGCTCTATCTACTGGATCTCGTAACATAGCAATTAGCTTGACGTCAGGGATGTGGTGATAGATCCTTTGAGGAGCTTTATGACTGGATAAGTACCATGTAGATGCTTCTCCAATCGCGATCTCATTAGATGCCTGTTTGAAGAGAGAACGATAATCCTCAAGATTCGTAACGCAACTTATTTTCGAACTACTGGGATCTTGAAAAGATAACTCTTCATCTTCATAAGCAAAAAAACGGGGTTCTTTTACGAGGGCTAGTGAAGATTTGTGGATGTTGTTTTAAATAGTAGTAAAGAGAAGTAGTTGCAGATTTACCAGCACCAATAATTAGAAAGTTAGGCATTGTCATACTATTAAGTCCCCCTATTTATAGAAAAATCAATACATAGATCACTTTTTTGCATGCAAACCATACAAAACATACTGTAAATGTTTAGTCAGTAAATATAGACTTCTGCCTTTGTTAAGGCAAAATAATCAAAATGGCTTTAAATACTCTCTATTAAATCATTCTCTTTAAAATACAAAAACAGATTTTATGAAAAACAAACAAGCCAACCCAGAAAAGCACGAAGGAAACTACAAAAGACTTCTTCGATAGATTTGCTTGATATTTCCTGATATTAAATATTAGGAAATACATATTTTGTGTATAGTCGAAGCAATATAAAAAAAACTTTTTTTAATTTTCTTCGCAAAATTACTTTAATTTTTTTACGCTTAGTGAAATTTATGTTTAACACTAATTTAAGGTTTCATTTATTCTCTTTTGATTGAAAAATTCCTCTGATTTCATACCAGTAACAAATGACAATAAAGGTTTTAAATCTATAACTAAAGTTGGAGATTCTGATAATTTAAGAAGGCAGGTTAGATAAGAGCATAAATGATAGAGTCAAGAGTGGGAAAGCTATCCAGCCCTGTCATTACACTTAAAGAACGAAGTGCTATTGAGTTCGGATTGTGCGATTTCAAGATAGTAACGTTTAACGATTCAAAACCAATCTTTCGATATTTTGCAATCGAAGACTTTTGCCTCCTCGTTGGGGGACTGTTGGCTAGGCTGCGATCGCATCCATCTGCGGCATCGGGGCTAACCGTCCATCTTCCATATAGATAATCCGATCGGCAATGTCCAAAATTCGGTTGTCGTGGGTGACCAGAAGAATAGTACAGCCCTGTTCTCGGGCAAGTTTTTGCATAATCTCAACCACGTCCCGTCCAGACTTTTTATCCAGAGCGGCAGTGGGTTCGTCCGCCAGGATGATTTTAGGATGGCTGGCGAGGGCACGGGCAATAGCGACTCGCTGGCGTTGTCCCCCGGAAAGTTCGTCGGGATAGTAGTTGATGCGTTCCTCTAAGCCGACTGCGCTGAGAATGTTGGCTGCGATCGCATCTAAGTCTTGCTCCAAAAAAGCGTCATGTAGTTCCAGGGACATACGCACATTTTGCTGGGCCGTTAGAAAGCTCATCAGATTGTGGGCCTGAAAAATATAGCCAATATGACAGCGGAGTTGGCTGAGCTGCTGCTTCGAGGCTCCCAGCATTTCCTGGTCAAGGATCTGGAGACTGCCGCTTTGGGCTGCCCTTAAGCCTCCCAGTAATGTGAGTAATGTTGTCTTCCCTGATCCAGAAGGACCCGTGAGAATCACAATTTCACCCGC
>NZ_JANQOY010000185.1 GCF_028285565.1 Acaryochloris sp. IP29b_bin.148
AATATTGCAATCACACAATGGCCAAACCTTTCCAGTGGCAATTTAAGGGATTCACTCCATACGGATAACTGATGAACTATTTACAGATCTATGGACTAGCGTCATGAAGGACATCGAAAACCTGAGAATTCACTTTTATGGTGTACAAGGCAGTGGATCCATCTATCCTTCCTTACAGGATCGGCAAGCCTATCAAAAAGTGACAGACTGTGAATTACTGAACCAGGTCTTTACAAATTTACAGCAGCAAACAGGGCCAGAGGGACGCTTAAACGCGACCATTGAAGAACTAATTGGGGGGCCTCTCAATCGCAAAACATTGGAGGCTTATCGAGCACAGTTTGATATGCCGACTGCACGAATCTATGGAGGATGGACGACCTGTATCCGCATTGAGACAGCAGATGGGTTTGATATTGTGCTGGATTGTGGGAGCGGATTTCGAGTCTGTGCCAAAGACATTGTCAAAAAATGGAGATATCTAGAGGGAGATGGCCAAAATATAGCCAATAATCATCGCCATCTCTATATTTTCGGTAGCCACTCTCACTATGATCACACCGAAGGATTTGATCAAGCGGCAGTCTGTTTTGACCCCTGTAACCATATCCATGTTTATGCGAACCGCCAATATTTACAGGCCCTTGATCAGATACTAGGCATTTTTTCTCACCAAGTCGACTTTCGGCTCAAGGGGGTCCAAACCCCGCTGAGCTATGAGCTGATGCCTGCCCACTTCTACGCCTATGAGATTCGGGATTTCCAGGTCGATCCGCCCTCACCAGCGGGCGACAAGTTAGTTCACCAGTACCATGATCTCAGTCAACATATCCAAATTGGTGAAACAACCCTATACCCTTTTGAAGTTTTCCATCCCAGTCCCTGCTTGGCCTATCGGATTGAACGAGGTGGAAAAGTTTTTATTTTTTGCACCGATCATGAGTTGCGTCGAGGCTTAGAGCCAGATCATCCCTTGCAAATTGCCAGCTTAGAGGCAGAAGAACGACTGTGTCAGCAGAGTGTAAATGCAGATGTTCTATATCGGGATGGCCAGTTTTTACGCATTGAATATGATGGAGATCTCGGCATTGGTTCTCCTTACGGTATCTCCCGCTTGGATTGGGGACATAGCTGTATAGAGGATGTGCTAGATATGGCTGTGCGATGTCAGGTCAAGCATACGTTTATTGGTCATCATGACCCTAACCGAGACTGGTTAGAGCGCAACTGGTGGGATGAAACGTTGCAGCGTAAAAGTGAGCAAACGGGCCTGAACTTTGAACTGGCTCAAGCGGAGACCGTGATTGATCTCTAGAAAGACTTTATAAAGTCTTGGCTAATGCTAGAAAGGCTTCCTCGACATTTTCGCCTGTTTTGGCACTGCTCTGAAATATGGGCTGTTGATGACCCAGCAGGCGGGTAACGTCTTCAGCGGTAATTTCCCAGTTTAGATCAGACTTATTGATGATCGGGATATAGGGGACTGAGCCCATCTTGTCCTCAATCAATTGTATAAGGTCTAACGCACATTCTAGAGAGGCTTTTCGAGTACCATCAATCACAACTAAATACCCAGATGCTCCCTGTAAATAATGAAGAGGAATGGAAAACTGATCTTCTGCACCGGCAATATCCCATAATAAAAGTGTGACTGGTTTTTCCTCCAAGGAGATGACTTTTTTGTCAACCTTAACGCCGAGTGTTGAGTGATATCGTTCATCATATATACTATTGACGAAACGACGGACAAGGCTGGTTTTACCAACCCCCCACATCCCCATCATCACGACTTTATGCTTAATCATATCGATTTGAGCAGCTGCAATCAGTTCATAAATTTACTATATCGCTGATGAGGGGAAATTATCAGTTGCTATACGACCAGAGCACCAAGTATTTAATTTGAACACGCATAACATGACTTAAATATAGATAAAACAGCCTGAAAACTTTACTGTAAATGTTTTTTCTTTGCAAGAATAGTAATCTTCAAACAATAGATTAATTAATATTGAATCAGGAACTTGATTTAATTCACTAAAAGGACCTTAATTCAATTAACTAAAAAAGTGATTCAATTATTGCATGCGTTTTATGCTAGAAAGAGTAAAAACATAGAATCACTTTAAGAAAATAAAAACGGAAGACTGTATTTGAGAAAGCACCCTCAAATCCTTTCTGGACAACGTTTTGCAGACTATAATATGTTAAGCTAAACTGTATTTAAGCCAAAAAAAATTGTCACTCAATATTTGCAATTTTACTCAAAACAAGATAGATAGCTATAAGGGGGAACTTTAGGTCCTACGATCCCATTTGAATGGGCCTATAAACCAAAAGATGAATAAAGAAACCATTGAGACATTATTGACTGACTTTGTTTCTGCCTCCACTGAGATCCAAGGTGCAGTGATGGTTTCTCCTCAAGGTCAACCGTTGACCCATCCCATTGGTCTCTCGGAAGCTTCGACCCATATCATGGCGGGTTCAATGCTGCATCTTGCGGGCTGCATTTCTGAACAGTGCCACTGGCAGGCAGTCAATTGGGTGACGATCCAAGCCCTTGAAGGTTACTTGATTCTGACGCAATGTATTCAGGATGTATTCTTGTTGATTCGTGCCCAAGATGTCCCCTCTGGCTATCTTCAACGCTATATTCAGCATCATTTAGCAAAGCTACGGACTTCGCTGCGGACGCCTGATCATGATGCGACAGTGGTTCAACTCAGCTATCGGCCTACCGAACTGATTAAGCGCAGGGAAACCCCAGCGAATGGCATGGTGGCTCATTCTGCTAATGGCTCATCGGTGGCTATGGTGGATCCTTCAACTCTGAATGGCGGGATGGGAAATGGCGAGATGGGAAATGGCGAGATGGGAACCGTAACCCCTCCTGCTGAGAATGGTGCCGGCTATGTCAATGGCTATTTAGTGCAGGAGACGACTCCCATTCCACCAGCTCCCTCTGTTCCGCTTCATTTAGATGAATTTGAAATTGCCTATTGTCAAAAGGAGTTAGCTGAAATTATTGGACCGATCGCATCCCTGATTTGCGATCGCGTCCTGGCTCAGGATCCTCATTTAAGGCTAATGGATTTTGTGAAAGTATTGGCCCGACATATTCCTGATCAGCAACAAGCCCTCGATTTTCAACGGCGCGTGTTGTCTGGGTAAGTCGTGCCGTTGCCTGAAAGAGCCAATCCATTTCAATTTCGGTAACCGCTGGCCTGCTCCCCATCTCTCAGTGCTAGGGTGTGAGTCTAATCGGGCACAGTAAGTGCGGAAGCTTGAGGGGATAGGTTATCGATGCGGATCACAGGTAAGTCAGTCATGATTGGTGTTTTAGGCGCTATTACTGTGCTGACGGCAGGTCAGGCGATAGCTGAGACTTCTGGAGCCAGCCATTATGCCACAACCTATACCGTTAACGAGTCCGTCAAAACCGACGGAAAATGCGCCCATACGCCTAAAACCCCCTGTACCCAAATTAAAGTCAGCTATCCTGTCTTCTCCCAAGGTTCCCAGCCTTCAGGTGCGATCGATGCCATTAATGCGTCCGTTCAGCGATTTCTATTGCAGTCTGCCTCGGAAGACCAGCCCCCTGCCACGATTGAAGCGGCGATGGGTCGTTTCTTCCAAAACTATCAAAGCGCGATTCGCCAGTTTCCCCAGCAGGGGGTTTGGGCGGATGAAAAACAAGTTCAGGTGATTCATAATCGCCCCAACCTGCTGAGTCTCCAATACGCCCACTATTGGTATACCGGCGGGGCTCACCCCAACTCTAGCCGCACCTATTGGAACTTTAATCCTCAAACGGGCAAAACCATTCAGCTATCGGATCTACTGGTGAAGGGATATGCACCACAACTGAATGCCATTGCGGAAAAACACTTTCGACGAGTTAAGGAACTGACAGCCAATGAAAGTTTAACGGCAGCAGGTTTCTGGTTTGATCATGGCAAATTCCAGCTCAATCGCAATTTTGCGCTGACGCCTAAAGGACTACTCTTCTTCTTCAATACCTATGAGATTGGCCCCTATGTCATGGGTCCGACAGAGCTGTTGATTCCCTATCCAGAGTTGAAGGGACTGGTGAAAAATCAAGCCCTATTGCCAATGCCCTAAACTTTATAAAAGCAATGTCTGATCTCACGGTTGCTAAGGAGACAGCATTGAATAGGCGTCTTTGACCCCGGTTAGACCTATGTGCTTTTCTACTACTGCCAGTTTTACCGCTGCCGCGTTGCTCTTCCCTGCGGGAATTTACGCGAGCAAGATTGCTGAAGCTAAGGATAGACAGCTGTTGCCCTTGGCAGTGATTCCAATCGGTTTCAGTATTCAGCAAAGTTTTGAAGGTCTAGTGTGGTTGAACTTAGACCATGCCGATCTTGTGCGAGTCGGTGCGTTAGGCTTTTTTGGATTTTCCCATGGAATCTGGCCTGCTTGGCCCGCTTTTGCCGTCTGGGTACAGGAAGATCGGCCTTGGGCACGCAAGATCTTGATCGCGATGCTCTTATTTGGCTGTTTCTTTGGCCTGTCGCTTTATGGACCGTTTTGGCGTTACCCGGATTGGCTGACGGTCGAAATCAGCCATGGATCCATTCAATATCAAACACAGTTGCTCTATGACAGGATATTTCCTCGTGATGTGACTCGCCTAATTTATCTACTGATGGTTGTGGGGCCAGCTTGTCTATCAAAGTTCCCCCAGCTTAGAGTTTTAGGGGGGCTAGTGGCGTTATCCATGATCGTCACCTATCTGTTCTTCAACTATGCTTTTGTCTCAGTCTGGTGCTTTTTTGCAGCTGTGCTATCTCTCTATCTCATCTATGTTTTGCGCTCTGTATCCTTGCAGAAGGATCCTCGCCTGCAGAGAGTAGGGACTGAATGAAGAGAGTGCCTTGAAAACCGATGGCTGCCTACTCCTCACACTTCTTGTCGAGTTCTTGACATTCACTGCTTACGGTAAAGGCTGTTTCTTTTGGCTTTATGCCACGTTTGCAATGAGCAAACTTTCAGAATCTGCCTACCTAGTGGCTTTATATCGAGCATTGGAATCAGAACGAAGTGACGCGCTTTTTCAGGATCCTTGGGCACGACAGTTGGCGGGTGGGCAAGGGCAACTTTTTCAGGCCCTATTAGGACATTCCCAACCGTATGCGGATGTGATTGCGATTCGAACTCATCTGATTGATAAGCTGGTCCAAAAGCGAATTGCTCATGACAACATTGGTCTTGTGATGAACTTAGGGGCAGGTCTGGATACTCGGCCTTATCGGCTGAACCTTCCATCGTCTTTGATCTGGTTAGACGTCGATCTGCCAGACATATTGGAGTACAAACATCAAAAACTCCTGGGGGTCAAATCTCGATGCATCCTTAAGCGAATCAAAGGGGATTTAGCTGATTCAACGTTCAGACGCTCCCTTTTCTCTATTACCCATCAACTCTCAAAACCTGCTCTTGTGATCACTGAAGGTCTCTTAGGGTATTGGCCTGAGCATCAGGTTGCTAAACTCGCTGCCCATTTAATTCAACAGCACTGTATCGGCTGGTGGGTATTAGAATTAGCTGCACCGACCGTATTAAGGGGTTGGCAAAGGCAATACAGCCATACCCTTTATGATCAATATATTGCGAATGGGGAACCTGCTTTTAAATTTGCGCCCCATCAAGGACCTGGCTTTTTTCAAACTTGGGGTTGGCAGGTTACTCATCAAGATGATGTCCTGGACCAATTGAGTCATCTACAGCGAGCAACACCCTTGGTTCACCTCAGAGCAGTCATGAAACGAGTACTCGGAAAACTCCACATCCCACAGACCATACCAAGCCAAGTTGTGCTGCTGACTCACCCAACAGGCTCCAGAGCAGAAAGGAACAATTCATGGCTACCATCTGGGAAATAAACACGATTCATCCTCATCCAGAGAGACCCAAAACATGAGAGTTCTGCTAGTTGAGGATGATGATCGGATTGCCAAGCCCCTAGCCGAAGATTTGCGTCATCAACATTACGTTGTCGATGTAGCAGCAGATGGTGAAAGCGGCTGGCACTATACCCAAACGGCTGACTATGAGCTGATTCTATTAGATATCATGCTGCCGCGTTTGGATGGGATTAGTCTCTGTCAACAACTGCGTCGCTCAGGATATAGCGGGTTTGTGTTGATGCTAACTGCCAAGGATACTTTGACCGATAAAGTGATGGGGTTAGACGCGGGTGCCGATGACTATGTGGTCAAACCGTTTGAGTTAGATGAATTGGCTGCTCGCATCCGCGCCTTATGTCGTCGTCCTCCTCAGATTCAACCTTCCATTCTTGAGCATGGTGAGCTGCGCCTGGATCCGATTCACCATCATGCGCACTATGGTGAAACCTTGCTCGATTTAACGCCCAAAGAATATATTCTGCTAGAGCATTTGCTTCAGCATCCGGGGCAAGTCTTTACTCGCGCGATGTTGCTAGATCGTTTATGGGAGCTAGATCGCGCCTCTAGTGAGGGCACGGTCAAAACCCATATTAGTAACCTGCGCTGTAAATTAAAAGCAGCCGGAGGGGCTGACCAGCTGATCGAAACGCTTTATGGTGTGGGCTATCGTCTGAATCCGCTTCTTCATTCCTAGAGGTTATGCATTGTTTCGAAAAGTTCGATTGCAGCTCTTAGGATCCTATTTGATGGTTTTGGCTGGGATTATGGTTGTGTTTGCGATCTCAATCCGTACCACCTTCGCCTATACCCTTCACCATCAAGTCAGTCAAAGACTGCAAAATTTAGTGAAAGCGGGCAGCCTTGAACTGGAAATTGAAGACGGTCGCCTTGAACTCGATCAAGAAGATCTAGTGCGTGACCTGCAATCCCTGCAGTGGTATGACCCTACAGGTCAGTTGGTAGGGACCCAAGGCCAGCCCGCCTCAACTCTACCTTTAGACCCTCAACACCTCGTTCGACTTCAGACCCACGCCAACCTCCAGTCATGGGATTTGTCAACCGCTTACAGTCCACTCTGTGCGAGGATGCCTGTGTGCTCCTCAGCCAATGGTGTTCGTCAAACTGATTGTGTGTG
>NZ_JANQOY010000197.1 GCF_028285565.1 Acaryochloris sp. IP29b_bin.148
TTAAATTCACAATTCGGTTTAACCTGTTGTTTAAGCAATTAGAGTAAAAACAATATGCCAATCCAGGAAAATTATCAGAGCACGGTCGCTGTGGCTGAAACCCAATCTCAAGAAGCTGTTTCAGCGCCACAAACCTCTCTTACGGTGACAGATATCCAAGCCTGGTTAATCAAACACTTGGCAACCTCTCTGGAAATGAGTCCAGAAGAGATTGATATCGATGTGGATTTTATTGACTACGGAATGAATTCTGTAGAGGTCGTTAATATCTCAGGTGAACTGGAGCATTTTCTCGGCCGCCGTTTGGATCCCATGTTGGTTTTAGATTATTCCAATATTCGTGAATTATCAGAGCACCTAGTAGCTGATAATGAGGGCAGTTCAACCTCAACGTCAGCCCTACCCGCAGATGCCGATCAACTCCTATCAAAATTAGATGTTTTGAGTGACGACGAAGTGGATGGCCTGCTGAACTCAATGTTGTCAGAGCATAATGTTGCCCATGAGTAATTCGTCTAATTCCCTGGATCATCTCTCCGCAGAAGAAAAGCGTGAATTGCTGGCAGAATTATTGCAACAGAAAGCAGATGCCGAACCAGAGATTCCTCCCGAACACTATCGTTTCGATCTCTATCCTGAATATCTTCAGCTCAAAGAACAGCAGGCCCAACTGCAGGCAAATGATATCCGCAACCCTTATTTCTCCGTTCACGAAGGGATTGCTCGGGATACAACCTGTATTGATGGCAAAGAGCTGATCAACTTTTCCAGCTACAACTATTTAGGGCTAGCCGGACATCCAACGGTTTCAGATGCAGCTAAACAGGCCATTGATCGCTATGGCACGTCGGTATCAGCCAGCCGCCCCGTTTCTGGAGAGAAACCCTTACACCTCGAACTTGAGCAAGGAATTGCAGACTTTATTGGTGTAGATGACGCCGTTCTCTACGTCGCGGGTCACGGTACCAACGTCACAACCATTGGACATCTATTTGGTCGTAATGACCTGATTCTTTACGATGCCTATAGCCACAACAGTATTTTCCTTGGCTGTATGCTGTCGGGCGCTCGGGCCATGTCCTTTACCCACAATGATGTAGCCGATCTAGAAAGGCTCTTAAAGCAGCATCGTCAGCGCTATCAGCGAGTTCTGGTGGTGATTGAAGGGGTCTACAGCGCCGATGGCGATATTCCTGATTTACCCAAGTTTATTGAACTGAAAGAACGCCACAAAGCTTTTTTGATGGTGGATGAAGCCCACTCGATTGGTGTATTGGGTGAACATGGCCAGGGCATTAGCGAGCATTTCGGCCTTGACCCCAAAACCGTTGATATTTGGATGGGCACCCTCAGTAAGTCCTTTGCCAGCTGTGGCGGGTATATTGCCGGTTCCCAGTCCCTGATTGAATACCTCAAATGCACCGCACCCGGCTTTATCTATAGCATTGGCATTACCCCTGCCAATACAGCTGCGTCTTTGGCGGCGCTGCAAGTTCTAAAGCAAGAGCCCGAACGCGTAGCGCAGCTCCATGCCCGAGCTCAGTTGTTTCTCGATTTGGCCAAAGAGAAAGGATTGAATACTGGCACCAGTCATGGTTCAGCGGTGATTCCGGTGATGGTGGGAGAGACCCTCAAAGCACTCCACCTATCGCAGCAGCTGTTTCACCAAGGCATTAATGTTCAGCCGATGACGTTCCCCGTGGTGCCCCAAAACGAGGCTAGACTCCGCTTTTTCCTGAGCAGCACCCATACGGAAGCGCAAATTCGCCAAACGGTAGATACCCTTGCCGCTGCTCTAGCGCATATAGAGACTGAAATTCCTGCCTAACGCTCTCCATTGAGGCTAAGTAGCAGCGGAACTCTGAACTCTAAAAAATCATAATCGTCTCTGGGATGCGTCTCTGTTTTCTGAGCGATAGAACCCCGAGCAATCACGCTCACGCATTATTTCGCTGCTAGAGTAACAAAAGAGCGCTCATCGAGGTCACCAACATGGCTGAAGTGGTTTGGATCGCACGGCATGGCCATCGACAGGATTATGCGGATTTAGGCTGGCGCAAACAGGCAGACCGTCCTCATGATCCAGGACTTTCAACTGCTGGGGTGGTGGAGGCTCAAGACCTGGCTGAACGTCTGCAATCAGAAGCAATTGAGCATATCGTCGCTTCTCCTTTTTTGCGAACTGTCGTTACCGCTGCCCATACAGCAACGGCGCTTGATTTGCCTATCCAACTCGAAGCGGGACTGGGGGAACATATGAGTTCCAAGCTGTTTAAGCGTCGCCCTGATCCTTTGCCTCTAGATGAAATGGCTGATCGCTTTCCTCAAATTAATCGACACTATGACAGCCAAATTATCCCCCTATTTCCAGAAACGGAAGCTGAGGCGCTTGACCGGGCAGGGCAAGCGATGCAGCACTTGGTAAATGCCTTCTCGGGACCGTTGCTGATTGTCACCCATGAATTGATTGGCAAGGGGGCTGTTTGGGGATTAGTCGAACAACACCCTCCCGTTCGCTTCCCCACCTGTGGGTTAACCAAACTGGTCCATAAACAGGGAGAATGGGACATGGCTTTTACGGGGGACACCTCCTATCTGAGTCAGCCTCGCCATCCCATTCCGGAGATATGGAATTATCTGTTACGACAGATGGTTCATCGCTAGGAGGACCTTCCAGGATTGATTGCTCAGGATTGATTTCTATCGTTGAGGACCATACTTGAGCCAGCAGACGGACTTTAAGCATCACCATGTCATGATTACAGGTGGATCGAGTGGCATTGGTAAAGCCACCGCTTGCCGACTGGCGAGTCTGGGGGCCAATATCACCCTGATTGCCCGCACCCCCAGCCAGCTAGAGAGGGCGGCTCAAGAAATCAAGGCTACACAGACCGAAGTTCAACGCGTGCTAGCGCTCGCTGCCGATGTGGCGGAGAGAGAAGCCTTAACCCAAGCCATCCAAACCGCCACGGACCAATTGGGACCACCCGATATTTTAATCACCGCCGCAGGCATGGCCCGTCCAGGCTATTTTCAAGACGTTTCCCTAGATATTTTTGAGGAAACCATGGCGGTCAACTACTTTGGCACCTTGTATGCGATCAAAGCGGTTTTACCGCTAATGGCGGAGCGTCAGCAGGGACATATTGTGCTGATTTCGTCAGGAGCTGGACTGGTGGGCATATTTGGCTATACTCCCTACAGCCCTAGCAAGTTTGCGCTACGGGGGTTGGCCGAATCTTTGCGGGGAGAACTGAAAGGGACTGGGATTGGCTTGTCGATTGTCTATCCCCCCGATACGGATACACCTCAACTGGTAGCGGAGAATAAAACCAAACCCCCAGAGACAAAAAATATCACGGCCTCTGCGGAAATGTGGCAACCAGAGGATGTGGCTCAAGAGATTGTCAAAGGGATTAAAAACCAACAGTTTGTGGTGGCCCCTGGTTTAGAAATGGGATTATTGGCCAAGCTACACAGCGTTTTGGCCCCAGGGCTGAACTGGTATTTTGATCGGATTGTCACTCAGACTCGATCGCAATCCTCTTAATGGACGCTTCTAATCCCAAAGACCTGAACCGCCTGCAGGAGAGCGATCGCAGTTTTCATGATTGGTATCGCTTTATTTTGTCCTTTCCGCCCCATTTAGTTCGCACCTATATTGATCAATTCGGCTTAACGGCGAATAGCACGCTTCTAGATCCCTTTTGCGGCACCGGGACAACAATTGTGGAAGCCAAGAAGCAGGGTATTCCTGCCGTTGGCACCGAAGCAACGCCCATGTCCTGGTTTGCCTCGCGGACCAAAACCACCTGGACCGTTGACCCGGATCAAGTGCGAGCAGCAGCAGAACGGATTTGCGATCGCCTCTCCACCGACATTACACCTAAAAATACAGCCCACCTAAAAGCACTGGCGCCTGAAGCGCGATCGCTGCTGCTCAAGAACTCCATTGGCGATCTACCCCTCCATAAATGTCTGGTCTTGCGGGATGCGATCGATGCTGAGACCGATCTGCAAATACGACCTCTCCTCCAGCTCGCCCTTGCCCACACCAGCGTGCACACCGCTAGCAACCTCCGATTTGCCCCAGAAGTGAGTATTAGTCGACGGCGAAAACAGGATGCCCCGGTCTTGTCTGCTTGGCATCAACAGGTACAAACTATGACAGCAGATTTAGAATCGGTTCAAGGTCTGCCGCCTCCGACCCCTTGTTATCGCCAGGATGCGAGGGAGTTAACCCGCGTGATTGCACCCGAATCCATTGACGCGGTAATCACCTCTCCCCCCTACCCCAATGAAAAAGACTACACCCGCACCACCCGGTTAGAGTCGGTGCTGCTCGGGTTCCTCCAGGATCCTGCCGACCTTAAATCCTATAAACAGTCGCTGCTTCGCTCCAATACCCGCAACGCTTTTGCGGCGGATCGGGACGATTTATGGGTGGCCCAAACACCGCAAGTCACTCAACTTGCTGCTGCCATCGAGGGCCGTCGCCTAGAATTGGGCAAGGATTCGGGGTTTGAGAAGTTATATCATAGGGTTACCTCCCTCTACTTTGGGGGCATGAAGCGCCATTTTGCGAATTTGCGCCCTCTTTTGAAGCCGGGAGCCCAACTAGCCTATGTGGTGGGTGATCAAGCCTCTTTTCTTCAGGTTTTAATTCGCACTGGAGAGCTGTTGGCGGCCATTGCCGACGAACTAGGCTATACAGTCCGGGACGTAGAGCTATTTCGAACTCGTTTATCCAGTGTCACGGGCGAACAATTGCGAGAAGAAGTCGTTGTGCTGGAATGGCCTGGATATCAGCGGCTGTCCTCTCGCTAATCACAGATGGACCGTGACATGATAGCTACGACCACAACCCAAACCGATCAGGGGTCTCAAGAACAGTGGGCCTTAACCCTTTCGATCATGGGGTCCGCTGTTTTTGCCGTTCTGGGTGGGGTATTTGGACTGTATACCCATTCTGGCGCTATCTTGCTGGACGGGTTTTATTCCCTAATGACCATGACCATGAGCTTTGTTAGTCTCAAAGTGGCAGCTTTAATTCAGGAAGGCCCCAGTCGGCGCTACCAGTTTGGTTATTACGGTTTTGAACCCTTTATCAATACGATTAAAGGCATTATCGTTCTATCGGTTAGT
>NZ_JANQOY010000211.1 GCF_028285565.1 Acaryochloris sp. IP29b_bin.148
AGGTCACAAAATCTTAGTGATTGACGACAGTAAAGTCATTCGTATGCGCGTCCGGGATATGCTGCCGGAAGGTGACTTTCAGGTGTTAGAAGCTAAGGACGGTGCAGAAGGCTTAAACTTGATTCGGCAAGAGCGTCCTAACTTGATTATGTTGGATTTCCTATTGCCCCGGGTCAGTGGTTGGGAAGTTTACCAAGAACTGCAAAATGAGAACGACCTGCAGTCCATTCCCCTCGTAATCATGTCGGGTCGGAAGGAAGAAGTCACGGATAAGCTGACCGAACCCTTTGAATTTTTTGAATTTATTGAAAAGCCCTTTGAGAAGCACCAGCTTCAGGAAGCGATTAAAGGGGCGATCACAAAATCCAGATTGCCGCGTCTACGGACAGACACTAGCAAGGCTGCGGCGGCGGCCCCCAGTGTGGATAATGCTGAAGTGATCGAGCTGCGTCAGCGAGTGGAAGCGATGGAAACGGAAATCGTGAATCTGAAGCGGGCGTTAACCCAACTCGTCAACTTCGTGAAGCAAAAGCTGTAGGCATCGCATCCCATTAATCGAGATCTCGCCGTCCCTCTAAGGCTCTAGCCAAGGTGACTTCATCGGCATATTCTAAATCCCCGCCCATCGGCAGGCCAAAGGCAATTCGCGTGACTCGGGTAAAGGGTTTCAGAAGTTGGCCAACGTATAGGGTGGTGGTTTCACCTTCTACACTAGGATTGATCGCCAAAATCACTTCTTGAGTCCCAGCTTGGTGGACCCGACGGATAAGGGGCTGGATATTGAGCTGATCGGGGCCAATACCATCCATGGGCGAAATCAGTCCGCCTAGCACATGGTATTGTCCGCGAAATTCGCGCGTCTTCTCTAGGGCGATCACGTCTCTAGAATCGGCAACCACACAAATGGTGGTTTTGTCGCGATTGGGAGCCCGACAGATATCGCAAACGGGCTCGGCAGAGAGATGAAAGCACACGGAGCAAAATCCGACTTGTTGCTTGGCCTCAATCAGGGCATGGGCAAGGGCTTCGACTTCCGCTGTAGGCCGTTTAAGAATATGCAGGGCTAACCGTTGAGCTGTTTTGGGGCCAATCCCAGGTAATCGCTGGAGTTGCTCCACAAGTCGGGCTAAGGGTCTGGTGTAAACAGTACTCAATGTCGCTGGCCTCTGGGTAAGACGTGAACGGGGGGCAGCAATCTGCTCGCCGCAGGTGTAAAGTTTATCTCACCAGGCATCATCGCTTAAAAATAAAATTGTGCTTCAAATATTGGATAGTCTAGATGGCCCTGACTTCTAGAGTGTCCGATTGAGCGTCGTTAATGTTTGCTTCTGCATCAATGGCGTAGCTGCAGCAGTACGAGTAGTCATTGCTGCAGCTTCAGGTTGTTTTCATCTTTAGGCAAACCGTTGTTGTGTTTTGACACCCCGATATTGGATCGTTTGTTCAGTGATCTTGCTGGGGGTGGGGGGATGGATGGTGATGGGCATGGAGCGTCCCCGGTAGGTTCCTTGCAGGGTTTCTGTGGGGATAAATGTGGGGGCAGTGGTGGCTGTATATTGGACGTTGCGATAGGTCAGTTGCATGATGGGGTCTCCTGGAAAGGTCTATGTGTGGGAAGAGTGAGTGAGTTAAGCGAGATGAACGGTAGAGGTGATACCGCGATAGGTAATGACTTGTTTTTGTGGAGAAGTCACCGTTGTTTGAGTCGGATGAATGGTGGTGGATAGTCCCCGATATTTGCCTTCGTACCCTTCTGGCTTTTGGGGTTCAGCATTGACGTAAGCGGTGTACAAGTTGTTGCGATATTTGAGTAGCATCGAATGGACTCCTGGTCGTTGATAAGCCTTAGTTGACTCGTGTTCGTTATTGATAGTCGTGGGAATGGCCGGAAGACTCAGTGATGACGGTCTAGGGGTAGGGTGACCTTTATCACTAGGCTTAAAAGCTTCTAAAATCCTATAAGCAAAGAATTATAGGGATTTTTTATGCTTCTAAAGCGGCGCTGGTCAACGCCTTTTCGATGAGAGAGCGTCAAGGTGCTGCTGTGATGGCTATCGACATGGTGACACTGGGTGATGTTTCTGTAGGATAAGAGCGTGACTTGGGAGCATCAGGA
The DNA here is from genome assembly GCF_028285565.1 of Acaryochloris sp. IP29b_bin.148. GTDB lineage: Bacteria > Cyanobacteriota > Cyanobacteriia > Thermosynechococcales > Thermosynechococcaceae > Acaryochloris. Next base: position 2,117 of record NZ_JANQOY010000211.1, read on the forward strand.
TGGCAAAGCAGTTTATTCCCGTTAATATTGCTGTGATGACGGTATCTGATACGCGTAAGGAGGAAACGGATACCTCGGGGAAACTGTTGTGCGATCGCATCCAAGCAACCGGACATACTCTAGCTGAAAAAGTTATTGTCCCCGACGATATCTACCAAATCCGGGCTGTGGTTTCTCGCTGGATAGCCGATGAATCTGTACAGGCCATCATCACAACGGGAGGTACAGGCGTCACTGGACGAGACGGTACACCAGAAGCGATTAAACCTTTACTGGATAAGGAGATTCAGGGATTTGGCGAAATCTTTCGCATGATCTCCTACGAAGACATTAAGACCTCCACGATTCAGTCTCGGGCATTATCGGGCGTGGCCAATGGCACCTATCTCTTTTGTCTACCTGGTTCATCCGGTGCTTGCCAAACAGGTTGGGATGCCTTGATTCAAGACCAATTGGATGTTCGCCATTCTCCCTGCAATCTGGCGGAGCTTATGCCTCGCTTGCGAGAATAAGGTGGTTTTAGTTGGGCCAGCATTATTTATGACATTTTTTTGAAATCCTCAAAATCCTTGCCAAATAAAATTGTCAGCTATCTATAAGGTTCGGAACTTTATTATTTTTTAAGAATAACTGAACTACTTCCTATTAGTGATTTGGGTGGCTTTTTGTTGATTCTCATGAATAATCCAAACTAGCGGTTTTAAGGAAACAGAACCTAGAATGAAATAAGGCTCCTTACTCTAAAAAAGTTCAAATCACAAGTTGAATTTTACGGTTGATTGATGCCATTCTTATCTCAGGATTAGAGCTTGAGTAAAAAAGGCTATGCCAAACAGTTTTATATTTAAAGGTTTTCGGGTTTTGAACATCAAAGACTCATCGTTCTTTAGCAGCACAAGAGATTGGAGTTGGTTGACAAGACTGCTAACCAACTCACCCTTTGGCTGGATTCTTATTATTCTTTTATTGACATCAAACTACAAGGTTTTTCCTCTTGTAAGAACCTATGTGAATCTTTGGAACTCTAATCTAGACAATCTTTCTATACCAATTACATGTATATGTGGAATTATTTTCTTTCTGTCGAAGTGTCTTAATATTTTATATCTAAGAAAAATATTTGAATATTCTATAGTAATTGGAGAGAACTTTACTTATCGTAAACTATGGGGCCGTGAATTGTTTAATGTTTTTTTTATAACTGCTCTTTGGATAGCCTTTTCTCGTTCAGAGTTTTTAATTTGGCAAAGATTGGGGGTTTAGCTCTGTAACTCCATTGAGGCAAGATATTCGCGAAAGTAAGAAGCTCAGAAAATCAGTGAGATAGTACCGTACTTAGCACTAAATCTATAATCCGTTAGGTTTCATTGCCACTAATACTCCCATTAAACCTCCTGCAATTGGGTAGTGGTTCACCTCAATTAATCCAGCTTCCTTTGCTAGTCTTTCCTGCTCCGGTCCGAGGGGAAACCGCTCTAGGCTGGGGTGATATAGGCATATTCATCCGTGAGGCTATAGCGTTGAGCCACGGGCACCACCACCGACTGCAAATACCAATTTTGAAACTGCTGGATCCAAGCCTGTTGGGGTTGATGAAAGTCTAGAATTGCCACCTGGGTACCAGGCTTCAGTACCCGATCAATTTCGCTCAGACATCAAGGAATATCGGTGACGTCGCGAAGGCCATATCCCATGGTGATGCAGTCAAACTAGTCGGTGGTAAACAGTAACGCCAGGGCGTCCCCTTCTACCCATTCTAACGGTAAATTGCAGATGTTTACACTCGTGCTAGTTCGTAGAATACCTCCATCCAACGTGAACGTTAGACCTTCGTTATGACCGTACTTCCTAACTGCTTGAGAATTTTCAACACGCTATAGAGATCATTCTCAGGGTTGACTAGGGAGAATAATTTGGAGTTGGCATATGCAGTCGTGGGATGTCGCTGAACTTTCAAGAATAAAAATTCGTTGCCATTGGTAATCATGCCAAAAGCAGGTTGCACCGTTTCTGGCTGACTCAGCATATAGGCCAACGCTTGGGGAATCGCTCGGGTAACTGCAAAATCACTCCGCTTGGACTCAATCACCAATAGCCACAGTCGATGCTTTAACACCAGAACATCAATGCGGCCTCGAATAACGGTGTCTTCGTCCTCCATCGCCAGTTCAATACTGCTTTCTGTTTCTATCCGAAACGGCCTGTGATAAAAGCCTGCTAGATCCAGCAAGGGCGCAAGTACCACCATTTTGACGCTATTCTCCAGCATCGGTGGATCTTCCATCAATTCCACAAAATTAGCTCTGACTCGATCTAAGAGGTGTTTGTCTGTGACACTTAAATCAGCATTCGCTGCCGACCATTCCGGGAAAAAGGTGGGGTCTTGAGCATGTCGTAACCCAAATGCCTGCTTTAGATCCCGCAAGGTCGCTTCATTGGCAGCAATGGTTTGCACCATTTTTCAAAAAATCTCCCTACAATCCTGTATCGATTCTGCTGTTTATCTCAACCTTCCTCTGCACTAGGAGTGACCCGTCACTGGCTATTATTAGCGTAGCCGATTCAACAGTAAATTCGTGGTAGCGACGGTGCTTGTCTGGACAAGATCTATCTTCACGCTAATCGTAATGATATCGGCAGGTTAGAAAGTCAATTTTCGCATGTCCAACCCGATAAACGAGTCGATCGGCTAAGGTGACCCTTCGGCTCCAAATATCGGCTCCAAGGTGTTTTAATGGTTCTGGCTTACCCGTTCCCGTAAAGGGGTGGACCAAGCATTCATCTACCAATTTCCAAACCTTGTCATAGGCTGTGGGGTTGGTGTGGGCTAGGTCTTTCAGGTCTTCTCGAAACTCCGTCTCAAAGATGGGACACCGTTGTGGGTTATTCGCTGGCAGTGACTGTGATGGTATCCGCTTCTTCCGTTTGCTCACAGTATTGCCGTAATTCCTCTAAAGATTGGTGGGGGTTGATCTCATCGGGGGTATCCAGATCTCTTGTCTGGGATTTTTCTAGGGCAGAAAATAACCGTTCGGCATTTTTTTGCGATCGCAACAGGTGCACGGTTTCCACCAGGCTGCTCAACTCAGATTCAGCAATCATGGCAACATTAGGTGCATTTTTGCGTTTGACGATGACGACAGAACTATCATTGGCCACCTCATCTAGAATTTTGAAAAATTCTTTACGGGCATTGGTCGCAGATTCTGTTTTGCTAATTAGCACATCTGTATCTGAAACGCGTACATTTGCAAGATAGCATCCAATCCTCATGAGTGTCCAAAACTGACAATAGCGATATCTATACCTTGGGCTTTACTTGGGTATGATCAGGGCAGTTCTGCTTACCAATCCATCATCTGTAATATGGCTGCAAACGACCGATATAAACGCTTTATGCAAGCCTATCGAAACTTGGGGTTATTTCCCTTATTGGAGCCGCAAGAGATTGAAGACTTTCGGGTGAAGTATGGGCGTCGGACATTGGCTCGTCTAAAGCAAGAGGTACAAGCTTCTAAAGCCAACGGTAAGGTCATTTTTACCGGACACCGAGGTTGTGGAAAGTCAACCCTACTGCATGAGCTAAATATCTCGATGCAACAACAGCAGCACTTTGTCGTGTTGTTTTCGATTGCCGATATGGTAGAAATGTCAGACGTTAACCACGTCAATATTCTGTATGCCATCGCCCTGATGCTACTGAGTAAGGCATCTAAACATGGCGTTGCTATTCCTGACTCTACTAAAAAGCACCTACTGAACTGGTTTACAACGACGACAAGCACTACTTATACCGATCAGCTTAAGCAGGAGTTAGGAGCGGGTGGAGACCTCTGGGGATTTTTATCGGCAAAGCTAAAAAAAGAAGATACGTTCCGTAACGAGATCAAGGTGACCTTTGAGCGTCGAGTATCGGAATTATCCGAATTATCCGATACAATTGACCGAATTGCTGCGGCTATTCAAACAGCCACAAAAAAAGAAGTGTTGGTAATTATTGATGATCTAGACAAGCTGGATTTGTCGGTGGTGGAATCCATTTATCGCGATAATATCAATGCCTTATTTTCACCGAATATTCGCATTGTGTTCACTATTCCTATTTCGGTGGTGAGAGAACCCAAGCTACTGGCAACCTTGCAATCTTTTTGTCAGATTATTCTGCTATCAGTAACTAAGTTCTTTACCCAGGATCAGGCCCATCAAGTGGATGGAGAGGCTATTGCTGAGAACGTGGAAATTTTGCAGGAAATCTTAGACAAACGAATTCCGAGTGATTTGATTGCCCCTAATGTTAGGCGTCAACTGGTGTTGTTGAGTGGTGGTGTATTGCGAGAACTCATCCGCTTAGGCCAAGAATGTTGCCGTGAATGTATGTTGGAGTTGGAGCTTGACTCTGATCAGCCTGATCTAGTGATTAATGACGATATTTTAGCGGCAGCCGTCAAAACCTTACGCAACCAATTTGCACGTAGTTTAGGTAGTCAGCTCTATGATCTATTGGTAGAAATTTATGCAGACTTTACTCCTCCAGATGCCCGAAGTTCAGAATTTCTTGAATTACTGCATGGTCTTTTTGTTTTGGAATATGAGAATGATGATTTGTGGTACGACCTACATCCATTGGTGACAGATTTGTTGCAGCGTAAGCAGTTACTGAAATTACCGACTTAATTATTTTTATAGTGATTCAGTCAGAACTAAGTCCTCATAATCTTCGCGAATTGAGAAAACTAATGGTCTCAATTCGAGCTAATGCTAATCACCTAGATTTATTTTTAGCAGTTTGTGATGATCGTGATCTTCAGGAAGTCTTAATTCAGCAATACGAAATAACTCTGAACAGACAAGGAGTTAACACCTATCAAACTGTGCTTAATCCGAGAGACCCAAGCCTGCGATCGACTTTAGACGTTTTAGTTAAAGATCATCTTTCCCTGCAGCTAGATGTAAAGACAGTGGTGACTGTACTTGGGGCTTCAGAATTATTTGGAGTGCGTCTAGCTGACGAAAAATCTGAGCAAGAGAAATTCTTTTTCTCTTTACAATGGACACGAGAAGCCTTAAGACAATTTGAGTTCCCCATTATTATCTGGTTGTCAGATACTGTGGCGACAAGTATATCAAAACAAGCACCAGATTTTTGGAATTGGCATGGCGGGGTGTTTGAGTTTGAAACTCAAATCATGGGTGATCATCTTCCTCATTTATCATTTCAACCAGGGCCTCATTTTCCAGCTAACAATCATAAGGATACACTTCAATCTTTAGCTCTTATTGTTGAAGATATAGAGCAACAAATTGCTGAATTAAACCATCAAAATCCTAAATCTCCTCTTTTAAGCACACTCTATATAGATCTAGGCAATGCTTATAAGCAGCAATCGAGATATGAGTCTACACTTATTGCTTATGAAAAAGCACTAAAGCAGGCAGAAAATAGTAACAATAAGATTAGGCAAGCTAGGGTATTATTTAGCATTGGGGAAACTTTGTTGAACTGTCAGCGTTATGAGCAATCGCAACAATATTTCAAACAAGCATTAGCATTATTTGAGCTAATAGATGAGCATTATAGTCAAGGTATTACTTGCCATCAATTAGGTATTGTTTCTCAGAAGATGCGAATGTATGGACAGGCACGCACATACTATCAAAATGCTCTCGATATCAAAACTGCAGCCAACGACCAATATGAGCAAGCAAGGACTTATTATCAATTAGGTAGAGTTTCTGAAGAGCAACGAGAGTATGAACAGGCGCGGGGATACTATCAGAAATCTCTCTCCATATTTATCAAATTTAATGATAAATACAAACAAGGAATTACTTACCATCAATTAGGAATTGTAGCCCAAAGACTACGAGAATATGAGCAGGCACGCACATACTATAAAAATGCTCTCGACATTAAAACTGCATCCAACGATGATTATGAACTTGCGAAGACATATCATCAATTAGGTAGAGTTGCTGAAGAGCTTCGGGAGTATAAAAAGGCACGAACATATTATCAAAAAGCCCTTGACATAAAAATTAAATGCAATGACACTTATAGTCAAGCAAGTACGCTTTTTCAGCTTGGTAAAATCGCTGAAGTATTAAAAGATATAGTGGAAGCACAAAAATTTTATCTACAAGACTTAGCAATTACAGTTGAGTGTAAAGATGAAGTTGGCATGGATATTTCAAAAAGAAATCTTGTTCGCTTCTACCAGAGATATCCTGACGAAGAATTTCTAGCAAGCGCCGCTCAAATCTTGAATATTTCTGTTAAAGAGCTTAAATCTATGATGCCTTGCTAGATCACAGAGATTAACAGAATCGCTTTTATTGCTTGCAATCAATAAGCTAAAAACCTCATATAAACAACTTATCTTGCTATTTTTGTAATACTAGGGTTCAGTGCTTCATTGCTACCAAAACTCCCATTAAGCCCCCGGCAATCGGGTAGTGGGTCACATCAGCCAATCCAGCATCTTTCGCTAGCCTTTCCTGCTCAGGTCCCTGGGGAAAGCGTTCTAGACTAGGCGTGATATAGGCATATTCCTCCATGAGGCCATAGCGTTGCGCCACAGGCACCACCACCGATTGCAAATACCAATTTTGAAACTGCTGAATCCAAGCCTGCTGGGGTTGATGAAAATCTAGAATCGCCACCCGGGCACCGGGCTTAAGCACCCGATAAATTTCGCCCAGACATCGGGGAATATCGGTGACATTGCGCAGACCATATCCCATAGTGATGCAGTCAAACTGGCCGGTGGCAAAGGGCAGTTCTAGAGCATCCCCTTCCACCCATTCCAAGGAGAGATGAGGGTATTGAGTCTTGCTACGCTGCTCAGCAACCACCAGCTGCTCTGAGGAAAAATCGACTCCGGTCACCTTACCTGGGGATACTTTCTGGGCTAACAGTCTGGCTAAATCTCCGCTGCCACAGCAAATATCCAACCCCTGATCGCCCGGTTTGGGATTAGCCCATTTGACCGCCATCATTTTCCAAATGCGGTGCTGGCCCAAGCTCAACCATTGATTAAGGTCATCATAAACAGGAGCAATGCGGTTAAAGATGTCTTGAATATCAGAGGATAGAGGAGTTGGGCTCATGGGGGGCAACCGTTGACCGATGGAGAAAGCAAAAACGATGACGATCTGGCAAGTGGACTTTGATCGCCGTCCTCTTAAGAATACTGAGGACTATCCCCTCTGGGAACTCACCGTTTATGATCCGCAAACCCA
>NZ_JANQOY010000175.1 GCF_028285565.1 Acaryochloris sp. IP29b_bin.148
TACCGTCCTTAATGACAAGGTCGCGCCAGCTGTTTAGCCAAGATTGCCATTGCTCGTCGAGTTGTTGTGACGTTTTACCATAGAAGCTCTTTTTCAAGGTTGAGATATCGTCTGGAATATGAGATAACTCGCGGAAGAAAATGGTGTAATCTGCCTCTGAGTCAGTCATTAACTGCATTAATTTCTGAAAGAGCTGTGGGTGATATTCAGTCAAGCCCAGTTTGGCCGCCCACATTTTTTGGACTTGTTGTTGCATGGCTTCTGAAAAGCTACGGCCTACTTGGTCAAACTGTTCTAAAGCATCAGCATCTTTTGCCAGTAGGGGTCTCACAGCTTTCCAAAACATATAATAATTCGCTTCTGCTGCGATGGGCTGATTGAAGAATGAAAATTTTTCGCCGCCGCCGGTCCATGGTTGAAACCAAGGGTCAAAAATTTCACAAAATCCAAAGGGTCCATAGTCGAGGGTAAAGCCACCAGCGGCGCAGTTGTCACTGTTAAAATTACCCTGGCAGTAACCAACACGTAGCCAATTGGCCACCAGTGAAGTGAGACGCTGGCGAAATAGCTTAGCCAACTCAACCAATTGGTCTGCAAAACCAAGGTTTTGATTAATGTCGCGTTTGTATTCTCGCTTAATTAAATGCGACACGATCATGCTCAACTCTTCTAATGCTTTTGGATGGGCATTGTTGCGAGCGCGGCGGGCAAATAACTCTAGCTGACCCACGCGCAAAAAGGAGGATGCAACACGAGTTGAAATGGCCACAGGATTGTCCACCAAAATATCAGGGTCAGTGGAATAAGAGTCTTGAGAATACCAAGGCCGCTTAACAGTCTCAGATTTCGAAACATACAGGGTCAAAGAACGCGATGTTGGCACACCTAAAGCCTGCATATATTCTTGCGCTAGAAACTCACGCACACTTGAACGGAGTACTGCGCGCCCGTCGCCACCGCGGCAATAAGGCGTTGGGCCACCCCCTTTCAACTGCATTTCCCAGCGTTGGCCATTGATTATTCCTTCAAACACAGATATCGCCCGACCATCGCCATAGCCGTTACCCGTACCGAATGGACATTGTTGGATATATTCGGTGCCATAAATCGACAGGGCATAACCCGTCGCCCAGCCAACCTGACGCATCGGCTCATGCGCAGCAGTGATATCACCAGAAAATACATGGCGAAATTTTTCATTAAGCGCCAGCTCATTACTCAACCCAAGTTCCTTAAAGAAAGTGCTGCTATGGGCTACATATTCTGGTCCTGCAAGCGGCGTGGGTGTCACAGGTACGAAATGACCAGAAAAAACTTGGCGGGCACGGTGATCATCACCATCTTCGGTGGCATCAGGATCGGCATTTAAGGTGTCCATCAAAGAATAATCCGCCAATTGCACAAACTCTTCGAAGGTCGTTACACAGGGCTCAGCAGACGGTTTAGATGGATATGACATTGATGCTAGCGCCGGTATGGCCGGGAAAGGTTCATGTTTAATTTTAGACCTTGTAGAGGTATGGCAACGATTAACCAAATGAAGAGCCATAGAGCTGAAAAGCAATGGCAATATATGTTCTGGCTTGCAATTCTACCAAACCCTGAATATTGCGAGGACAAAATAATATAAAAAAGAGGTCTTAATTAGGGGGAGATCATCCTTTTTGAGTGTTTAAGAAATTTGGGCCATATCGCCCTAAAGGATGCCCTTGTAAATGTTCAGATAGTCTGGAACCTTCTTGTGAAATTCATCTATTCAACCATGCATTTTTTATAATATGGCTTTAAATAATCTTGGCTTCCAACTAGGAAAAATGTGAGCAATTTTGGCTTCGCTTCGTTCGAATAAAAACAATATCGAACCCCGTTTCCTCTAATGGCTATTCCCCGCTAGAACTGAATCAATAAAATTGTCTATATAACCTACCACAAGAATCAAATTCTTAAGATCTAAAATTAACCACTTGCCTTCTAACAAACAGCTGAGTAGTATATCTGAGTCAATCTATCTTCACTCAGGATACGAAGTAGAATGGTTACACTCAAAGACGCACGCCGGATCATTGAAGCTGCTGAAAAGAAGGCGGAAGAAATCGGTCAACCGATGAATATTGCCGTCGCAGACAGTGGTGGTAATTTAGTTTCACATGTAAGGATGGATGGAGCTTGGATTGGTAGTATTGATATCTCAATTAAAAAGGCATATACATCTCGGGCTTTCGACATCTCCACCAAAGACTTAGCTGAATATAGCCAATCTGGGGGACAATTTTTTGGAATACATGCTTCTAATGGGGGAAAAATCATGATCTTCGCTGGAGGAATACCTCTGATGCAAGATGGTGAAGTGGTTGGTGCTATAGGTGTCAGTGGTGGCTCAGGAGAGCAAGATCATGCTGTTGCAGAGGCTGGTGCTAAGGCCTTTTAATGAACTGCCCCACCCTATAGAACCCATTTGAAATCTTTACGCGTTGGCTGCAAGCCTTTTGAGCATTAGCCTGACAAAGCATAGGTTGAGCTGAGTCGTGGCGTGAGACAGTGTTCTTTCAAAGTTCTTCACTAAGCTCTTACATCGTTCAACCCAAGCATTAGAGCGCTCAATCACCCACCGAGTTGCCACCGGTACAAACCCAGATTTCCCTTGGGCCGCTTTCTGGGCTCTTGATGGCTTCGGAGATAGCTCAAACCGAATCTTTCGCATAATGCTTGGATACACCTGCTCCAGCGCTTCGGTCAACATCTGTGGATGATATCCGTGATCTAGCAAGATCGTTATTTTAGGCATGCTCATGGGCTTCAAGCGAAAGTAATCGATGTTTGCCATCAACATTTCTAACAAGCCTGCATCGTCTGAGAGATTCGCAGCAGTACAGTGGGTAAAGAAGGGAAAGCCAAGGGTATCGACCACTAGATGACGTTTTATACCATTGGTTGCTTTGTAAAAACAGAAGCCTTTCGACTCAACAGCGGCATTGCAGGTATTTTTCACTGCTTGGGAGTCGACCATTATCAACGTTGTCCATTTGGGCTTTTTTTTACCTGTGCTCGGACCCGCTCGTGCAGCAGTGTCATCAGTTTTTCTATGGCACCCGCTTGAAGCCACTGATTGTAATGCCAGAATACTGTTGAATAGGGAGGAAAGTCTTGGGGTAAGTCTTCCCAATTACAGCCATTCTTGAGTCGATAGAGCATTCCATCGATGAGGTCTCGATAACTCCATTCGAGCGGGCGAGTCTTGTTCTTGAGAGGCAGAATCTTGGGCAACAGCGGTTCAAGGAGTTCCCATTCTGAATCGCTCAGACTGCTGGAATAAGCCATAGGACTTGAAATTGACGACATTTACCATTGTCGAAAATAGACCAAAAGATTTCAAATGGGTTCTATAGAGGCATGGGGACTGACACCGATTTGTTCAATTCCAAAAGAACCGCTAGGAAGAGATCGTGTCTCCACCCGTATGAAAAGGTGACGCCTGAGGCAGTCCCTCCAACATGGGAAAGACGCTACAGTTCGCCTTGCACTGAGGGCAACTCCACCTATAGTCTGGCGGAAATCGTTCAGTTTAGAAATAGCAGATGGATCAAACTCAAAGTTCATAGCTTGACATAGGAAGCAGCAACTGGCTGCCAGTTAACGCTGATTAGCAGGATCATGCTCAGCAAATCGGGGGGTGAGGCAGTAGGGACAATCCAACCACTCTGGTAATAGCGCGGCATTACAGACGTGGCAGTTGAGGGCTGTCTTGCGTTTGGCCTTTAACTCTGCTTTTAACCCACTGTCTGAGAAAGTGACCCGTTCAACTTCCTCTAGAGAGGTTTCACCGTTCTCAACTAGCTTTAAGCTATAGGCCAATAGGGTTTGCATTCCTTCTTCAACGGCCACTTCTTTGATGTGTTCGGTGGGGGCTCCTTCCGTAATCAAAGCCTTGAGCTTTTCGCTCACCTGCATCACTTCATAGACCCCGCATCGTCCCGAGTAGCCAATGCCGGAACAGGTGGGACAGGCATCTTCCGTGTTAGCCGTCGCCAGAATATCGTCAGAGGTAGATGTATTGGCTTTATAGAAGGTAATTTCAGTGTTTCCAGACGTCACTAATCCAAACTGCGCCAGTCTCTCCTGAGACGGTCGATAGGGAATACGACAGTCGGGACAGAGGCGTCTCACCAATCGCTGAGCGACGACTCCCAGCAAGGAGGCGGAGACCATAAAGGGTTCTACATCCATCTCAGCCAAGCGGACAATGGCACTCGCGGCATCATTCGTGTGCAAAGTGGTTAACACCAAGTGCCCCGTGAGCGCGGCTTCAATCGCAGTTTTGGCGGTTTCCTTGTCCCGTGTCTCACCCACGAGTAGGACATCAGGATCTTGCCGCAGAAAGGCTCGCAGGATCGAGGCAAAGTCCATGCCTTTTTCCCGCAGCACCTGCACCTGGGTAATCCCTGGCAACGTATATTCAATCGGATCTTCAACGGTACAGATATTAACTTCGGGGGTATTCCGTTCGGTCAAAGCCGAATACAAAGTGGTCGTTTTACCAGAACCTGTGGGACCCGTGACTAAAATTAGACCGAACGGACGATCGACCATGGACCTCACCAACTCCAGGCTCATTGGGTCATCAATCAAATTGTCGAGACCCAGCTGCATGGAAGAGTTGTCTAAGATCCGCAACACCACTTTCTCGCCATAGCGACTCGGCAAGGTGCTGACACGAAAGTCAACTTTACGTCCTTGAAACAGTCGAAGAATACGTCCATCCTGGGGCAGACGCCGTTCCGCAATATCTAAATTGGCAATGATTTTAAATCGGGAAACCAGGGCAGGCGTAATTCGCCGTGGAAGAGGTTGGAAGGCGTTATGGAGTAGGCCGTCTTTCCGAAAGCGAACTCGCAGATTCTCTTCTTGCGGTTCAATATGAATATCTGAAATCTGGTTCTGTAAGGCCTTCGCTAAAATCTTATTGACCAAAGAAATAATCGGTGCTGCATTTTCGTCTAGCAGTGCTTCATCTAAGTTGATGTCGGCATCATTGGTGGCCAGATCTTCAATGCCGCCTAAGCGATCAAGATCATCTTCCAGTCCATACTCAACGGGTAAATTCTCTTGGATCGTGGCTTGGCGTTTGGCTTGGGCATCCAAAAACTTGGTAATCAGCATTTGGAAGGTATCTAAGTCCAGGACAGCCCGTTGAAAGGTCATGCCAATGGAGTGCAACAAATAGCCAATATCATCAATGGTGCTGAGGTGATCGGGATTGACCATACCGATCCGAACAACTGGCGGATCGGCCTCTTCATTCAGTGAAAGCGGTAACAACTGATAGCGACGGCAGTAGTCGAGGGGAATAACGGTGCGAATCAGTCGATCAATTTCGTCGAAGTCAACTTGAGTAAGCTCGGGATCCAGACACTCTAGGCCATATAGGATTTTTAACTCAAAGAGTTGCTGACGCTTGATCTGCCGAAGCAACCGAGGTGGGAGGGGCTTCCCCGTCATTTTTTGGAGAATCGCCAACAGAGAGCGACCTTTCCGCCGACTCTCATAAATCGCCTCACGTAAACGAGCTTGGTCTACATAACCACTTTTTATTAATTTTTCATTTGAAGGAGAAAAGTTATTTCTAACGAGCAAATCTCGCTTGGATGAGTCATTCCTCATGAGATAAAAACGCTATAAAGTTAACCAAATGTGAAGCTAAAAAATGTGTATTCACGAATGCTTTAGGTTATGCGAAAACTCAAGGCTAGTGCAGACTCACTCAGTCGTCACCTACCAAAACCACAAATATCCTTTCGGCAGCAATTGTTGACATGTTGCTCCCATGACAATCAATACCTTCCCACACTGTAAGCTCTCAATCCTGTTGACATACAATCTTCGCATATACAGTTCATTTCTAATTGTGGGCTGACAAGATGAAAGCCTGCATCGCTAGTGTTTTTCTTTAGCTCATCCATAATTGATGCGCTTATCGTGACTTCCTTAACTTTTTGGCATTGACCACAGATTAAAAATTGCGTCTGAGCATGTTCGTGTTCGCACTTTATGTGTTCGCAAGCAACATACTTATTGATCAGATCAAGGCGATGCACTAAGTTCTC
>NZ_JANQOY010000219.1 GCF_028285565.1 Acaryochloris sp. IP29b_bin.148
TGGTAATCATCTAGGCAAATAACCGTGATGAATTGCTCCCCAAACAGATCCTCCAGTCGGCGCAGGAAAGTAGATTTACCGCATCCAGAGTCACCGGCAACGCCGATTAGAACAACACGGTCTGGTTTAGTGGTCATAACTACGATTTCCTTTATAAATCCTATCTCAACAGCAACTAACCCCAGGCACCAACCCTTATGAGAAGGGGTTTGCACAGATAGAGCATTAAATTGCTCCCTTCTGATATTACTAGGCGTTTGTACCCTCTGGATAGCCAGAATGAGAGGAACCCCAATCATATCTATTCGGCTGTCTATTCAGAGACTGGGGATAGAGCTAAATTTTTTTAGTAATTCCCATGCTACCAAGATAGAGCCGTTAACCCACGATAATTACTCAGGTTGATCGGCAGGTTCTGACTTAGAGAGCGCTGGCGTTGATCTAAGATTTTGCCAGAGAATTTGAATTGATAAAGCGCTCAAACCCAATGCTGCTACACAAAAAATTCCAGTTGCTAAGGTGCTTAATCCTACCACTAAAGTTTTAAGCGCAATCGATATTTCCAGGGCTGTTTGATTATCTGAGGTGAAGGGATGCTCGGCAAAGGATTGGGCAATTAAGGAGGAAAGCTTGGCGAGGGGCAAAGCAATGATTCCGGCGAGAATAGCGCCAGTCATTGTTCGCAATACGCTGGGAGTAGTAGATTTTTCCGTAGAGGGTGATTCAGACATGGGCAAAGATTCTCACCGAATAACGGCATTGGCATCATTTCACTATATTGACGCACTCCCATGATTAAAAGACATGGGATTCAGTGCTATTAGCATAGATTGCGAAGCTGAGCCCCGACTTACGTCTACTGGCACTCTAGACAACGCCTTGCCTAGTGAGAGAATTCCAAACAATCAGAATCGGTTTTTGTATTTTCGGTCTGACAGAGACAAGCGGAATCCTGGATTTTACCCTTAGCGATTTGCATTGAGTCCGATTAAACTGCCGAGACTACTTTCTGACAGTATGTTTAGCCCTTTACCTAGAAAATTTTTTCTAGAACTAACAGAGGTCTAAATCTGTCGAAGAATTATTTTTATGTTATCGCAAGCATTGTTCACAGCAATGAAAAGCGCCACCTCGTTTTTCATTGCACCCTTGCAAGGGGTGGACTTTCAAACTTCAGGATTTGGGTAGTGGCTCACCTCAGGTTGCCAAGCAACCTGAGGGAGGGGCAACGGTGTCTTCTCTTCTGCTGTCAATCGATTTTACAATCGGTTAACCCATCCCTTGACTAGTGGCAATCCATGACGTGGATGCCGAGTGCTGAGTCTGCTGCCAGGATGGGCACACCAAGGGGGTAGATGTTGCACAATCCATCTTCGCGGTGAGAGTGTAAGGCGGTGGAAGCTACGCAGGAAAACTGTAAGAATATCAACGAACTGCTGACGGCCCCATTCTAGAGATTTGAATTCCTGATGGGTTATAAACCCTCTAGTAAACGAAGAGAGTTACAATGTGATAAGCATATGTAAAATTTTGTAATCTTCATTTCATAACTGTCTGAGATAAGCAAATCAATGACCTCAGTAACATCCCTTTTTGATCCAGTTGAAGCCGATTTAGCCATATTGGTGGATAACCTCAAAGATCTGGTACGTGCCCAACATCCAGTTCTTTTCGCTGCGGCTGAACATCTGTTTCAAGCTGGTGGGAAGCGGATGCGCCCGGCGATTGTCCTCTTGCTCTCTAGAGCGCTCCTGCCGCATCAAGACCTTACCCCTCGGCATCGGCGGTTGGCAGAGATTACCGAGATGATTCATACCGCTAGTCTGCTCCATGATGATGTCGTCGATGATTCAGGGGTGCGGCGGGGCGTGCCTACGGTTCATAGCCTGTTTGGCAATCGGATTGCCATTCAAGCGGGTGACTTTCTGTTTGCCCAAGCCTCCTGGTATTTGGCGAATTTGGATAATCTAGAGGTGGTGAAGCTGCTGTCTGAGGTAATTAAAGATTTTGCGGAAGGGGAAATTCAGCAGGGCATTAATTCCTTTGATACTGCTTTAACGCTGGAAGCTTATCTAGAGAAGTCCTATTACAAAACCGCTTCCCTAATGGCGAATAGCGCTAAAGCGGCAGGCGTTTTGAGTGGTACGTCCGTGCAAGTCAACCAAGATTTATATGCCTATGGCCGCTGTGTAGGCTTAGCGTTTCAAATTGTCGATGATATTTTGGATTTCACAGGTTCGACAAATGCCTTGGGTAAGCCCGCCTGTTCAGATTTGCGTAGCGGCAATTTAACGGCACCCGTGTTGTTTGCGATCGCAGAGAAACCCTACCTCAAAGTTTTAATTGATCGGCACCTCGAAGAAGCGGAAGACTTAGATGAAGCGATTGCCCTGGTCCATGACAGCCAAGGCATTCCCAAGTCCCGAGCCCTCGCCGAACAATTTGCCCATCAGGCCGTTCACCATCTAGACTTTCTGCCAGCCTCGGAATCCCGACAAGCATTGCTCGATTTAACGGAATATATCCTCAAACGACTCTCCTGAGGAGTATTCTAGTGATTTAGATGATTGTCCATTTTACGAGAGAACCGTTATGACCTCAGAGGATCGACCCACACCTGAGGCAACTCCTATCCCCGCGTGGCGCAAACTGTGGCAATCCCAGAAAGACAATATTCTCACCCTTGCGATCGCACTGATCCTCGCCCTACTGATTCGGGGATTTGTGGCTGAGTCTCGCTATATTCCTTCCGTCTCTATGGAGCCCACCTTGACACCGGGCGATCGAGTGGTGGTGGAAAAGCTCTCCTATCGCTTCCGCCAACCTCAATCCGGCGACATTGTCGTTTTCCATACCCCCTTACCGCTGCAGGCCGTGGGCTATGCACCGGAGCAAGCCTTTATCAAACGGGTGATTGGCGTGGCCGGGCAAACCATTGCAGTCCAGAAGGGTCAAGTCTATTTGGATGGCCAGCCCCTTGCTGAGAGCTATATTGCAGAAGCCCCACAGTATGAATTAGAACCTGTTCAAGTTCCTGAAGGGGCGCTCTTCGTGATGGGCGACAACCGCAACAACAGTAACGACTCTCATATGTGGGGGTTTTTACCCCTCTCTAATTTAATCGGTCGAGCCAACCTCAAATTCTGGCCTATAGAGCATTTTAACTGGCTTCGTAGTCCATTGCCTTGACTGGATTAGCGCCCTTGAGCGGCCTCCATATGGCACAATGGGAAGCACTGGATAAAAGCTATTGATCAGGTATTTTTGTGAGTTCTACTGCGACCAAAGCGCCCGCTCGCGCTGTTTTCCCCTTTACGGCTATCGTCGGCCAAGAAGAAATGAAATTGGCGTTGATCCTCAACACCATTGATCCACGAATTGGTGGGGTGATGATTATGGGGGATCGCGGTACAGGCAAAACCACAACCATTCGGGCGTTAGCTAATCTGCTCCCCGAGATTAACGTCGTCATGGATGATCCCTTCAATAGCGACCCTGAAGATCCAGAACTGATGAGTGATGAGGTTAAAGCCTTAACCACAGGCGGCCAAACGCCTGCAGTGACTCAAATGCAAGTGCCAATGGTGGATTTGCCCTTGGGCGCCACCGAAGATCGGGTGTGCGGCACGATTGATATTGAAAAAGCGCTGTCGGAAGGGGTAAAAGCCTTTGAGCCTGGCTTGTTGGCAAAAGCCAATCGCGGCATTCTCTACGTGGATGAGGTCAACCTGCTCGACGATCACTTGGTTGACGTGCTGTTAGACTCAGCTGCCTCCGGTTGGAATACCGTCGAACGGGAAGGCATTTCCATTCGCCACCCCGCTCGCTTTGTTCTTGTGGGTTCCGGCAACCCAGAGGAAGGAGAATTACGACCTCAGTTGCTCGACCGTTTTGGCATGCATGCTGAAATTCATACCGTTAAAGATCCGACCTTGCGAGTGCAAATTGTCGAAGAGCGCGCTCAGTTTGATCAAGAGCCCCACTCCTATCTGGACAATCACACCGATACTCAAAAGGCTCTCCAAGACCAGATTGTGAATGCTCAGAATAATCTGGCCCACGTCAATATTGACCACGAGCTGCGCGTCAATATTTCCCAGGTCTGCTCGGAACTAGATGTGGATGGTCTACGTGGCGACATCGTTACTAATCGAGCAGCCAAAGCCATTGCGGCCTTTGAAGGACGGACAGAAGTCACGGTCGATGATATTCGTCGAGTGATTACCCTATGTCTGCGCCATCGTTTGAGAAAGGACCCTCTGGAATCTATTGACTCGGGCTATAAAGTCAGCAAAGTCTTTCGCCAAGTCTTTGGTTTACCGGATGAAGACGATGCTGACATGGCCGCCTAAACGAATCATCCTTGATTTTCTACCTAATCGATTTGTCAACTTCCCATCAGCTGGATACCAGCTAATTTAGGTTGATTATTTTGCCTGGGGTTGAAGAGGGCCAGCTTGATAAAGGGGCAGACCTATATCCGGCTAAGTCGCTCCAGAGTCGTCAGTCTTAAGGCAAGATAGGGGTGACTAGAATTGAAGGGGGCTGTGTCATTTTCAATGGAGAATGAACGACCGCGATCTCAGCCCCATACTGCGCCTGAAGCGGGTCAGGAATCATGAATACTATGAACTGCCTATTTTGCGTCCTGATGGGTCTCTGCCAGCTGTTGAGTCCTGCTGCCGCCCTGAGTATGCATCCGCTGTGGCTGCCTCAGTCCAGTATGAGAGTGGCAACCCTGGCTCAATCCCTGGTGATTCAGTCTCAGCCATCCTCTCAGAGCATTCAACAGGCAGTGGTGCAAGATTTGGCTCAGCGTACGGGTCAGCCCCTTCAGACGTTCAAAGTGATTCATATCGGGCAGCAAACTTGGCCGGATGGCTGCTTAGGGTTGTCGGAACCCGATGTGCTCTGTACGATGGCGCTGGTGCCGGGCTGGCGAGTGGTGGTGTCGAACGGTGCGCAAGAATGGACCTATCGCACGGATGATCAGGGTCAAATTATCAAGTTAGACCCCGGTCAATCCTCCCAGCCATAATCGGATGGCTTCCACTATATTGATGGAGTACCGTATCCTCCTCTCTAGCGTGATTGCATGTCTTCTCGTGATCTGACCCCAGCAAAGATTGCCGATCTGCGGTGTGACTACCGTTTGCAAGCGCTTTTAGAAACAGCGGTAGAGGCGGATCCGATCCAGCAATTTCAGTATTGGTTTAGCCAAGCCTTGCAGGCTGAATTGCCAGAGCCCAACGCGATGACCTTAGCTACAGTTAATACAGAGGGCCAACCCTCGGCGCGGATGGTGTTGTTAAAAGGGGTTGATCCAGAGGGGTTTGTGTTTTACACGAATTACCGGAGTCGTAAGGGTCAAGAGTTGACCCATCGCCCCTGGGCTGCTCTAGTCTTTTGGTGGGCTGAATTAGAGCGGCAAGTGCGGATTGAGGGGGCCGTTGCTCAAGTGTCTGCGCAAGAAACGGAGTCCTATTTTGAGAGTCGTCCTCGGGGTAGCCAGCTGGGGGCTTGGGTGTCCGAACAAAGTCAAGTGATTGGCGATCGCACGGTTCTTGAGGAGCGTCTGCAAGACTTAGAACAGCAATACCAGAACCAGCCGATTCCTCGCCCGCTCCATTGGGGGGGCTATCGCCTCCGACCAGATTTGATTGAGTTTTGGCAAGGTCGTCCCAATCGCCTCCATGATCGGCTGTGTTACCAAAGAGAGGGTGAGCAGTGGTGCATGGTGCGGTTATCACCTTGATATTGGACAGCCCATGACACTGATTCAAGTTTGGGGATGCTTACTGATTTTTGTGATCTGCCCACTGCTGGGAGGGCTGCCGGTCGCAGAATACTTGACTCGGCTTTTCCCTCCGTCTCAAGGCAGGGGCTATCGGCTATTTGGGGTTAACGTCCATTGGCGCGTTTGGCTGCGGGGGGGGATAGAGGCGAGTAAAGGCGTTTTGAGCGTCTTACTGGCTCGTTATTACTTTCCGCAGGATCCGACGTGGTGGATTATTGCCCTGATTGCCTTAGTGTTTGGCCAGTTCTGGATCCGAAAATCGAAACCCTTTTTGGCGGTTGCGGCTGGAGGATTGGCCTATAGCTGGCAGGTAACGTTTTTGCTCCTGCTGATGGGAGGCATTAGTCTCACGCTCTTGAGAGAAAAGCAGCTTGGCCGGTTAGGGCTGTTGGTGCTATTACCGATGGTGGTCGGGTTAGTCTCTCAGCAAAGCTCCCAAGCGATGGCCGCGATGGGACTCAGTTTTTTGCTTGCTTGGGGAGATGCTCAGCAGTCCCAGGCTTCAGTACCTGAGGAAGGGAGAGAAGAGCGTGCCTTAAGGACGCAACCCCAGGCCGATGATGCCCATTTGTTTGGCTTGTTTCAGCGCGATCGCAATATTCGTACCCTCGATCAACCGCTTAATGCCGATCAATGCGGTCAGTCTGCCGCTGTGCTCAGTCAACTCAAAGCATTGGGATATCCTGTCCCTCCAGGTTGGGTGCTACCGCCTGGGGATGATGCCGAGCCCCTGATTCGATTGCTATCGCCCACGCCTGAGCAGCCTTTAATGGTTCGGTCTAACATTGTCGGTCAGACGCATGAATCGGAGAATATCGCCCTCTCCACAGAGCCGATTATTCAGATCACATCTCGACGATCCTTGGTCCAAGTGATTGCCGCCTGTCGAACCGCCTATAGTTCGACGCCCTCTTCTGCACAGCGACGCGAGTTCGGGGTCGCTGTTCTGATTCAGATCCAAGTCAAGGGCCAATATGGAGGGATCGCTTGGAGTCAAGATGTCAAGGCCCAGGACCCGACGACTGTGCTGATCACGGGGGGGGCTGGACCAACGCCCTCAGAAGCCCTCACGCAGCTGTCTGCAGTGCAGATTCGCGTTCCACAAAGGCTCTCTAAACATTCTGACGTAGCGCTGACCCACGCACAGATACCGCTGCCTCTAGTTCACCAAATCGCCACGATGGCTCGGGAAATAGACGCTCACTATCAGGGCATCCCTCAAAAAATTGAATGGAGTTACGATGGCACTACACTGTGGTTACTAGCGGCTCACCCCGTCTAGATATAAACCTGTTTACAATACGAGAGGAAAACATTGTTGTTGGCTTTGCCCTCAATCCTTTAATCGCCCCCTCCCCCTATGTTAGACCACCACTCTTCCCCCTCTGTTGTCCATCAGCGCTGGCTCCTAGCAATGCTGATTCTGTGTATCGTTACGTCTATTTTGCATTACGTCGATAACATCATCTTCTTTGATCAGTATCCGGAACCGACCTGGTTTAATCCTTCCTTGGTGGATATTCTCTGGTTTGTGATGACACCTATTGGCATTGCGGGCTATCTACTTTGGCAGCGAGGCCGTTTGGCGCTTGCTTTTGGACTGCTCTACCTTTACGTGGCAATGGGGCAGTTAACCTTGGGACACTACTTCTATGCGCCTATTTGGGATCTAACCTGGAAAATGAATGGGCTCATTCTTCTAGAATCTTTTACAGCGCTAATGTTGGGTGTGTATTTAGCCTGGTTGCAGAAGACTGGTAGGCGTGAATCTGCTTGAGTGCAGTGATGCTTTGGGCTAAAGCAACGATAAGGAGTTAATAAGTCTGGATGTTATATCGTCGATTTGGCCGGACAGAACTGCAAATTCCGGTGTTTTCCTGTGGAGGGATGCGGTATCACCATTCCTGGAAAGACTTACCGGGCTGGAGAATTCCGAAAGCTAATCAAGACAATCTAGAGGCCACGATTCGACGATCCATTTCCCTCGGGATTAACCATATCGAAACGGCTAGGGGCTATGGCACCTCGGAACTGCAACTCGGACGCATTTTACCGACCTTCCCTCGCCATCAACTGATTATTCAGACTAAGGTTGCACCGAAGGACAATGCTCAAGAGTTTCAGAAAACCTTTGACCAATGCCTGCGCAAATTAAAGCTCGACTATGTGGACTTACTCGGACTACACGGGATTAATACGCCTGAGCTACTAGATTTCACCGTTCGTCCAGGGGGATGTCTGGAGGTGGCTCGCCGCTTGCAAGAACAGGGCAAAGTCCGATTTATTGGTTTTTCGACCCACGGACCGACGGATTTGATTGTGAAAACGATCCAAACGGATCAGTTTGATTATGTCAATTTGCACTGGTACTACATCAATCAGTTCAACTGGCCTGCCATTGAGGCTGCAACCCAACATGATTTGGGTGTATTTATTATCAGCCCTTCTGATAAGGGAGGCATGTTGTACAAACCCTCCCCCAAGTTAGTCGATCTGTGCCATCCGTTGAGTCCGATGGTGTTTAATGACTTGTTTTGTTTAAGCCATCCCCAAGTGCATACGCTGAGTTTAGGGGCAGCTCGACCAAGCGATTTTGACGAACACTTAAACGTATTGAAGCTGCTAGACCAAGCGGATACGTTGCTGCCGCCGATTTTGGCGCGGCTGCAGGAAGTTGCGATCGCAACCCTCGGTGAGGACTGGGTCGAAACATGGCATCAAGGGTTACCGAGCTATGAGCAAACGCCTGGCCAGATTAATATTCCAGTGATTTTGTGGTTGCGCAATTTAATGATGGCCTACGACATGCATGAATATGCTCAAATGCGGTATAACCTGTTAGGACAAGCCGATCATTGGTTTCCCGGAGAGAAAGCAGGCCAAGTCGCGGATCACGATCTGAGGGACTGCCTAAGCGCCAGCCCCCATGCCGCTCAGATTCCTGGCTTTCTTGCTGATGCGCATCGCCAACTCGCGGGGCAAGCCGTGCAGCGCCTGTCGAAAAGTTAAGGACCATGCTGAAATGTTGGGCTAGGTGGGTTGGGTTGCGATCACAACGATCAGACTGGCTAATCAGCTGATGTCCTTAGCAGATGAAGGAACGTGTCCAGGCCCATCGGTGTCGGTTCTGTCTCACAAAAGAGGGGGGTGTCGGTGCGATCTCGCGGGCTGGCCCACTACCATTCAGATGAGGAGTGTTTTGTTTAATCTCAATCCTGAACAGCATTCCTAAGCGTGGACCGAGGGATAGCAGCCTTATCCCAGCCGACCGCTTGATAAGAATGCCCCTAAAAAATAAGACCGTTGCCCACAAAGCTGATCGAAAAAACGGTTAGACCTAATTTTGAAAAAGTTCTTGAAAAAATCTGAAATTTAGTATCTTGTTGTATGTAAGGTGCTGCGCCTTCTCCCCACTGAGGTGACCATGAAATCTGAACTAGATGAACAATCCTTATCTCTGATGCAGGTTTATGAGCCATCAGAGTATACGCCTTTGGGGAGTCCTCGCACCTCGGGTAAGCGGCTTGTGCGCCCGCTTTGGCGACTGATTCAGCGGAATATCCTTCTGATTGGTGGAATTAATCTAGTTGTCGCTGGGTTAACGGCCTATTTAGTACTCAGTCGTCCGCTAACCTATGAAGGTGAATTTCAGCTCTTAGTCGAACCGATTACGACAGCCGGACAATTGCCTGACCCTACGAGTTCTTCTCAGGAGGGCAGTCTGGCCGAGCCAGGACTAGACTATTCCACCTTACTGAGGGTGCTCAAAAGCCCTCAGGTGTTAGCGAGTGTTTTGCAGCAAATCGAATTCAGATATCCCATAAGTTATAACCAACTGCTCCAGGATATGAAAGTAGAGCGGATTGGCCAAGACGCACAGAATCAAACGAAGCTGATTCGGGTAAGTTATACGTCAGCCGATCAAACCAAAATTCTGTTTGTCCTCAAGCAACTGTCGAATGGTTATCTCAAATACAGCCTTGAGGATCGCGAACGTCGGGTTGGAGGTGGGGCAGCGTTTATCGAACAACAACTGCCTGATTTGAAACAGCGTGTCAAAAGTCTGGAAAGTCAACTGCAAACGTTACAACAGCAAGAAAGTATTAGTGATCTGGATAGCGAAGGAGCTGAGTTAGCCAAGCAAGCTAGAGAACTGGAATCTCAGCGATTAGAAACACAACGTAATTTGCGGGCGCAACAGAAACTGTATGTCAATCTCCAAAAACAACTTGGCCTAGCGCCCAACCAAGCGATCGCGGCCTCTTCCCTGAGCGAAGATCCGCGCTATCAGCAGTTGTTGAGTCAGCTGAAGCAGGTGGAAACTCAATTGGCGCAGGAACGGGCTCGCTTTACCGATGCCAACCCTGTAATCCAAGATTTACAAGCAAAGCAAAGCAATCTTAAAGCGTTGCTGAACCAAGAAACACGTCAGCTCGTCAGTCAAAGTCAGGTCGGCAATGCGAATCTTGGGCAGTTACCTCAGTTCCAAAATTCGATTCAGCGTTCGTTGAGCCAGCGCTTGATTGACACGCTCAATGAAATTCAAGTGCTGGAAATCCGTAGTGAAGCGTCCACTCAAGCTGCGGTTGCTGTGAATGCCCGACTCCGTAGATTCCCCGCGGTTAAACAGAGGTACGAACGACTCAACCGCCAGCTGGCCAGTGATACGACACGGCTTAACCAGCTGTTACTCAAACGAGAATCCTTGAAAGTTGAGGCAGCTCAGCGTGATATTCCGTGGCAAATTCCCACAGAACCCCAACTGAGGACCGATGACCAAGGTAATTTGGTCTTACCTGAACAAAACCGGGTGCAAAAAATCCTGTTGGGCGTGATGGGTGGCTTCTTGTTGGGGTTAGGAGCGGCACTGCTTCGAGAAAAGCACCGCGACGCTTTTTTAAGTGTGGATGACTTGCAGGATCGGACCCAGTTACCTGTACTGGGTAACCTTCCGTTTAACCATGCGATCGAAGCGATTGATCAAAACCCTAACCGTAGCGAATTTAGTGAAGCATCTGTTACTAACCACCAGAACCAAGCGTTTTTACAGGCGGCTGAAGCGCTCTATACAAAGATTCGGTTTTTAGCGGTAGAGCCCCCTGTACGTTCCCTTGTGATTAGCTCAGTTGCTGCCCGAGATGGGAAAACGACGGTTGCTTTATATCTCGCTCAATCAGCGGCTCGGATGGGACAACGCGTGTTATTAGTGGATGCGAATCCAGCGTTCCCACAATTACATAGCCGTTTAGGTCTTCCCAACTTCGAAGGGCTGAGTGACATTTTGGAACGTAACCTCGATCCCAATCAACTCATTCAACGGGTTCCCTATCAAAAAAACTTGTTTCTCTTAACAGCGGGTCTGGCCACAAAAGTGGCGAATAAGTCCTCTGCTTCCAATCAAATGAAGTACTTAATGGAACAGCTAAACAGTACGTTTGATTTAGTGATTTACGATACCCCCTATCTTCAAGGGCATGCTGATGCGAATTTTCTCACCCTCAATACGGATGGTCTTGTCCTAGTGGTAGGCATGGGAAAAACTCAACAATCCAATCTGCTCAAAACGGTGAAGGATTTAAAAGCCTCTCGTTTGCCTATTTTGGGGCTTGTGTCTAATTTCTCTGGCGAACAGGCCGACAATACCCCGAATGAGGAGTATTTTGGTGGCGATTATTTCGAAACACCAGAGGTTGAAGATGAATTTGAAATCTTTCGAGCAACGTCCCGTGAGTCAGAGCCTTAGCCAATGGGGTGATTACATATCTCCAGTTTGACCATAGGACAATCATAAACTTGAGCTAATCATGTGCTAAGAGGATCATGGATGATCTTTTTGGAACAGAGTTGTCACTGATGCGCAGTTTTTGTTTATCTCTTCGCGATAATCTACGAAAGCCAAGCCCCTGATAAAATTTGGCAACTGAACGATTTGTTAATACATAGATTGGTGTTGGATAGTTTTGCAGTAAAGCCTGAACCAATGCTGTCCCTAATCCCATTGTTCTCCGTGTATTGTGAATATACAGACTGCCTAAAATTGAATAGCTGCCATGACTCTTAATAAAGGCACGACCTACAAAACGTCCTTGTTCTTCGATTACCCAACAGTTCTTGGGCAGATGCTCAGGCTTAGCTAACGATCTAAGTCCTAATGCAATGAATAGACCTAAACAAGCTAGATAGACGACAACTATCCAAAGCACATTTATCGATATTCCTAAGGCACCTAATGCCTGCAAATATATCCCTATGACGACAGCAGAAAATAAATATAAAATGGTGCCTGTCCGAAGTTTATAAAAGACCAGCATCATTTTTACTGAGACCCAAGATGGCAGTTGATCGAGACTTTTGGGCATCATCATTAATCTGAGTCGGTCTATCTCAGTGGTCTTTATAGGTCGAATGACACAACCAGAAGGTAATTCAGGTCCTAACGAAGACATCGGTGATTACTATATCTCTGATTCGGTATTGACCACTTATTACAGATTTTTTAAGATATTCACTAATGTTGACTATTTTTGTTAAAAATAAGCTTTTTAAATAATTAATAATGAGCCATTATTATAAAATTTGGAAGCATGAGCTTTTTAACTTTAGTCGATAGTTTTTGGAAGCGAACTATCCGAAAGCCAAGCCTTCTATAAAATTTTACAGTATTGGAGAAAGTTGATAAATAGATAGGCTTTTGACTTGCCTGAATCAGCTTTTTGGTTAAGGTAGTACCAAGCCCTTGCCCTCTCCAGTTGGGGCATATGTGCAGAAAATTTATCACTGAAAAGGTTTCATAGGATTGTAAACGAGCATAACCAATAAAACGATTGTCTTGCTCGATGACCCACCAATATCGAAAATCCTTCCTATCCCAACCTGGCGTTATTGCCGTCAGTGCAAAAACAAGCAAAGAATATGATATTAGAACAATGATTGTAGAAAATGTGTCGACAAATATAATCACTCCCAATAATCTCATAAATGGGTAGACAATGGCCATTGCCCCTAATATAAAAACTTGACTAATAATAGCTACACTGATTCTAGTTTCTATTTCAAATAAAGTTGTCATAAACCTTATAGACATCCAAGAGGGCATAGCATAAAGACTCCTTGGCATCACCAGAAATTTGAGATAATCAATATCTGTTGCTTGAAGACGGCGAATAACGAAGTCTGAGGGTAACTCAGATTGTGACTGAGACATTGATTTGCACCACACTCTCAACCCAGTATTGGTTTGAAATAACATCAATCCAAAGTAACTTCTTGAATCTCAAC
This sequence comes from Acaryochloris sp. IP29b_bin.148, assembly GCF_028285565.1. Classification (GTDB taxonomy): domain Bacteria; phylum Cyanobacteriota; class Cyanobacteriia; order Thermosynechococcales; family Thermosynechococcaceae; genus Acaryochloris. Next base: position 13,076 of record NZ_JANQOY010000219.1, read on the forward strand.
AAACTTTATTTCCCGTAAGGAATGTTTTATCGTCTAATGGTTTATTTAGCGAGATGACTAAAACCTGTATATCCTAGCTTGAGCGTTAAAGATATTCAGGTCTCTTGCTATTAGACCTCTTGCAATATTCGTTTCATGATGTGTTACCCACTCAATTTATGCAGCGATCTGACTTAAATTTTTAGTCCTCTACCATATCGATCGCTGAATTATGCAAGAGGTCTATTGACGCTTGTTCGCAGATGCCAAGCACATAGAACAACGTATGATCGATACAAGACAAAGGTTTTAAGCACGAGGCAATTGCATGGCTGCCACGATCGCATTGATCGCCCACGATCGCAAAAAAGATCAAATCGTTGAATTTGCCAAGCAATACCAACCCGTTCTCTGTCGATATCGCATCATCGCCACCGGCACCACCGGACAGCGGATCAAAGATGCCACCAGCCTAGAAGTCGAGCGAATGCTATCGGGACCTATGGGAGGAGACGCCCAAATTTCCACCCAGGTGGCTGAAGGCCAAGTCACCGCCGTGATCTTCCTCGTCGATCCGCTCTATGCCCAGCCTCATGAACCCGATATTCAGGCCCTGCAACGGATCTGTGCGGTTTATGATGTGCCCCTTGCCATTAATGTTGCCACCGCGACGGCCATCCTCGAGCAACTGCGCCGTACCCGGGTTGCCCACCTCATTTTTAATCCAGTCTCAGGTCAGGGCAATGCTGAGCATGATCTGACCTTGATCGAAGAACTCCTCAGTCCAGCTATGGAACTGGTAGTGCATTTGACCACTTCAGACACCCATCCTAGCGAACTGGTAGAAGATGCAATTTCAGCTCAAGCCGATCTGATTTTGGCCTCGGGTGGAGATGGCACCATCTCTGCTGTGGCAGGGGCTTTAATTGGCAGCGAGATTCCGCTGGGGATTATTCCCCGGGGCACAGCGAATGCCTTTGCGGCGGCCCTCAATATTTCTCAGGGCTTTATGCCGATTCGGAGTGCCTGCAATATTATTGTCCAAGGCAAGACTTGGGTCGTTGATGTGGCCAAGTGTAACGACCAGCCGATGATTCTGTTAGCGGGAATTGGTTTAGAAGCAGAAGTGATTGAACGGGCGGACCGAGAGGCCAAAAACCGCTGGGGGGCCTTCGCTTACATTATGGAAGGGATTAAGCAGTTCAATCAGCAGGAACTGTTTGAAACAGAGATTGAAATCGAAGGCGTGCTCAAAACCTTTAATGCGGGTGCTGTCACAATTGCCAATGCTGCACCACCCACTTCAGTCATGGCCCAAGGGGCAGGAATCGTCGATGCCAGTGATGGGCTGCTAGATATCACCATTGGCGCACCAAAAAATGATCTGGAAGCTGTCGGGGCGATGGTGAATTTAGTGGGCGCTGCACTGATGCGCAAACCCGCCAATCGGGATGACATTATCAATCTACAAACCCGTCGAGTCAAAGTTAAAACCCACCCACCCCAGAAAGTGGTGGTCGATGGGGAGATGGTAGGGACCACCCCCATCGAAGTGGAATGCATTCCTCGGGGATTGATTGTGTTTGCCCCTGAGTCAGCAGATTTACATCAGGACGTCCCTGAATCTGAGACCTAAATGGGTTGCAAGACAGATCCATTAACGGTGAAAATCCTTGTGATCATGATGAAACTTATAATCATGGTGCTTATCGTGATGCTTTTTCTTCAAGACCTTGAATTTCTTGAAGCCAAAACTCGGGGAGTGATGGAAGCGACGGAAACGACGCCGACCGTGATGACGCCGACGGAATCTGCGACGGCCATGAAATCCGTGGCGACGGTGACCGAATTTTTTGAATTTTAAGGAAACGAGTTGGGATTCTTGCAGGTCAGAAGACACACCTATCTCGGCAGCCTTGGCTTCGCTGATGCCAACCGTAAGAACGGATAAGCTCAGTAATGCGGTGGAGAGTATACGTTTCGGATTCATCTTCCGTGCCTCGCTTGTTGCTAACTTCAATCTAGAGCTGGAATCTGAGAGGAGGCTGATGGCTCTCTGAGGTAAGGTGATCAGATTGCTGAAGATTATCGACTTTGGGTATGAATGGCGAGGGATGCTTGAATACTGGCGGTGTAAAGCCAGCATCAACTGCAGGGAGGGGGACTGCTGAAGTGATGAGGGCGGCTATACTAGAGGCAATTCTCACGGGAGCTTCCCTATGGTTACGCTTCAGCTTCGCCAATTGGTGGTCAATCCAGGTCAACGAATTGAGCTGCAAGGGGTCAATTGGAATGAGTTTGAAGCAATTCTTGAGGAGTTAGGGGATCGGCGTGCATCTCGAATTGCCTATAGTAATGGAGTTTTAGAACTAAGGATGCCTTCCCCTGAGCATGAGGTTGATAAAGAGTTAATCGGAGATATGGTCAAAATTCTCCTGGAAGAACTGGATATCAATAATGAGTGTTTTGGTTCAACGACGTTCAAGCGCCAGGATATCGCTAAGGGGGTTGAGCCGGATCAGTGTTTTTATATTGAAAATTATGCTGTGATGATCGGAAAACGTCGACTTGATTTGAGTGCTGATCCGCCACCTGATTTGGCCATTGAAGTGGATGTTACCTCTAAAACAGGATTGGAGGCTTACCAAGCATTGGGAGTCCCTGAGCTGTGGCGAGTGGAGGAGGGAAAATTGCGGATTAGTGTGCTGCAGGATGGGCAGTATCAGGAGGCAAGCTTGAGTCCTCACTTCCCTAAATTTCCCATTATTGATGGGATATCTGAGTTTTTGCATCGAAGTCAGACGGAAGGGCGCAGTCAAGCGCTAAAGGCGTTTCGACAATGGGTTCGAGAATGGAGCCAGAATGTTGCTCCATAAGGTATCAGTGATTGCTAATTCGTTAAGCTGAAGACTCTGCGCCCATTGTCTCGCTAGGTTTTGCATGAAGTTGCGAACTCAATTTTTTAAGCAACGAGCTGATCAAAATCCGCCACAGATTCATCCGCTGCTTCGGCCCCATTGGCCCTTTGACCCCGGCAAGCTGCCGTTCTTTTATGGCTGGGCGATTTTAGCAGCCTGCACCATCGGCATTATCATGAGTATCCCTGGCCAGACGATGGGAGTGAGTGTCTTTACGGACTACCTGATTGAGGCAACGGGAGTATCACGGCTGCAGCTCAGTAATGCTTATCTGATTGGCACGGTGACCAGTGGATTACTACTGCCCTTTGGAGGCGTGTTTCTGGATCGGTGTGGGACGCGCCTGTCGGTGGTGCTGGCTGCGGTGTGGTTGGGGTTGACGTTGGGGTATATGAGCGTGTGCGATCGCATCGCCCTCTCTCTCAGTCAAACCTTAAACTTACCCACCTCCAGCTATATGGCCTTTGGCTTGCTAGTCCTGGGGTTCACCAGCTTACGATTCAGCGGTCAAGGCATGTTAACCATGTCTAGTCGCAACACGCTCGGAAAATGGTTTGATAAAAGACGGGGACTGGCTTCTGGCATTGCAGGAGTCTTTATCTCTTTTGGCTTTGCGTCTACCCCTTCTATCCTCAATGCCTGGATCGAATCGACCACTTGGCGGTGGACCTGGGTCAGTATGGGGTTAATCGTCGGCTTGGGAATGGGCAGCTTAGGCTGGATCTTTTATCGCGATAACCCTGAAGAATGTGGCCTCCAGATGGATGGCAAAATTTCATCTGCAGTCTCAAATCAATCCCCGACCGCTCTAGACACCCGCACAGATTTCTCTCGTAGTGAAGCACTTCGTACACCAGCTTTTTGGGCCGTTACCTTAGCACTGTCCTGCCAAGCCTTAGCGATCACGGGGATTACCTTTCATATCGTTGATCTGGGGGCAGAAGTCGGATTAACCAAGGCCGAAGCAGTGGCCTTATTTATACCGATGGCATTGGTATCGACCATTATGGGATCCTTGATGGGGTTTGCCGCCGATCGAATTCGGCTGCAATTTCTGTTTATGGGGATGATGACAGCTCTGGGCGTTGGAATTGCCAGTATGGCAAATCTGGATATTGTGGCTTTGCGTGGTCTGGCAATTGCGGGGCTGGGTAGTAGCGGGGGATGCTTTGGCACCTTATCTGCTGTAGCATTACCCCGTTTCTTTGGCCGGACTCACTTGGGTGCAATTTCAGGGGTGCAGATGATGAGTATCGTCTTTGCCAGTGCAATTGGCCCCTCTTGGATGGCCCTGTTTAAGGATATTGTCGGGTCCTATCAAATGGGCCTGTATTGCTTCTGCATTTTTCCGCCGATTATTTTACTACTCAACTGGATTGCCCCGAATCCGCAGGTGCACACTCGCTAGCCTGCTCTGCGAACTCAGACAATCGTTAGTGAGCACTCTGCTGAGACAACAACGCTGGGTTGTGGGCTGTTTGTGACGGCTGAGTAGAAACAGCAGACGAACTGACTGTCTCGGAGGAAGGAGGTGTTCGTTTGGTAAAGGTTACCGCAGGCGAATTGGAGATCAAGGGTTGGCCCTTGACTGTAATTCTAGGTAGGGTCTCTGGGGTCATTTCGGGAAAAGTCAGCCGATCGGCTTTCTGGGGCATTGCTTCAGCACTTGTCAGTGGGAAGCATGCCAATGCAACTAGCCCTGTAAGGACACCAATCTGAGGCAAGTTCATAATTCAATCCTGTGGAAATCGTGGGAAATTCTGAGCGTTCAAAAATAGGTTGTGTTTATGGCAAAAGTTGACTATAGAACCTATGTATAACTTGTATATCTTTATGATGATGGACAAATCTGAGACACACATCATCAGAAATACGGAAGTTTAGAGATCTATATAAAAAAGTACTGGTTGTTCGAAAAATATAGCTTCTTAATAAGATAGCTTCTCTGAAATCGCATGAAAGAGCTAGTTCTATAAAATGGACTAAGTCTATGTCTATAAAGGATTCTGAATTTACTTATTGATTGAAATTTTCTTGGATGATTAGAAGATTTATGTTGATTGATCTTTTATTCTACAAAAGCTTTAAAGCAGCTAAAACACTCAAATTTTATTATTTTTAGGAAATAAAAGTGTTTTCTAGAGGTAGAAGGCTTCCGTATACATACTGAAATCTAAGCCATAGTGATCAGCCATCATTCATCCGGGGGAATGATGTACACCTTACTGGGGTATCCAGATGGGATGAGGTTGTTGCCGATGCGTAAGTATCAACCTGGATCCTGCTCATCCAGACCTTGAGCTTGAATAACTGGCTCAATAAAGATTGGGTGGCCTAATTCTCTGAAGTGGAAGACCATGTAAATTTTCCCTCTGCATTCGGTTGAAAGGGAAACACCGTTGTGACCGCGGTTAGAGGAATGCTGCCATATACATGGGGATACTGCTCCTCTCCCCCTTCGCAGTTTTCATATCGCACCTCTGCATCCAATCGTTGAGGATCGATTTCTAGTAAGACCAAATCCTTGCGATCGCAAAACAGACGGTGAGCAACCTCCAAAACTTGATGCGGGTCCGAGCAGTGAATAAAGCCCTCTGTTATTAGAGAGGCAGCCTGATATTCCCCTATGGTCTGGGCAGTGGTCCAATCACGCGCTTGGGCAATGTGGAAAATCATGATCTCGAGCCTAGTTTCTGTGCGGAGGGGAGAAAATATATGACAACACTATACAGATTCAGCCCTGTATAGGGACAGGCTCGCTGTGTGAGCGGCTGACTTCCTCTGTATCTCCGTCCTGAAGCCCCAGAGCGATTTTGTTCAAAAGATCTGATTAGTCTTGAGAAAAAAGATAGATTTTCCGCAATCTAACCGGATTGACCCGGTTCAGACAACAGTCCATGATAGTAGTGGCAATTGGTTTCTTGGAGCGGAGATATCTTGAATGAGTGACAATAATAAAAGCCCATTTAATCAGCAGTTAACAAAGTGGTGGGACTTAGTTTCAGCCAAGGATACATGGGACTTATTTAAAAATTTCTTTGCACTGGCATGGACGATTATTAAGGAAACAGGCATCTTAATTTGGTTATTCCTCTTAGGAGGACTCGTCTCCATCGGTTGGGTAGTGGATCGCTCGGCTGATTTGACGGACAGTGTTAAGTCTCTGCAAGACCAAGCCAATCAAGCCGAGGAGGGGAACCTAGTTTCCGAAGCAGGGAAATCCTTATGGACCGCAACGAAAAAAAGCGCTGATAATGCCCTGCAGACCGCTCGGACTAAGCTAGATATTAAAGTCCCAGAAAAAAAAACTAAAGCACCCGTAGCAGCCAAGCCTGCGAGTAAGCCTGCTGCATCCAGTAAACCGCCTGCATCCACCCCAGCGGCAAGTCCAGCTCCAGCAGCAGATACCCCTAAGGCTTCATCTTCCCCACCGGCAGATGAAGGGAAAGAAGAAGAAAAAATTACCCGGACCCCTGACTCTCAAGAGCCACCAGAGGCTAAGGAGTCCTAAGCGCAAACGAGGTAAAGGCTTTATTCTTCAATATTTTTAAGATCCTCTATTCAGTCTTTAGGCGAATAGAGGATTATTGTTTGCGGCTACTGGCGATCAGGGTGCAAGGCCATAAAGTCCAGCAAGATCTTCTGGTGAGGATAGGCTAGCGGAAAGGTTCCTTGTGCTTTTGCGGAATATCGCTGGCTGTCTTGAACCTCCTGAGGTGAGAAAAATCCCCAGTCCCAGCCTTCCATCAGTTCCAATTCTGAGAGAGAGACGGTTAGAGGGGCATAGTACACATGACGAATGACGCCTGGATCAGGGTAAAGGTCAAACCGCTTAAGCGTTGAAGTCTGGTAGCCAATTTCTTCCATCAGTTCCCGGTGGATGGCGTCGTCGGGATGCTCACCTGGATCGCAATGGCCGCCAAAGAATCCCCAATGGCCTGGATAGGCAATACCCGGAATATCGTCACGCAGCTGCATCAGATATCGATCTTGCTGATATAAGATTGCGATCGCAACTGCATGGGTTGTTTCCTCAGAACTCATGGCCCGGATTTCCTCTGGATAATGCTTGAAATCCTAGCTTAACGGCACTGCGCCGGATTTTTGAGAAACTGACTGGCATCGCTAAGAAGTGGTGAGCTTGAATCGTTTGGCATTGTTCAAGCGTCATGATTGTTGATTAAACGCTGCTCCTACACCCTAACTTTTCTCTCGCGAGAAGATGACGTACTCCCCATCAACAGAACATAGCTTTTTCCCCCAGAATTGGGGGGCCAAATGCAGGCACTGAAAGCCGGGTACAAGATCTCAGTTATCAAAATACCCCTAAGCTCTATGAGCTTAGGGGCAAACTTAGCAAATCGTTCGATCTAGTGTTGCAGACTAGTCAACCGCACCAAATTGAACACTCTTGGCATCGGTATACACTTCCTGATTCGCGGCATTAATAGCACCAAAGGAAGCTGAACCACCAGGGCCTGAAGTGGCACCCCCGACAGAACTGAGCAACTCAGTATTGGAATAGAAAGAAGTCTCGTTGATATTGAGCGTCGTGACAGCACCACCGGCAACGAGTTCTTGCTGTTGATCAGACAATTCAGTAAATAATTCAGACATGGTTTTACCCCGCAATATGTAGATTTAGATGTGAATTCAATCTGGGAGCGACTAAACGTGCAGACTGGGTCAGTTCGCGTGAGGAATGAGTGACGCATTCAAACTCATTCGACCGTTTAGTTGCCCCACTGTTAATGTTGGTGACTGGACTCAGTGCTGAGATTAGTCAACTGCACCAAACTGAACGTTAAGCGCGTTCGTATAAATTTCTTGGTTAGCACCAGCAATGTTACCCGCAGCAGCTGATCCAGCAGGACCAGACGCAGCTACTCCATTAGACCCCAACAACTCAGTATCAGAGTAGAAGCTTGTGGCATTGATATTGAGCGTAGTGATGGCGCCACCGGCAACGAGTTCTTGCTGTTGATCAGACAATTCAGTAAATAATTCAGACATGGTTTGACCTCAAAGGATAGATGACAAGTGGTGGTTAAAGACCCGTGTAAACTTGTTACTGTATGCATTAGACCATCAGGTTTTGCCTCATTCAGTGATGCCTGAGCAGTTTTAATGTGATTCACGACACACTTACCGTAATCAGATGCCTATCCTCGTTGTTTGCGCGTTACTTATTTCTCTCGTTGCCATTCTGTTTGCGCTGCAAAATTCTTGGGGAATTACGGTGAGTTTCCTAATCTGGCGCTTTTATGGTTCTCTCGCACTTATTTTGTTGCTAACGCTGGCCTTTGGGGTAATTATTGGCTTATTAGTAACAGCTCCCACCATTATTAAGCGAGGATGGGTTTCTTCTCGCCAAAAACGCCAGTTAAGTCAGCTAGAGGAGGAATACCAAGGCCAGGCCCAAGATGCTTCCAGCCAACGGAAAAAACTTGATTTAATGCAGGCGACTCAGATGCAGTTGTTTACTGCATTGGGCTTAACTGAAACGAAGACCGGACTCTTAACGTACCGTTCTCTCGATCCAGTACTGTCCTATGCACTGGGCAAAATGGTGGAGACATCAGAGGGCTCTTGGTATCAGTCGACGTGTTTATTTGTGATCGATCTAGAAGGCGTTCCCAGTTCTGATGCGGCGAACTCATCGGCTGTTTGGTTGATGATTACTAGAAGACTGCAGCATCAACTTTCTCCTCGCAGTTGGCTGCATAGTGGCGAGCAGAATCGCCTCTATTGTGTAACCCTTGGCATGACGATTGAAGCCGCCACAGACTATGGAGAATTCTTATCTTCGACGCTGGATGAGCCATTGCAGTTGGTAGATGGTTCAGAGGTGTCCGTGAAGCTAAGGATGGGTGGAGCAATCGCCCGCCAAAACGCCTCAATTACCAGTCAACAGTTGCTGACTCAAGCAGCGCAAACCCTTGAAAGATCCAGTCTTTGGGGACGTAGCCGTTTTCGCATGGTAGAAGCCGGAACGTCCTAGATAGGATGTGCAGTTATTTGAAGTTCCGAGAATGGCAAGAATTGTATCAGTTAAGGATGATTCCGCTTTTATTTCTTAAAATAAGTAATATAAGTCTTTTCCCCATCATTTTTTAAGCTATAGCCATTCATTGTTGCAGACAGCAGTTAGCTGCCTGACCCAGTTTTTGATAAGTATTTATTCTGATTAATCAAAGATGGTTAAAGTCTCTTGTTGCCAATGACAAGGGTTGCTTTTTGCACCCAATTTTTTTAGATATTTTTAGGTTCTTAAAAAAATGCTGACTCCTCCTCGTCCCCCTTGGCTCCTTTTGACGCTCCTGGCTTTGAATGGTTTAGCCTTTAGTATCGGCAATACTGGACAAGCTAAACCCAATACATATCAGTCTTCTGAAGCGAATGTTGCCCTTTCTAGAGAAGACCGCTCGCAAATATTATTTTCGACGGGCATTCAGAAAGCCTTAAAAGGAGACTATAAACACGCGATTCAGGATTATGACCAAGCCTTACAGCTGGCGCCCAGCAACTCGGAAGTCTATTACAACCGGGGCGTCGCCTATTTTTCTATCAACCGCCCTCAAAGTGCATTCCAAGACTTTAGTCAGGCCATCACCCTGCAACCGACCATGGCTGAAGCCTATGGGAATCGAGGTTTAATTCGTCAAAATTTAGGCGATCGCAAAGGTGCCATTGCCGATTATCAACAAGCCAAACGTTTATTTCAGCAAAAAGGAGATTTTGCGGCTGCCCAGCAGATGCAAAATTGGATTAATCAGCAAGTGAATACAACCCGCCTGTAAGATCGAGTGCTTCCACTTTGACCTATCCTAGAATCACATCTCTTTAGGCTGTTTCATATTCAATGGAATTCAAGTTGCCCAAACGACAGACAACAGGTTCTGTCGTTTGTTTTTCTTGTCAGAAACTAGTATCCATCGATCAAGAAAAATGCCCGTTTTGTGGACAGCCCCATCCAGGCTTATGGGGGTATGCTCGCCCGATTCGTCGACTGGGTGCCGATTTTGGGTTTATCAAAATTGTCTCAGTCGGCTGCATTATTCTTTACGCGATCACGCTGCTCTTTGATCTGCCGGGTGTGCGCAGCCAGGGGGTCATGCGACTCTTGGCTCCTAGTTCTTACAGCTTGGCAATTTTTGGTTCCACGGGGTCAATACCGTTATTTGAATGGGGACGATGGTGGACTGTCATTGGGTCGGGGTGGCTGCATGGTGATCTTTGGCATCTTTGTTTTAACTTAGTGTGGCTGAGCTTCCTCTCTCCGATGGTTGCGGGCGGCTATGGGGCTGGACGACTGGTCAGCATTTATACCGTTACAACTGTGACTAGTTCTTTGGTAACCAGTTTTGTGGCCCAGTATTGGCCGTCTTTACCTGCATCGTTCAGTGGAGCCAGCTTTAGTGTTGGGGCATCAGGGGGAGTGTTTGGCCTTTTGGGAGCATTAGTGATTTATGGTCAGCGTTCTGGACGTCAGCAAGTGCTGCAACAAGCGCTGATCCTATCCATCGTCTCTTTTGTTTTGTCTGCCTTTCTGGGCAGGGTTGATAACTGGGGACATTTAGGGGGCTTTATCGGCGGGTACCTCATCGGGCTGATGCCTGGGTTTAACCCCAACCAACCTCAACGTCTTTATCATCTAGGAATTGCGGTTGGGGCCTTAGGGGTGACGTTAATCTGTGTCATTTTATCTCCCATTCATGGGCTCTTGTTCTAGTCCTTATTAATCAACAAATCGGGGGTTGCTCGCCAAGGGGCAAACCTGCTGGATCGTGTCAGACACTGCTGCAAATGATTGATGCAAGCGTTGGGTCCATGCCACAGCTGTCGCTGTTGCCAATCACGAAGGTTTACCGTAGAGAGTGAAACTTCAGGCTCAAGGAATACCCTCAGGGGCGGAGTAATCCCTTGTTCAGCTTGGTCACCGACCTGGATTGAGTCAAGATGATCAATATTGACCCACTCCCAGTGAGATGATGTTGTATGCAGCGATGGTTAATCTCATACCTAAAAGGTGACTCCAATACGGTGTAACGGTGATCTCAATATTTAACGATGATCTCAATCATTGTGGATTAATCCTTTTCCTTAAATCTAATGGACTTGATTTATATCTGTCCATCAGATGGGTATGGTCAGGCTCATCACTGTCATTAACTTGCTCCTAACGATTCTGCATGACCCCATCTCGTTCGAAACTCCGCATTCTCTATCTCCAGATTCGCAATGATGATGTTACTTGTGCGGAGGAGCTACGGGAGTTCGCTTACCATAGTCAGCTAAACCAGACTCAATTCACTATTTTGAATGTGTTTGATACACCCGAATTTTGCGATCGCTGTGTGGATACCTATGATGCGTTATTTATTGGGGGGTCTAGCGACGCATCCGTGCTGAAGCCGGATCAATATCCCTTCGTTCACTCTGCGAAGCAACTGATTAGACACTGTGTTGACTACACAATTCCTGTGTTTGCGTCTTGCTTTGGGTTCCAATTAGGAGTAGAAGCGTTGGGCGGCAAAGTTATTGATGATCCCAAACAGATGGAGATGGGAATCTATCCGATGCAATTAACAGATGAGGCTTATCAAGACCCCCTGTTTGCTGATATTCCCAATCCTTTTTTAGTGGTTTCAGGTCACAAGGAACGAGCCACTGAACTGCCTCCGCAGACAAAATTATTGGCATTCACAGAGCGCTGTCCTTACCATGCCTTTAAAGTAATTGATAAGCCTTTTTATGGTTTTCAGTTTCATCCCGAGGTGGATCATCATGATTTAGCTGCTCGCATTACGCGCTATCAAGATCGATATCTGGAGACGGATGGGGCTTTGCAAGCCATCCTTGACAACCTTCATCCCACACCAGAATCCAATCGACTCATTCTAAAATTCGTTGATCGGATTCTGCTGCAAAAAAGGTAAAATCGTCACTCGCCCGATTCCTCAATTTTTAGCTCTCTTATCCCCAGTTAGGTAATTTCATGTCCACCCCTCTTACTGCCGATCAAGTCAACCGAATTGTTTGGAATCACCATCACGATCCTTTCGAGGTTCTCGGTCCCCATCCTAGTCAAGACGGCAAATCCGGGTGGATTGTCCGGGCCTATTGGCCCAAAGCCGATGCCGTATCTGTGGTTTGTCCGGGGCAGAGGCAGGAATATCCTATGCAGAGTGTTCATGATCCCCACTTCTTTGAATGCGAAGTTCCTATTGATGGGGCGCTGAATTACCAACTGCGGGTAAAAGAAGGAGACCATGAGCGTGTTATTTATGACCCCTACGCCTTTAAATCCCCACGAGTCACAGAGTATGACCAACATCTTTTTGCTGAAGGCAATCATCACCGCATCTATGAGAAGTTAGGTGCCCATCTCACTACCCTGGACGGCGTAGAAGGGGTTTACTTTGCTCTTTGGGCACCCAATGCGCGTAATGTTTCACTTTTGGGAGATTTTAATGCTTGGGATGGTCGTCAGCATCAAATGCGGAAAGGACCCTCCGGTATTTGGGAGTTGTTTATCCCCGAACTGAGTATTGGCGAGCACTATAAATACGAAGTCAAAAACTACGAAGGCCATATCTACGAAAAATCAGATCCTTACGGATTTCAGCAAGAAGTTCGTCCCAAAACCGCGTCCATTGTCACGGATCTTGATTCCTACACTTGGTCCGATGGATCGTGGATGGAGCAGCGTCGCAATTCAGACGCTTTATCCCAGCCTATCTCGATCTACGAAGTCCATTTGGGGTCTTGGATGCATGCTTCCTCGGAAGAGCCTCCTACATCAGCAGAGGGACATATCCTACCCCCCGTTATTGTCTCTGAACTCAAGCCTGGGGCTCGATTCCTGACCTATCGAGAATTAGCAGATCGCTTAATCCCCTACGTGAAAGAACTAGGCTTTACTCATATAGAGCTACTGCCCGTTGCCGAACATCCCTTTGACGGCTCTTGGGGCTATCAAGTGACGGGTTACTACGCTTGTACCTCGCGGTATGGAACGCCCGAAGACTTTATGTATTTTGTCGACCAGTGCCATCAGCAGGGCATTGGGGTGATTGTGGATTGGGTGCCTGGACATTTCCCCAAAGATGGGCATGGCCTAGCCTTTTTTGACGGTACCCATCTCTACGAGCATGCCGATCCCCGCAAAGGAGAGCATAAGGAATGGGGCACGCTGGTCTTCAACTACAGCCGCAAGGAAGTCAAGAACTTTCTGATTGCCAATGCCCTGTTTTGGTTCGATAAGTATCATATCGACGGTATCCGAGTCGATGCCGTCGCTTCAATGCTCTATCTCAACTACTGCCGAAAAGATGGGGAGTGGGTCGCCAATGAATATGGGGGAGCAGAGAATATCGAAGCAGCGGATTTCCTCCGCCATCTCAACGATCTGCTGTTTAGCTACTACCCTGGAATTCTTTCGATTGCTGAAGAATCAACCGCTTGGCCGATGGTGTCTTGGCCCACCTATGTGGGGGGCTTAGGTTTTAACCTCAAATGGAATATGGGATGGATGCATGACATGTTGGATTACTTCAACATGGATCCCTGGTTCCGTCAATTTCACCAGAACAACGTCACCTTCAGCATCATGTATGCCTTTAGTGAAAACTTTATGTTGGCTCTGTCTCACGATGAAATTGTCCATGGCAAGAGCAATATGCTGGGCAAAATGCCGGGGGATGAATGGCAGAAATTTGCGAATTTGCGATGTCTGTACACCTTTATGTTTACCCACCCCGGCAAGAAAACGCTGTTTATGAGTATGGAGTTTGGCCAGTGGAGTGAGTGGAATGTTTGGGGTGATCTGGAGTGGCAACTTCTACAATATGATCCCCATCAAAATCTCAAGCAGTTTGTCGCTGACTTGAATCATCTCTATAAGGAATTACCAGCTCTATTTACCAATGACTTTAGCTATGACGGATTTGAGTGGGTAGACTGTAACGACAATCGCCACAGCGTCATCTCCTTTGTCCGCCGGGCCAAGGACTCGGATGAGTTTGTGCTGACGGTATGTAACTTTACCCCGCAACCCCATAGCCATTACCGCGTCGGGGTGCCGGAAGCCGGGTACTACGTCGAGCGTTTTAATAGTGATGGCCGTCAATATGGCGGCAGTAATATGGGGAATTTAGGTGGCAAATGGACGGATGAATGGGCGTTTCATAATCGTCCCTACTCCTTAGATCTTTGTTTGCCACCTTTGGCCACCTTGGTCTTTACGTTAGATCGGCAAAAAACGATGCAGGCCTACCAGCAACTGCCTGGCTCGCAAAATCAATAGGTTTTGCCAATTTCAAGAAACCTGTCACACTGGACTTGGGATAGACCCGATCATCACTTAAGAAGAGGATGCCCTTATGGGCGCTACGTTAGAGCAAATTGCTGGGTACTTAGATAAGCAAGGACTGATTTACGAAATTCAGTCTGATAAGGCACGCATTATTACTCAAGTCGAAGCTGAGCATGTCGAAGATTTTTTGATCGTGATTCAGCTAGATGAAGAAGGCGAGTTCTTTAAGTTATTTGTGCCTGAGGTGCTGACGGGGGTCCAAACTCACCCGCATAAGGCTGCTATTTTGCAAACCATGCTGGTCATTTCTTGGGAAACTAAGATGTTGCAGTGGGAGTATGATGCCTCCGACGGCGAAATTCGGGCCATTATTGAATTCCCCTTAGAAGACGCCATTATGACGGAACGCCAATTCGAACGTTGCTTCAGTGGTTTGGTGGAGATGGTGGATAGTTGGGCGATGCCTCGTTTGCGAGAAGTGATGGAAACGGGGGTCGATCCAGGTGATGTTGCTTTGGGTGAGCGCCTCCTGTTAACGATTGAGCAGGAAGCACCAGGGTTGCTTGTGCTGCTGGAGAAAGCAATGCAGGCCCGTAAACATCGAGGCCAGTTCCCTCCCTTACGGGATTCCTGGTTGGATTAATCTATCTGCAAGGGATTGCTGCACAGCAGTGCGGCGTAAATGTGGTATTGGTTCTGGTCAGGCGGTGTCTATGCATGACTGTGGGAGCAATCAGCCACTATCCCCATACAGGCAGAAATAAAGAGTGGTGATAGGCCGGTCGCCGTGGCAACCCAAAAATAGGGAACCTCAGTTCGGGTTAAGGCCATTTTTGCAGCATCCTTACGGAAGAATCAATGTTTCAGCCTATGCAAGCATAAGGGGTTCAGCTGATTCCGAACTGAGGTTAGGAAGGACATTGATAGCGGGAACGATAAACCTGTGCGGACTATCCTGACTGGGATGGGTCGCGAACAGGATGTGGCCACTCACTTATCGGCAGGATTTCAGACTCAAAAAGGAATCTATGCCCCCATAAATCATTCGAAAAAACAATAATTTAAATCTATTAACTTGTAATCGCAAAAAAAATACAGATATGACCTCTGATAGAGTAATTTTTGGGCTTATTTCTCTGTAGCTGTAGTCTGGATTACTTCATAAGGTGATCAACAATATGTTAAAACCTCTGAAGACATACACATTTAAAAGGGGGAGTTTATGGTTCAAAAACAAATAAGACATTGATTCTGAGGAGGATATATGCGTCATCTTGCATCTTCAATTGAAAGCTTGAATGACCTTAAATTTGGTTCAAATTCTCTGACATCTGTCAATCCCAATCGTGACAGCCTTGATATTGATTTACTCCGACCGGAAAGTCTAGATTTGTCTGCTCTTAAGAGTCTAGACCTATCAAACTTAGAGAGTCTGGTCCTATCTGATTTAGAGAGTCTGGCTCCTACCGTTAATGTTCCTGATCTTCAGACATCCCTCCCCGCGCAACTTCTTGCTCCTGAGGGCTCGGCATCCGTAACCGCTCAATCGGCTGATGCATCTAACGCTGTCGACAGCGGCTACTGCTGTATGTGTACCGCTTGTGGTAGTTATAGTGGGCATAGTCATGGTGCAGGATTCCAGGTTGGAGGAACGGTTGCCCAGTTTAATGACAGTGGCGGACGCTTCAAGTGGGATCAGCCTGATGGTACAGGCAGTGACGTTGATATCACCTACAGTTTTGCTCCGAATTTTCAGCTTTCTGGTTTGTCCGATAGCCAAGCAAAATCGCTGTTCCGGGAAGCCTTAGGAGTCTGGGCGGATGTCGCCCCCTTAAATTTTCAGGAAGTGCAAGACCCTGGTAATGGCCGTGATGTCGATATTCGAGTTAGCGCTGACTTTATTGATGGTCGGAGTAATACGCTGGCCTTCGCTTTTTTCCCGCAAGGGGGAGACCAAACCTATGATACTGGCGAGAATTGGGACAGCAGTCTGTTTCTAGAAACTGCTGTTCATGAAACAGGACATAGTTTGGGGCTAGGGCATGAATCTGGGACAGATGCCATTATGAATCCGTCTATCCAAAGGCGGTTCGATGGGGCTGGGTCGGCCTTCTTGCTCCAAGATGATATCAATGGTATTCGCAGTCTTTACGGGAGTGGGCAAGGTTCTGTCAGTTCTCTGTCACCGTCACCTAGCCCTAGTCCCAGCCCAACACCCAGCCCCAGCCCGACGCCCAGTCCCAGCCCGAGTCCAACGCCGAGTCCCAGCCCCACGCCTAACCCTAGGCAAATTGACGGTACGTCTGGTAGCGATACCCTGACGGGTGGAGCTGCAAATGAGACCATTCGAGGCTTTGCGGGGAATGATGTTCTGAATGGTCAGAGTGGCAATGATGTGGTGCGTGGGGGCAGTGGCAATGATAGTGTCTTTGGCGGAACTGGCAATGATAGCGTTTATGGTGGCAACAATAACGATCGTCTCTATGCTGGCGCTGGACGAGATAAGGCTTATGGCGGTAAAGGCAATGATTTAGTGATTGGCGGCAAGGGAAATGATTCCCTCTTTGGGGGAAGTGGTCGCGACCGATTGATTGGCGTTTTGGCGCGTGATCGCAATCCCGGAGTGAATGAGATTGATGAAATGACTGGGGGTTCGGGTGCAGACACTTTTGTGCTGGGGAATCAGCAAAAAGTTTTCTATGCTGATGGTCCTGCTACCAGTAACTATGTTATTGTGCGGGACTTCAACCCAAATCAAGGGGATGTACTAGAACTCCGTGGTCAAGCGAGTGATTACTCCTTAGGGGCTGCCCCCCAGGGATTGAATGGGACGGCTCTCGTTTACGAGGGAGGAAACTCTAACGAAATCATCGGCATTATCCAGGGAACCACCAACTTTAGCCTCAGTGGTGATGAAGTTCGGTATGTTTAATCCCTATGTGAGCCAATACTCCTGAGGCAATAGGGTCTCAGGAGTGAAAGGACTTCAGGTTTGGAGCAGCAAGCTCTTGCTAAATATGGGTTTGCTACTCCAGCAATATGGATAGTTTGTGGAAATGTTTAGCCCAGACTGGCCCTGACAGAGCCTGGAGGATATATAAGATTTTCTGATGAGCTTTGGTCTTGACCTTCAAGGTGACTTTAACGATTAACTTGTGTATGCTGGCGAGACGACTAGTCCTCCAATCAGAAGCCATATAATATGAGTCTTTGCAGTATCCCCAGCTTTTTAGGAATGGGCTGAGGATGGAGAAGATGACGCCTCATCCCCACTCCTTAACAAGGGTGAATACATCATGAGTGCGTGGTTCTCAGTAATAAATTCATCTGGGAAAACCTCGTTGGTCAATAAATGACGTTTTTTCCGAAAAATCTGGTTGTGGCGCATATATCGACCGGCAATAGGACCCGTAATCTGGTGATTGCGCTCCAAGATTTCGTAGTGATAGGGACATTTTGTATCTGATCGCAGCTCGCCACATAGGTCTGTGTCTGTTAACCAGAGACATAGTTGAAAGGGGTGGTGAGTGTTGTTTTCTAGCTGTAAATCAATATAGTTATAGGCGACCGTTGCTCCACTGCCAAAGGGAAGGGAACGATTGAGATCGGGGAAGACATCATAGCTGTGTCGCCAGCGTTCTTTAACGGTTAAGGGAGAATGTAGGGCCATCCAATACAGCAGATTGGCTAACTGGCACAGCCCACCTCCATACCCTGATTTCACTTGGCCATTGTTCAAGGTCATACCCGGTTTGAATCCGCGTCGTTTGGTGGGATTGCCGACTAAATACCAAAAGGAGAACACCTCTCCGGGATGGATGATGACTGAGTTGATGCAGTGAATGGCTAGCTGTAAATTAGTGACTTTGTTGTGCTGCAGCCACATGTCTACATCTTTGAGTTGGCGTAACAAAAAAGACTGATGGGAAAATACTGTTATAGGTAAGCGATTAGATCCCTTGGGGACTGCAAACTTTGTCCCTGAAAACTGCCATTCCCACTTCCGTTTTTGAATGTAATATTGTCGACCTAGCAGTAATCTCAGGCGAGTGCGTTGCTGATGCTGAGGCGGATGAAGGTCGTTCATAGGCAAGTTTCGCGATTGAAATCTTGTCTCAGTGATAGCAAGGCGATGGTGGGTTAGCTGTGATCTTTAACAGCAAGAATAGATCAGCAAAGTGCTGATACTCCTATCGTCTGATGTTACTGTCCTAGATAGGCTTCTAGCACTTCTTTGTTGGATTGGATTTCCGCGGGGGTGCCTTCGGCGAGGTTTTGTCCCTCGGCCAATACCCAAACGCGATCGCACAAGGACATAATCACATCCATATTGTGCTCAATAATCAAGAAGGTAATGCCGTTGTCATTCCACCGATTGATATGGCCACAAATTTGCTGAATCAGAGTGGGATTCACCCCCGCAGCGGGTTCGTCCAGCAGCATCAGTTTCGGATCGGCCATCAAGCCTCTGGCCATTTCGAGTAGCTTGCGCTGACCACCAGAGAGGGCACCCGCGTAGTCATTGACCTTCGCGGCTAGGCCCACGGATTCGAGGATGACATGCGCTTTTTCTTTTAGCTCGCGCTCTTGCCGACGAATGATATGGGCTTGGAAAAACGTATTTTGCAGCTTTTCTCCGGTTTGGTTGGGCGCTGCGAGCAGCATATTCTCTAGGACTGACAATCGCGACAGCACCCGCGCCACCTGAAAGGTGCGAATCATTCCCCTCAGGGCAATTTTGTGGGGTTGCAAGCGCTCAATGGGTTTGCCATCAAAGATAATCCGCCCGTGGTCGGGGGCAATAAAATTACAGAGCAAATTAAACAGGGTGGTTTTCCCGGCGCCATTGGGACCAATTAACCCGACAATCTTGCCTTTGGGGACATGAATCTCGGCATCATTAACCGCTTGAATGCCACCAAAGGCTTTGGAGAGCCCCTGGGCTGTCAATAACGACTGGTCCGGTGGGCTTGAAGGGGCGCGCTTATCGTCCAAGGGTGAGTTCCTCCTTCTTGCCCAACAGACCTTGGGGCCGCCACATCATTAACACAATTAGCATTAGACCAATCACCATCACCCGAAAAGCCCCCAACCGAGCATCATCTAGGGGCAAGATATTAGGGAGAACAAAGCGGGTGACCTCATAATAGGCCCAAAAAATACCTGCTCCCAATAGGGTGCCGACGTTATTTCCCGCACCGCCGACCACAATAATAATCCAGGCTTCAAAGGTCTTGAGGGGGATAAAGCCATCGGGGTTAATAAAGGTGAGTTGCCAGGCATAAAAGGATCCGGCAATCCCTGCGATCGCACCGCCTAACATAAAGGACTGCAGCTTATAGCGAAACACATCTTTGCCCAAGGCTTTGGCGACTTCCTCATCTTCTCGAATTGAAGTTAACACTCGCCCCCAGGGCGAATTGACCCAGCGCTCCAACTGCCAAAAGACCAAGGCAATGGTCAGAATCAGCAGCCATAGCAGACCCGCTTTGTAGGTGTAGTCGACAATGCCCATGACATGGGCTCCGAAAAACATCACCACCAATCCCATCCCCATAGAAACCGTCAGTAGACTGAGGTGGGTACTCAGGGACTGGGTGCGGAGTTGCTGAACCGGTTGTCGGCAGGAGGCATAAACGAGAACCACCCCCACTAGGGCCAGTGGTGCAGCCATGGCTAACCGCATCACCAACAAAATGATTTCCTGGAGAAAGGACGGTAGCTGGATGGTCAGACTGAGTGAAAAGGAAAACCACCAGCAGACCGCAACGCCCACTAAGCACAGCACATATCCCACAAATAGCGGCATGGATATAGCCGGAGGGCCTTCCCGCTGAGGTTGCAGCAGCAGCCATTGCCACAGTCGCCACAGGGTTAATCCCAACACTAAGCCCAGGGAGGCAATCATCAAGCCTTGGATCACCAGATTCGGCTGCAGTTGGGAGAGGGGGAGCGGATAGTTAAACACCCCGCGCGGTCCGCGGGTTAACCATTCTTCGTTGACGGCGACGAGCCGTAACACTTCAGATACGCCAATGGTGACAATAGACAGATAGTCTTCCCGGAGCCTTAAGGTGCTGGTCCCAATCGCTAAGCCTAGCAGCGCTGCCAACCCGGCCCCAATCAGTACGGCAATCACCAAGGGAACCTGTTCTGGCCATTTTGCCCCCAGAAATTGCAAGCTGTGATAGAGCCATCCTTGGTTAGCAATGGCCGGATACTGATCGATCAGGCGTTGGGGCATCTCCTTAATAAAATTAGGGAGGGTCAAGGCAATGGTGGTGTAGGCCCCAATCAGCATAGAGGCGACATGACCAAAGTTAATTAGCCCGGTATAGCCCCACTGTAAATTGAGCCCTAAGCTGAAAAGGGCATAAATGGTGGCGACCAGTGCTAAAGAAACAAAATACCCAACTGTCATAGGTCTGGGAGTAACAGCGTGCTGCTTCAATCAACATCTTCAGGATTTTATCAGGCTGAGGGATATTTCTTCTGACCAGAAATGCTAAAGCCCATCCGAATATTTGGTCACCTTTTCGAGCTGCACGCTATGGTTTAATCATCAACCAATCATTGCACTCAGGAACGATATATGGATGCAGCCGCCCTTTGGCAACGCTATCAAGACTGGCTTTATTACCACGAGCAGCTGGGTATCTATGTAGACATCAGCCGCATGAGTTTTGATGATGCATTCGTGGAACGCTTGGAGCCTAAGTTTATAAAGGCGTTCAAGGAAATGGATGCCCTGGAAGCGGGTGCGATCGCAAATCCTGACGAAAATCGCATGGTTGGCCATTATTGGCTCCGAGACTCTAATCTTGCCCCCACCCCTGAATTAAAGAAAGAAATTGTTACTACCTTAGAAAAGATAGAAGCCTTTGCAGCGGATGTTCATGCGGGACGGATTAAGCCCGACACCGCCCCTCGCTTTACCGACGTGATTTCTATTGGTATTGGTGGGTCTTCTTTAGGACCTCAGTTTGTATCTCAGGCTTTGGCGGTGCTCCATCCTGCCTTAGAGCTGCATTTTATCGATAACACCGATCCGGCGGGCATGGACTATATTTTGGACCGGGTTCAAGATCGCTTGGATACCACCCTGGTGGTCACCATTTCCAAGTCTGGCGGTACACCTGAGACTCGTAATGGCATGCTAGAAGCAAAAAACCGCTTCAAAAATTTGGGATTAGATTTTCCCAAACATGCCGTTGCCGTGACGGGATATGGCAGTAAACTCGCCCAAACTGCCGAAGATGAGGGCTGGTTAGCGATGCTCCCTATGCATGACTGGGTGGGGGGGAGGACCTCTGAACTGTCTGCTGTGGGCTTGGTGCCAGCGTCCTTACAAGGCATCGCCATTCGGGAGATGTTGGCAGGGGCCAAAGCCATGGATGAAGCCACCCGAATCCATGATCTGAAAACCAATCCCGCTGCCTTGCTAGCCTTGTCGTGGTATTTTGCCGGGGAAGGGGCAGGCAAAAAAGATATGGTGATTTTGCCTTACAAAGACAGCCTGATGCTGTTTAGCCGTTACCTTCAGCAGTTGGTGATGGAGTCCTTAGGTAAAGAAAAAGATCTCGACGACAAGATTGTGCACCAAGGCATTGCCGTTTATGGCAACAAAGGGTCAACAGATCAACATGCCTATGTCCAAGAATTACGGGAAGGCATTCCTAACTTCTTCCTGACCTTTATCGAGGTTTTAAAAGATCGCGATGGTACCCGCTTTGAAGTGGAACCCGGTGTGACCTCAGGGGATTACTTATCGGGATTTCTCTTAGGGACCCGAGAAGCGCTCTATGAAAAACGTCGCGATTCCATTACCGTGACCCTACCCGAAGTAACGCCGAAGCAGGTGGGTGCTTTGATTGCCCTGTATGAGCGGGCCGTGGGTCTCTATGCATCCTTAATTAATGTCAATGCCTATCACCAACCTGGTGTAGAGGCAGGCAAGAAAGCCGCAACGGATACCATTGCGTTGCAAAATAAAATTGTGCAAATCCTCAGAAATACCCTAACGCCGTTACCTATCACCAGTCTAGCTGAGAAGGCCGAAGCCCCGGATAAAGTAGAGACCGTCTATAAAATTGTCCGACATCTCGCCGCTAATAAACGGGGTGTTGAGCTATACGGTAATCCAGCGGAGCCAGGGAGCCTCCAGGTAACCCTAAAAGGCTAGTCACTGCGCGTAACCAAAATATCAACGGGCCTTCTGCATCCAGAGGCCCGTTTTTATTGCAGGTTGTTGTTATCGCGGATCGTTCCATGGCAAAAATTCCCCGGAATCTTTCTAAGAAATGTTCATTAACCCGATGAGAATTCCCATACTAAGTCTATGGCCCTTATGCCCTTGCATTTAAATTCCAACCATGACGTCTTCCCCTACGCCCCAATTGATTATTACTGGCGAGATTCCACGAAAAATTGATCTCACAAGCCAAAAAACTTGGACCCTAGGACGAAGTTCGATTAATTCGATTGTGTTGGCGGAAGGGGCTGTCTCTCGGCATCATGCCAAGCTAGAGGTTGTGGATAATCGGCATTGCTACTTTGTGGATCTCAATAGCAGCAATGGTTCTCGACTGAATCAGAAGTGGATCACAGAGCCGTTACTTCTCAAACATGGCGATGTGATTACCATCGGATCCATCAATATCCGATTTCATTTGCCCTATGTCACCCATTCCGGTTCTACGATTCCGTTTCGCCCTAAACAAGTGTTGATGATGCAGGAGTCGGCCACTCAAGGCATCATTTGGCAGGAGATCCTCTGTTCTCAGGGATTTGATGTCCATTGGTTACCTCCTTCTGCCAACATCCAACAGCGCATGAACTTGGATGCGGCTGCGAATGTTCTGCCTGATTTACTGTTGGTGGATATTGAAGCGTATAAAGGGGATGCCTTGGCGTTGTGTGTTTGGTGTCGGGATACTTACCCCCAGCTGCCCTTATTTCTAACCCTCAGTACGGTCGCGTCCGCTTCTATTGTGGAGACGAATGCAACTCTGCCCACGGGAACGGGGAAAATATTGCCCGCATTTCCTTGCGATCAGCTATCCATGAAAATTGGCACCTTTGTGCAATCTCTAGAATTCGTCCTAGAGGGCATGGGTGGCTGCACCTTGAATCAGCAGGATCTGATGGCAGCCCTTGCCAACTTGGATCAGATTCTCAGTCGTTCCAGCGTTCCCCCTGTGGCCACTCCGACCTTTGAGGATGATCTAGATGAATTTACGATTCTAGATAACAAGAAAAATCCCCAGGCTAGTTAAGGCTGACTCGGCAATCTCTGCCCCTTAAGGACCGATCGATGGGATCAGCCCCAATAGTATGGGTAAGGTGACCAGGCTGAGTAAGGTGGAGCCGATAATGGAGCGGGCAACCCGGGCGGGCTCTCCCCCAAACTCATTAACCCAAATCAGGGTGTTGACGGCAGTGGGCATGGCGCTTTGAAGCACGAGCACCTGTAAATCTAAAGGGGCGAGTCGTAGACTGGTGCCTATGCCTAGGGCGAGCAGAGGCGCGAGGAGCAGCCGCAGACTGGCAGCCATTAGTTCATACTGGCCAATTTGCAATGGATTTTGGGCCAACTGCATACCTAGGGTGACCAGGGCAATGGGGATGGCGGCATTCCCCAACATGGCGAGCCCCTCATCGAGACGGAAGGGGAGCTGAAGCCCCGAGACCTGGAGCAGTAACCCAGCCAGCATGGCCCAGAATAGCGGTAGCTTGAGAGTTAACGCGAGACCAGCGCGAAGCCCTGATGTATTCAGCAACGCCGGTCCTACCCCTGCCATCAAAATGGCGGCGGAAATCAGATAAATAATCGCCCGCTCCAATCCCGCTGCCCCTAAGGTAAAGGAGACCATGGGTAAACCCAGGTTACCGACATTGCCAAACAGGGTGGTGGCTAGCAGACTCATTTTGACCGGGGGGGAAAGTTTTAACCCACGGCTAATGAGCAGAACGATCACTGCTAGGGTCAGGGTGGTGAGCAGATATCCAGCGATCAACCCTGCCGCGCTCTGGAGAGATAGGGTATTGCGATAGAGGCTACTGGCAATCAGAGCTGGGACCAGGATATAGATGGCCAGATGCGATAAGGTTTGGTAGTCCAGCTTTAGGGTATTGCCTGCTAGATAACCAATGCAGATAATCAGGCTGACTGGCAGGATGGCAGGGAGTAAGGCGGTCATCGCAGCCCTCAATCAATGGCTAAAGTCATCCTAGGTTGGATTTACGAGAGCGTCACTCGAATTGTTGATTGTTATGTCTAAGCGACCAGCCCCACTGTATCGTCCCTATCGCCAGGCGTTGGCTGTGAGTATGGCGGTGATTGTGCCCTTGGGATTGACCTTTAAGTTTTATCAGGGGCCGGGGCAGTCGTGGCTCAATGATACGTTTGGCGGGGTGCCCTATGAGATTTTCTTTGTTTTGCTGGCGGCCTATATTTGGCCTTCGGTCTCTCCTGGGCGGATTGCGATCTCAGTTTGTCTCACCACCTGTGGATTGGAATTCCTACAGCTCTGGCAACCCGCATGGCTGCAAGCGATCCGGGCCACTTTACTCGGACGGCTGGTGTTAGGCAATACCTTTAGCTGGGAAGACTTTCCCTACTATTTTGTCGGGAGTGGATTGGGATGGTTAGGGTTGCGTTGGTTGAAGCGAGTGACATCTCACACCTAATTTTTTAGGGTTGAGAATTTAGGTGTGAACATTGGCTGTCACCGATAAAGACAATGATTCAGACTGTAGAACGCTTTTCCCAACTGCGGTATAGGTCTTCTGCGTAGAACATAATGTCCTCATTGGGCAGGCGAATGGTCGATTTTTGTCTGAGATATAAGCTTTCAAGGCACTGAGTGTCTTGCTCTACCACCAATGAAGCTGCATGGAGCAAAGAGTCTTGCATCACTGCTTTTAACTCTGGGTTACTAAACTTGGCATAGAGCAAGATAAAGGTTTTGGTTCGATCCTCCGTTTCTGGATAAAGGATATGCCCTTGATAAGTTTGAACATCAGGTGACTTGAGACAAAAAAACTGGGTAGAGGGAAAAACATATTCCAAGACGTTCTGCATTACCTCTGGAATGGCCCCTAACATCGGGTTTGCTGCAATCTCCTCGGGGGTGTAGTCTTCCTTCTCGACTGTTTGAGCGACCCTAGCATAAATATCTTGTTGCTCAATAAACTCCGCTGTGCATGATTTGCACTTAAAAAATTCTCGATGAGTCCCGTTTTGATGATGGTGGTCATAGTTAATCATTAGACTGCGCAAAAAGTTGCTGCGAATGCTTTTTTCGGCAGTCACTCCCAGAAACTCATAGTCAGCCGCCACCTGCTGATGCAGAGTAGGGATCGATAACTTTGGTTCAAAGCCGCCGTAAGTCCAGACGAATTCACCCTCAACGATTAACTCTAAGGGGTTAGCCAACGGTGCTTGGCTGAAGGTTTCAGCCTGAAGCAGCTGACCTGCACCATTAAACTCCAGAGCATGAAAGGGACAGGTAATCGTATTTCTGTGGCTACAAATCCAGCCATTGGATAAAGGCGCTTGCATATGGGGACAAATATTGTTGAGGGCAGATACGTTTCCCTCAGTGTCTTGCCAGAGAACGTAATCCTGGCCATTTAAGGTGATTTTAGTGGGCTGATTAATTCCCAGCATGGACTTGTGCGCGATCAACCAAGGCGCACCGGGAAGGATAGGTTGCATCAGATTTTATTAATTAAACACTTGTTTAATTAGAGCCTATACAACCCCGATCAGGATGTCAAGAATTACACTAAATTGAGTCGCTACTGTGATGGACTGCTCGTGCCTCCGCCTAAATCTTCGCGCTCAACCTCCAAATCAGGTAAACGAAGCCGTAACCCGGAAGTTACTAAGGCTAAAATTCTAGATTCTGCTATCGAAGAGTTTGCTCAGTATGGATTAACGGGGGCACGCACAGAAGCGATCGCATCCAAAAGCGGGGTCACTAAGGCCCTGCTGTGCTACTACTTCAAAAATAAAGAAACCCTCTATCAGGCGGTCTTACAGCACCTCGTCACTGAAATTAACACTGCTTTTCAACCCACTGACTGGGAACAGCAGTCTCCTAAGCAGGCATTGGCAGCAATGATTCGGGCTTACATTAACTTTGAATCGAAAAATCGATGGCATGGCATGTTGTGGTTTCAAGAAGCCATTCAGAATCAGGGAAAGTATGGGGAACAAACGGGATGGCAAGTAGGCTTTCAAGGCATCGTTCAGATCCTGGAAAAAGGGATGGCAGAGGGACAGTTTCGCCAACTAGATGCGTTTTTAACGGCCATCAATATCTTGGGAATCTGCTCGTTTTACTTTGATGCCCATGAGAACTTGAAA
>NZ_JANQOY010000223.1 GCF_028285565.1 Acaryochloris sp. IP29b_bin.148
ATTCTCATAGAAATGACTGATTGAACTCCAGGCTCTTTCAGCACTCGCTTGTCGAGCCATAGAGTTGAGTTGCTTAGCAAACGGAAAATCATTGGCAAGAACTCTACACAACTTGTTTAAGTCGTATTTGCCCGTACCTTTGTGATCCATCCAAAAGCGCAAGCACTTATTACGAATGAATTGAGCTGTTCTGATCGCTTCATCAATTGCACTCGCTTGATGCTTACTGGTTCTTGCCTTGAAATCTAGTACAATCATACTAGCATGTTCGGCATAACAATATGCTGGGAATGAAGTGCCATACACATCTCCCACTAACAT
The DNA here is from genome assembly GCF_028285565.1 of Acaryochloris sp. IP29b_bin.148. GTDB lineage: Bacteria > Cyanobacteriota > Cyanobacteriia > Thermosynechococcales > Thermosynechococcaceae > Acaryochloris. The sequence goes on from NZ_JANQOY010000223.1 coordinate 322, forward strand.
TCGTATAGTTGGAGTCTTCACGCACATTTTTTGGATAAAGTAAAAATTTTTGATTTTATTTTATAGGATTAAAATTATTCTATAAATCAATTGTTATAAACCAATATTTTGGGGGCAACCTAGATCAAGAATAATGAAATACTAGCGTTTTAGACACTAGAGGCTTAATCTTTACTTAACTAATTACCCAGCAAAAAATATATTGATTTAATCCAAGCTTAAATCTGGATTAACTCTTAATTAATATTTGCTTTATATACTCTTTAGAAGTTGTTCCTAACCTAAAAAATTTATAGTTATGAATAACTACAAATCAATAACTATATATTGCATGGGTTCTTCTTGTGAAATTCCTTGAAATACTTATTTTGACTATATGCTCATTTAGCAAGATATTGGTTATTTTATAAAATAATTTTTAGCAATTCTCAAGCATGATATTTTTTGAGATATCTGTTCCTCCAAGGTATAAATTTTCTGAATTTAAAAATAAGAGAACTAAACAGAAGACTCTGACTATGTAGTCTAAATTATTGATATCTAAACTTTAATTAGAAACCTTTTCTCCGAGAGAAAAGCATTTCCTGCTATTAATTTATATATTTCGATATCCTATAATCTTTATCTTTGAAAATTTTGATATTAACGCTTAGATATTTGAACGTGGCTTACATTAAATATTGATGGATAAAAATTCTCTTTTGGGCAAAGAACCCGTATATATTTTAATCCCAGTTCATAATCGCCGGGAAACTACACTAGAGTGCTTGAAGCATCTACGACAAACAGGAGTATCAAAGAAATATCATGTTGTCGTTATTGATGATGCTTCAACAGATGGCACCGCAGAGATAATTGCTGAATTATATCCAGATACACTCATTGTTCCCGGTGATGGAAATCTTTGGTGGACTGGAGCCATTGCTTTGGGAATGCAATATGCAGCCGAGCGCAAGGCCACACATTTTATTTGGCTTAACGATGACTGTGTACCTGTGGGAGATACACTATTTCGAATCGTTGACTATATGTATTGTCATCCTAATACCATTGTGGCTCCTACCTGTTATGTTGAAACACCAGAAGGACGTCTGGTCAAACAGGATAATGCCTTTATTGGCAGAAGAGGTTTTGCTGCATCACCTGGAGAGATTTTAGCTGCAGAAGGTCTTTCAGGATGGTGTGTAGGAATACCTGCTGCTGTCTATCAAAAAATTGGTGTTCCTGATGCGAAGAAATTCCCTCACTATTCAGGGGATGATACTTATATTTATCGGGCTACTCGAGCTGGTTTCCATGCCTGTGTTGTGGGTGATATCGAAGTAAGGCTATTGGGCATCGTGCATCCCAAGCTCGCTTTTCAAAATCACTTTGATGCGGACTTTAAACCCTTAAGCACTTTTAATTCTCTATTTCTAAGCAAGAGATCACCCTATCTATTGACGACAAAATTCCACTATTTTGTAGAGCGATATGGCATACCTGCTGGAGTTTTTTTATTTGCGATTAAATTTTTTTCCTGGCTATTTAAGTGGCTATACCTAGAAGTATCCATCAATTTCAATAAGCATTTTATTTCAAGATTTCAATCTTAGTTTTTCTGTGACTTAGCTAGATATATTAATCCTTGGAAGTTATAAAAGGAGACATGTATTATGGTTCATACTCTAGGCAAGTACGAAATCCAAAACACATCATGTAATGCTTCTGAATTTGATCCATATACAGTCGAGAGATATCGACAGTTTTATAAACACTTTCCTGCTAATGCAAACAAGGTTCTCGATGTTGGCTGTAACACAGGCAAAGGTGGATTAGCCCTTTATGAAATGGATGCTTCTTTATCATTATCTGGCCTAGATTGTTCTCAAAAAAGGCTGAATATCTTGCCTCATTGTTATACAGAAGGAATTTATGGGCTTTCTAATGAAATACCGACACAAGATAATTCTTTTGATGTCATTGTAGCGGGTGAGTTTCTTGAACACTTATATCCAATCGATGTGGATAGGACAATCTGTGAATTTCAAAGAGTACTGATAGTTGGCGGCAGGCTAATTCTGACAACACCTAACCCTCACTATATTAAAAACAAACTGACGGGTACATCTGTTTATACCTATATTAGCCATCTGACTCAACATTTCCCAAGACTTTTAAAGTCAAGACTGATGATGCATGGATTCTCAAACGTTAGAATCTTTGGCTCAGGTAAAGTCTCGCGATATTTAGGCTCACGCTTTCCTTTTAGATTTCTATATGGCAGCTATCTTGTTGCTGCTGATAAATACTAGCGTTTTGCAACGAATTTTGATGCTAGTTACAAAATATTCTTTCAACTCAAAGAAATATCTCGATTTGCAGTTACAGAGTTATTTAAAGCGCAAAAGGCTATACCCATGAAAGTTTTAATGTCAGCATATTCCTGTGAACCAGGACAAGGATCTGAGCGCGGCGTAGGGTGGAATACTGCACGGGAAGTGGCGAATCACCATGAGGTTTGGGTGCTGACTCGTCCGGATGAGAGCAAAGAGGCCATTGAAGCCGAGTTGGCTGCAAACCCAGTCCCCAACTTACACTTTATCTATTTTAACTTGCCATTCATCGGCTGGTTGTGGCAATTGAATCAGTCTGGAGCCATGCAGATTCATTATTATCTGTGGCAAATTCAAGCCTATTTCGTGGCCCGACGGTGGCATCAGCAGATTGGGTTTGATATTGCTCACCACGTTACCTTTGTAAAATACTCCAGTCCTTGTTTTCTGGCGTTTTTACCCATACCGCTAGTTTGGGGGCCTGTAGGGGGCGGTGAATCGGCACCAGAGCCCTTTTGGCGTGACTTTAATAGACTCAATCGAGTCTACGAGATAGTGAGAATTCTTTGGCGAAGGATTGGCGAATTAGATCCGTTTACTCGATGGACTGCGCAGCGTAGTGCGATCGCATTTGCCACAACCAAAGATACCGCGCAACGCGTGCAGATGTTGGGTGCTCCATCGGTTCAATGTCTGTCTGAGTCAAGTCTATCTGAAGCCGATATTCAGCAATTAGGCCAACTTCCTCCCCCTGATGTCGGACCAGTGAGATTTATTAGTATTGCTCGACTACTTCATTGGAAAGGATTCCATCTGGGATTGCAGGCTTTTGCCAAAGCGAATCTTGCAAATTCAGAGTATTGGATTTTAGGGGATGGCCCAGAACTAGCGCGACTTAAGCAGCTCGCCCAAACTTTAGGCATTGCCGATCAAGTCAAGTTCATGGGGCGTCTACCACGAGAACAGGTATTAGAAAAGTTGAGTGCCTGTTCTGCTTTGATCCACCCCAGTCTCCATGATTCAGGTGGGTGGGTTTGTTTAGAAGCGATGGCGGCAGGACGCCCCGTAGTCTGCCTTAATTTAGGGGGGCCTGCACAGCAAGTGACAACAAAGACAGGGATCAAGGCTTCAGCCGATTCTCCCGAAAACGCCATTCACGAGATGGCCATCGCCCTGCAAACGTTAACAACCAATCCCGACGATAGAGTAGCGATGGGGCAAGCTGGAAAACAGAGAGTTGCAGAATTGTATACCTTGAGTGCGAAAGGACAGTTCTTTGCCAACCTGTACGCCAAGGTTCTTCAATCTCCAGATTTCAGCAATCTCTCGCTCCCTCTGCCATGGGTTGTCCCTCAAAAAGCTGGATAAACCTTTATCATTGGCCCTTATTGGGCCAGCATCTTAAGCCTAGCCCCTCAAAAGCTCCTACCTTAAAGCTTTTGAGGGCTTTTTGCATTCAGTGATCACAGGTCAGAGAGGCTTACGGGAACGGTCTATTGCTCGGCACTTCATCACTTCTTCTTCAAGCATTTAGAACAGGTGATTTGCCAATATCTGTATGGATACTTGTCAAGTCCAAAGGTTACACTATGGGTATCTTTAACCTTTGATTAACCCGATAATAAGTGCTTGATAACCTATTTATTGAGAAGATTATTTGCCAAGTTTTTTCCGAGGACTTATCGCTAACATGGGATAACTCCCATGACTTGCCTTTAGAAAATCGTTTTTGGCTGATCAGCAGCGCCAATGAGCCTCGTTGGCTAGTCCCGCACAATCCGAAATATGGCTTGTCAGTTCTACAGCAATGGCGCCCCTATAGCACCGCTTCATATTTGAAATGGCAGCTATTACTAATGGCGTATCGGGCCGGTAAATTGCACCGGTTACCTGGAACTATTCCTGTGGGAATTGCTGCTCCCACTGCCAAATATTGGAAATGTATGGGTTATCCCAATGAGCAGCATTTGGTTCCTACGATTTACATTGGCACGCCAGGGGTGACGCGTAAGGCAGTTGTCTCATTGGTTAATTCTGAAACCAACGAGATTGCCTCTATTGCCAAATACTCTTTGGGGAGAATGGCAGAGAAAACGATTTTACGAGAGGCCGATATCCTCACCCACTTTATTGCTGAGAAGCCGGGTCTATCTCCTCATCTGCTGTATGTTAATGAGCAAACCGGGATTTCTGTACAAACTGCTTTAGAAGGTCGACATGTGAGCAAGCCACTGGCACAAGCCCATATCGACTTACTATCTTCCCTCTCTCGACCGGGAATAACCCTTTCTCTACAGCAGCATGTTGATCAATTAAATCAACGTCTTCAGACGCTGAAAGACAGGGTCGAAGTCTCTGCACGACAAATGGGCGAAGCCGTCTTGAAACAGATAGACGACCCTACCCCCCTCACCGCAACTTGGATTCATGGTGATTTTGCACCTTGGAATTTGAAGTGGGTGGATCGCCAAAGACTGGTTGCTGTTGATTGGGAAGATGCACGACCCGATGGGCTGCCTCTCTATGATTTATTCCACTATCAATATATTCAGTCGCATCTTCTCCGGGCGCGCAAAAATATTTTAGACTTGACGTGGAAGCATCCCGTCGTCAGTCGTTACTTGGGATTTCTAGGGATTGATCGACTTCAATATAATCGTTTAGCTTTGTACTATCTAACCGATATGTGGATCAAAAGCTTGGAAAGGAACAAGACAGCAGATGGGAATTTCTTTAAACAAGAAATCTCATATACTTTACAAGGCGTTCTATGAAGGTGTTGCTCTCGGCCTATTCATGTGAACCAAATAAAGGGTCAGAACCGGGAGTTGGATGGCGTTGGGCGATTGAGTTAGCCGATTTAGGGCATCAAGTATGGGTAATCACGCGAGCTAACAATCAGCAGACGATTGAACAAGCGCTATCTGCTAAAGCCCGTTCTAACTTGCAGTTTGTCTACTATGATTTGCCCGCTTGGATGAGAACCCTGAAAAAGGGGCCAGGGGGCATCTATTTTTACTATATTTGTTGGCAATGGGGCATTTATCAAGTTGCAAAATCCCTGAGCCAGCAGATCGAATTTGACTGGGTCCATCACATTACCTTTGGGGTATTACGTCAACCCTCATTCCTGGCTTTTCTAGATCTCCCCTTTATTCTAGGACCCTTGGGCGGGGGAGAGCGGGCTCCCTATGCACTCCGTCAGAGTTTTCAGCTCAAGGGCCATATTTTGGATAGCTTGAGAGATTTATTCAATCTACTGGTAAAAATTGATCCCGTTTCCCATGCTGTGTATCGGCGATCTACGGTCATTCTCTGTAAAACCCAACAGACCTTAACCAGCATTCCGCAGCGATACGAAGACAAATGTCGTGTGTACCTTGAGATTGGTATTGACTCACCTGCTACCACCCTATCTAAGGAACAACAATCCGAAACCTGGACACCAGATGCTCCTTTTCAAGTGCTATATGTGGGGCGTCTAGTGTATTGGAAGGGGCTCCATTTGGGATTGCAAGCCTTTGCCCAATTTCATCAACAACGACCTGAGTCAACCTTGACGGTGATTGGGAGCGGCCCCGATGCCAGTTGGTTTCACCAGTTAGCAACGCAATTAGAGATTGATTCAGCCATCCACTGGATTCCTTGGATGGACCAAAGAGAGCTAATGCAACGCTATGCTGCCCATAACGTTTTTTTATTCCCTAGCCTCCATGACTCTAGCGGGAATGTTATTTTAGAATCTCTGGCACAAGGTTTACCTGTGATTTGCCTTGATTTGGGGGGGCCAGGTGTTTTGGTTGATCAGTCCTGTGGCAGAGTCGTGAAAACAGCCGATTTGGATGAGCACGCAGTGGTTCAGGCCCTGGCCGATAGACTCAAAGTTCTATCTGAAGACGTTGCCCTATTGGCTCAATTGCAGGAAGGAGCTTATAAACGCGCAAGAGAGTATCAGTGGAGCCAGCTGGTTCGTCGGCTGTATGTGCCCATTGAACAAGGTACGTTCCTCAGGACCTCTGCTAATCAGCAGCACAGCCGCAACGCCATCTAGAACAAAGTGGTTTCTTAAATATGCATGTCCTCATTGCAGTTTTGCATAGGCCGACCAAACCAACAGGTGTCTGTCGACACGCCGCTAACCTAGCTCGCTGTCTGGTTGAAACCGAGGAAGTGACCCAAGTTTCTTTTGTCACGGGTACTTGGCAAAAAGAATACTTCGAAACGGTTTTTAGGCTATCTTCCCCCAAGATCAAGGTCATTGGTGTTGATATTCCCAATCGATCAATCTCCAGAAATCTTTGGTTTTTGAATGGACTGCCTGTATTGGCGAATCGTCTGCAGCCGCATATCGTTCACTTGTCGTTCCCTTTGCCCTTTGTGCGATCGCGTTTTGATTGTCCTGTTGTGGCCACCATTCATGATCTCTATCCCTATGAATGTCCGGAGAACTTTGGTCGCGTTCAATCTATTTTTAATCGTTTGTTTTTACGTCAATGTATTGCCCAAAGTAATGGGCTGACCTGTGTCTCTCAGGAAACCTTGAAAAAACTCAAGTTTTTCTTCCCCAAGATACAGGCAGAATTAGCTGTGATCTATAACTCAGTTGATTTTACGGATATTGTGCCTCAACCGCCAGAGGCATGGGTCGGCGAACAAAATCTCCCCTTTCTGCTCACCGTGGCGCAACATCGAAAGAACAAAAACCTTCATATTCTGATTCAGGCGTTTGCCCATTTGTTACAGCAACACCAGCTAGCCCCAGAAACCCTACTGGTATTAGTGGGGAGTCCCGGTCCTGAAACAGAAAATCTTCAGCAGCAGATCGCAACACTACAGCTCCAGACGCAGGTGTTGTTATTATCGTCGGTCTCGGATGGCGTGTTGTGCTGGCTATACCAAAATTGTCGCCTTTATACGGTCGCTTCTTCCACGGAAGGCTTTTGTCTTCCCCTGGCAGAGGCGCTACATCTTGGCTGCAAAGTAGTGTGTTCCGATATTCCGATTCTGCGAGAAGTTGCGGGTGAGGATTGTGTTTACTTTCGGTTGGACAGCAACTCAGTTGAGAACTTAGAGCGAGCCATCTCCGAGACAATAAACCCATCTGCGCCTGTTCAGGCCGTTACCCGAAATCGCTTCTCTCTGAGTGCGATCGCAACTCAATATCTCCAGCTTTACACCCAAATTTGCCAACAGCTACCCTCCTAACTCCCAAGTAACGAAAAAGACCTATGTATCCATCAGACCTAACCCCTGGATGGCAACAGCAGAATATCCGGGAACCCAAGAAGTGGTTATACGACGGCACCACACTTGTCCTGGTCGCATTCTCTGTAGCATTTTTCTCTCGAATTTTTTGTTCCGTCACGCGAGCACCCGCTGCGCTGAATCACGCCCATTTTGTTGTTGTTCCTGTAGTTGCCGCCATCATTCTAACGACCGCCAAACCCAAAAATCGGCAACAACTTAGGATTACCCAAACCTTCCTTGCTGGGCTGATGATTTTGTTCACGGTGACAGTGGCCAGTGCGCTACTCAACAATGCCGGTATCGTGAATGCCCTCTTAAGTTTCCTGATGCTCGGCAATCCTTTTCTACTGTTGGCATCGATCGTCTTTTTGCCGATGTCTGCGCGGAGCTTTGCCAGATTTCGGAAATGGATTATCCGATCCTCCTTTGCCAATATGGCCTTGGCTTTTTGTCAATGGCCCCTCCTGAAAGCCGGCGTGATTGCGGCCGATGGGTTAAATGAAGGAGATGGCATGGGAGGGGTATTCTTCGTGTCTGGCGCGGGGAATTATGTATCGGCAACGGTCTCAATTTACTTCGGGATCTACTATCTATTGTTTGCCAAAGCAGCTCCCCTCTGGCTAAGAATTAGTATTTTAGGCGCAGCCCTTTTTCAAGTTCAGTTATCCGATTCTAAACAGGTTTTAGTGGCCTTATTTGGGGGTGGGATATTACTCGCATTTACGACCATGAAAGATATCAGTAAGGCATTGATGTATGCCATTGGCATTATTTTAATCATGGCTGTGTTTTATTGGTGTATTTACAATATCGATGGGTTGTATGCTTTTCGGGTCTATCTTGATAAGGACAATGTTTGGGGGCTGGACGGAGAAGCTGCTTACATCAAGCCAGCCGCTTTTCGGATTATTCCCACCTATTTCCATTCTTTCCTGAATTGGCTAGTTGGACTCGGTCCAGGACATACGGTCGGGCGCTTAGGTGGATGGTTATTAGAAGAAAATTGGGAAATCTTTGGCGCTTTAGGTGCGACCCGACATCCTGCCAGTGAAGCCGTTCTGGCGGCCTACTTCGGGAATTGGCTAGCGTTGGAGTCGACGATATTTTGTCCCCTATTTGGTTGGGCAGGTATCTGGGGAGACTTAGGATTACTGGGACTCGGTGCCTACCTTTTTCTAGGCTATATTGTTTGGCAATGCATATGCCGTGATAATCTCTCCAGATTGATGATGCTCAGTGTTCTGGTGTTTGGCTTTATTTTTACTCAAATAGAAGAACCGGGTTTTATGCTGTATACCGCTGCCTTAATTGGACTCTGTTGGCGTGAGCAAAGAATGGAGACCCCCCAATCGTGGAGTTCGACCGTGCTGTACTATCACACACCATAAGGAAGAGATGAGAGCTGAGGAATGATCCCAAGATTAGCCCGACTTTATCGGGCAGGGTAAACCCTTCCTTTCCAAGCCCCCCCTTGTCCTTGCCAGTATTGTCGTGCAGAATCAAGAGTCATCAGATTGTAGAGCAGTGCAATCACAGGTAGCGACACAGCCCATAACGGCGAGCGTTGATAGAGCCGAATTGTGGGCAGATAGGCCATGGTCATTAAGACCCAAGTGACTAGTCCCACAAGGGTAATGCTGATATTGCCCAACACTACCCCGAGCAAAAGGCTAAAGGGCGGGACTAGGTAAACCAACAGCATCCCCAGAACGGTGCCGATCAGGAGCACGATTGAGTAATGGAGCTGGGTGAAGGCTGTGCGCGCCACCATTGACCAAATGCTGTCGAGGGTATTGTAGGAACGCAGACTGTGGGTGGAGGTGCTCAGTCCCAGCCAGATATTGCGGTTGGGTTGGGAATTAGGCGTTAATTTGATCGCCGCCGCCAGCGCACAATCATCAATCAGAGCTTCCCGGATCGCCGCAATACCACCTGCGGCGATTAACGCGTCACGACGGACTAAAATACAGCCTCCCGCAGCAGCTGCCATCTGGTTCTGCGGCTGATTGACCCAGGAAAAGGGGTAGAGTTTTTGGAAAAAGAAGACAAAGGCAGGAATCAGAAGTCGCTCCCAAAGGCTCTGGCAGCGGAGCAGAACCATCAAGGAGACCATGTCTCGTCGTTCCTGTTCTGCTTTAGTCACTAAGCAAAGAAGTGAATTGAGCCCATGTTGAATATCAGCATCTGTGAGTAGGAAATAGGTGGGGGCCGACTCGGCTAGGACAGTTTCAATCCCTTGATGCATGGCCCAGAGTTTACCAGACCAGCCTGGAGGGAGGGGCGTAGTTTGAAGGATTTGTAGCTGGGAAGGCTGGTCTAACTCGGCAGCGATTTGTTGAGCAATTTCTCCTGTTCCATCGGTGCTTTGGTCATCGATAAGCAGAACGTTGAAGGGGCCTGGATATGTTTGCTGTAGGAGCGATCGCAAACTCACAGGCAACACTTCGGCTTCATTACGAGCGGGCACGATAGCACAAACGCTGGGCCATTCTTGCTGATCTAGAGGTGGCGGTGTGGGATCCAGGACTGGATTGGCCCGCCAAAACTGACCTCGAAAGAGCAGGAGCCCCACCCAAATTAAACCTGAAAGTGAACTAATACCCAGCCAAAGGGTGGCGACACTCATGCCTTATTCCTACCTAAAGTTGATTGACTATCATGATTTGTTCCCATGCCACATCAGCTTGAGCAATCACTACGATACATTGATTGTAGTTTCTCAGGATTTTGAAAAAGTGCGGTGGAATCGCAACCGCAAGCGGTTGATCAGCACTTTGCCCTTACCCTAGTTCTGGAGTTCGTTTGTGAAGCGTCGAAAGTTTCTATTTCTGATCATTATCATCCCTGGTATCGCTGGAGTGGTGATTTTTGGGAACTCGGCGCTGACAGATTGGGAACAACTCAAAATCGACTACCGAGCATACAAGGAGGTTCTCCAACGCACAAATGATTTAGCCATCCTCTTTAAGGCAGAAGCGGCTCAAAATATTCAGCGCATCAATTTATTTGCAGACGGAGTCTGGACATTATTGAGTGGGATTCTCGCTGCAATTGGTCTTCATGGTTGGCTGACCTAGGTTTACGCTCCTTTTATACCGTCCTAAGTAGGTAAGGCTCGAAAAGCTGCTGTAGATTTCGAAATGTAAATTCTATCAAATCTTATACAGAGAAAGGTTTTCAGATTAGTTCATAAAATGAA
>NZ_JANQOY010000227.1 GCF_028285565.1 Acaryochloris sp. IP29b_bin.148
CAAAACCAGCTTTTAGATGCGATTCAGACTCGCTTTCAAACCCTGATTACGACCACCCATTTAGGTGCTTTTGATGCTAAATGGCTAGACTCTGCGCAAGTATTGACGGTGAAAGCAGGGCAGGTCCAGTTTTCAACCTAACGCTATTCTGTATATTGAAGGGCAGATCTTGCAGAAGCCAATGCCTCAAGGAAAATATAGCCGTATCCAAGGTGGGCTTTAGCGGTGATTAAGCACATCGCTTGTACCTTGCCTAAACTGCGTTGCTCGGTTGGGGGGCAGTCAACAGTTCCTGATATTGCGGTGAACAACCGCACAATGGATAACTCAATTCGCATCCCGCTCAACAAGGATTTTGATCGTTTTCTAATCACTATCGACCACTGGACCAGATTTTTCAAAGGATTTCTCTTAACCTCCATGGATATCAGACTTTGGCCTTGACCTAAACACTATATCTAGCAGCTACCACGCTAATTCCCAGAGAGTCTACTTCTTCGAGTAAAGGTCAGTTATGCTTGTGGTTCGAGTCTTAGACGTTTGAGAGTGATTCAAATTTATCCATGTCCAGAGAGCCTGCAAGACTAGATATTTCCAATGACGCTGGTTTTTATCAACAGTTTTTATTTAACCAAGACCTAGTTAAAATTGGCCGAAAACTAGAAAATGACTTGGTTCTGAGTGAAGATTCAAAAATTTCTCGCCATCATAGCCAAATTACTTGGCAAGCAGGCGGTTACGCCTTAATTGATTTGGGAAGTAAAAGCGGAACTTTGGTGAATGAGCAAGAACTCACTCCTCATCGTCCTTATAAACTACAAGATCAGGACTCCATCACTATTGGTAGCTTTCATCTCCAATTTATTGAACATGCCTATGAATCAACTGAGGTTTCAGATGATTCAACCTACTTCTTGCCAGGCGTTGAAAATTCGCTAGAACTGGATTTAGAGGGGTATCAGCATTTAACGATTGGTAGAGATCTTCAAAATGGAGCTGTCATCAATCATCCGACGGTGTCTCGTTTTCATGCCCAAATCGAGCAAAAAGATGGAGCCTTTTATCTTCAAGATTTAGCTTCTGCGAATGGGACGTTTGTGAATGGTCGAGCCTTGACCAAAATGCATAGACTCCGTGTAGGAGATGAGATTCGGATTGGCTCCTGTCGTTTAGTTCTCAATATTGACAATAGCTTAGTTGGCATTAATGAAGAAGGTAATCTTCGCCTAGATGCTGTTGCCTTAAAGAAGGTTGTCGGCAAGCAACCCGTCACGTTACTCAACAATATTTCGCTCTCAATTTTGTCGCGTGAATTTGTGGTCGTTGCTGGTGTAAGTGGAGGTGGAAAATCTACATTACTGGATGCATTAAATGGATTGCGGCCTGCTTCCAGCGGCAAGGTACTCGTGAATGGTACGGATTTGTACAAAAATTTTAATGCGTATCGGACTGAAATTGGATATGTTCCCCAGAAAGATATTACGCATAAAGCCTTAACCGTTCATCAATCTCTGACCTACGCGGCCAAGCTGCGAATGCCTGCAGATACAACTGCGCAGGAATATCAAACGCGTGTTCAGGAGGTCTTAGATGATTTGGAATTGGGGCAGCGCCAAAACGTGCCGGTTGAAAATCTGAGTGGTGGCCAGCTGAAACGGGTCTCGATGGGGGTTGAATTACTGACTAAACCCAGTTTGTTCTTTCTAGATGAAGCAACCTCAGGGTTGGACCCCGGTACCGAAAGCGAGATCATGCGCTTGCTACGAAAGCTCGCAAATCAAGGCAGAACGATCTTATTGATTACACATGCAACGGAAAATGTCACCCTCTGCGATATGGTTGTCTTTCTGGCTGCAGGGGGGCGAGTCGCCTATTTCGGACCGCCACAAGATGCTCCTCAATACTTTGGGGTAGACAACTTCAACCAAATTTACCGCAAAGTTGAACGAGAGCGATCGCCAGATGAATGGCAACAGCTCTATCTACAGTCCAAGTATTATCAAACCTATGTCGTCAAACGACAAAGCCATCTCCAGCAGCTGTCTAGTCAAGCTCAGCAACCATCACGCCAACACCCTCAACCCGGCAGCCAGGTCCAACGGGTGCCTTCTTGGAAACAGTTGTTATTACTGACGGCTAGGAATCTCGATATTCTTAAGCAAGATAAGGCTAGCTTATTTTTGATGTTAGCGATCGCACCTATTTTAGGTATCTTAGATTTTTTTATTTGGCCTAGAAACGTATTCGATTCAGAGACAGGTGATCCTCAGCAAACCTTGATGATGCTGTTTGTGGCAGTCATTATTGCCATTATGGTGGGGAGTCTGTCGTCCATGCGCGAGATTGTCAAGGAAAATGATATTTATCGCCGTGAGCGGATGGTTTGCTTGCAGCTTTGGCCCTATATCCTCTCCAAAGTATTGACGGGTGTCTTAGTCAGTCTTTATCAAGCTGCAGTATTTACGTTATTCAAGGTTTTAGTCGTTGCATTCCCTGGTGGGGCTCCTGTTCTTCTAGGCATCTACATCACCCTTTTACTGGCTACGATTGGCGGCATGGTGATGGGATTACTAGTATCCGCCATTGCCCCCAATCAAAATGTTGCGCCCCTGCTTATTATTTTGGTTCTTATCCCTCAGATCACCTTAGGAAGTGGATTATTGCCCATTCAGGCACTACCCTGGCCAGGACAGATGATGAGTCATGTTACGTTTAGCCGCTGGGCGTTTGAGTCAATGGTGACCATTACTGAGGTGGGCAAGAGTATCGCCACGGATAGTTGCTTTGCTTTAGCAGAGCGTGATCGGGATCAACTCACTGAAGCAGAAAAAGCAAAATGTTCTTGTCTGGGACCCAAATTATTTACACAATGTGAGTTTCCAGGGATTAAGGCTAAGTTTAACAAGGCGGTCGATCTACCAGAGCCAAAAAAGCCGACTGAACCTGGGACATTCCCCAGCAATCCAGAGGAGTTAGACGACTATAAAAACCAGGTTGATCAGTACAAAAAAGATATCAATACTTGGCAAACTGCCTACAGTCAATGGAAAGAAGAGCGAGAAGGTGCGATTGGTGAAGGAGAAGGGATTATCAACCAATTTAATGACAATTATGGTCGAGCCTTTGCGGTCAATCTTGCTGAGACTTGGGGGATATTGGGTGGGTTGTCTGCAATTTTTTGTGCATTGATTCTACCGCTACAAAAGCGCAAGAGTATTGTATAAAGCTTTTTAAGCTTGGACGAATCATCTGCAAGAGCGAGGCTAATCCTCTGTGTATATGGCTAATTTTGTCAGTTTTTTTGAGATTAATCTCAAAAAATAAATATCTAATGCCTTCTAGAAGATCTTTTTTTTGGTGATATTCTAGTGGCGGCTTTCTCTCGAAGGGAGACAAAATTAGAATTAAATCATAAAAGAATTCTCTCTATTTTTCGGCGATCAAATAATTTGCAGTACAATAATTACCCAAATATTTAAGATAGCAGTCTTATATAAATACATATGTTGGGTAAGGTACTTGCATCTCGATATCGCATCATTAATGCTATGGCGCAAGGAGGGTTTGGAAAAACCTTTTTGGCAGAAGATGTGCTTTTGCCTGGAGCCCCTCACTGCGTCGTTAAACAACTCACGGTCGGACAAGAGAATACCTTAGGGATTTCTAGACGATTATTTAATCAAGAAGCCATTACGCTGCAAAAGCTGGGCAAACACCCACAAATCCCTCAACTCTATGCCTATTTTGAAGAAAACAATGAGTTTTTTCTTGTTCAAGAACTCATTGAAGGTATTTCACTGAAAGAAGAATTTCAACAAAAAAAACAATTGTCAGAATTGCAAGGGATTGAGTTATTACGGGATTGCTTAAATACCTTAGAGTTTGTGCATAGTTTGGGAGTGATACATCGGGATATCAAACCGGCGAATTTAATGCGTCGTCAAGTGGATGGGAGAATTGTTCTTTTAGACTTTGGTGCGGTTAAAGAAATTGAGATCGACCAAAGCCAGTTGGCTGAGACAACAGTCTCCATTGGCACTCAAGGCTATATGCCTGATGAGCAACTGCGAGGTAAACCTCAGCTTGCCAGTGATATTTATGCCTTAGGCATGACCTGTTTGCAGGGATTGACAGCAACCCATCCTCGCAATTTTGAGCGAGACGGCTTTGATGAAATTTGTTGGCAACCGTTGGTGTCTGTGCATCCAGCACTAGATCAATTGCTCTCAAAAATGGTGCGGCGTGATCCTAGACATCGCTATGCGCAAGTGGCAGCAATTTTAGCAGACTTAGACCAATATTTTGGCCCTTCTGCTCCTACCTCTGCGGCTGTGCCTGCCATGCCTTCAGTGTCTCCCCTGCCAGTATCCAATGCCCATGCTTTGCCCAGTCAGCATTCCCAGACTAACCCTGACAGTGTGCCTACTTCTATTTCCCAAACACCTCAACCGATTAATGCTCAACACCGACCCGCGCACAGTCTCTCCCAAACAGAGATAGAGGCATCTGACGCACCTACAGTGGTTTCGGTTCAGAGGAATCAACAGCTTATCCCTGAGACCTCAACATCCTCTCCGGCTCAAAGAGGTAAGGCAGTTAAAGGAGAGCCAGCACTTAACCCTCGCACGAGTGTCCAGTCTCGCAGCTCACCCGTTGTGGGTTCTGCGAGTCAAGTATCAGAACCGCCTCCAGCACCATCGCCTCAATCTGAGCTGCAAACCGTCCGTCAACGTTCTGAGTCAAAGTCGACGGGTGAGACGCTTTCTGTATTGCATGCGTCATCGAGTGCTCCAACTGAGGTTAGACAAAAAGGATGGGCCTTTCAGCGGCCTTTCAGCTCTCTCAAGTGGGTGGCTACAGGCCTACTATTGCTACTCGCAGGGTTAGGGGCAAGCGCGTTTTGGCTATGGCGGCCATCAGCGACATCAAAGGTGTTAACACAACTCGAATCGCTATTGACTCAGAAAAAATTTGCCGATTGTATTCGCCTGGGGGAAACAGCAGTCTCTGATCCAGATATCCCAGAATCCTCGATTCGTGAACCTTTGGCCCAATGCTATTTGGGGGCAGCCCAAGCACAAGCAGATCAAGGAAACTATGCCGAGGCCCTGAAGAATGTGGTTAAGGTGCCCAGTCATAGTGCTCATCATGATCAAGCCCAGCAAAAAATTAATGCTTGGTCCACACAGCTGTTGAACCAAGCGAAGAAGATCTATGCAGAGAAAGGGCAGTTACAAGAAGCGTTGAGGTTAATGAGTTCCATTCCTCGATCCAGTGCTGTCAGTGAGGAAGCTACCAAGCTGGCAAAACAATGGCAAGAAACCCAAAAAGCCAATGAAAAATTGGTAAAAGAAGCCCAAGTTGCCCTGGATGAAGGGCGTTCTGCAACTGCTATTGCGAAGGCTGAGCAAGTTAAGCAACCCCAATTCTGGAAGCAAAAGGCGGATAAAATTATCCAGGCTGCGGAGGAAGACATCAAACGAAATGAGTCTCCGCCTCCTATTGTGACCTCACCTCCCGTTCCCCAAGTTAGTCAGGATCCACCTGTTTATACTCCACGTCCTAGTCCTCAACCATCTTCTAGAGGCTCTCAGAATCCACCTCCTGTGTATAATCCTCCTGTTTCCAATTCACCACCTTCTCCTGCTAAACCATCGAAGCGAGTAAAACAAGTCTGTCCAGGCCCACTTTGCGTGGAATAAACCAGAAACTTACGATTTGTAATCTTAGTCACTTTTCTTAGGATCAAGTCGTCGAAATCGGATAGCTGCCTGTAATTCCTGTGTTCCCCGAGTCTAAACAGTCTTAAGTTAGTCGTGAAATCATGAAAGCAATGCCCAAAAAATCTTCTTTGACTCAACTATTTTTGGCCATCATCGTTGTCCTGTCTGGCTCTAATGTGAGTTTACAGAGCCTAGCCAACCCCGGAATAAGTAATGCTGATGAAGCAACAGCTACTCAGAGTAAGAGAGCAAAACATGTTCGTTATGAATGCGCTCCAGAAGGTCAAAAGTTCTTGACTATCGCCCATACTCATCGAGGACCTATCAAAATTATTGTTTGGAAAAGCGATTATTTTGGTTCTCAGTGGAAC
This sequence comes from Acaryochloris sp. IP29b_bin.148, assembly GCF_028285565.1. Lineage (GTDB taxonomy): Bacteria > Cyanobacteriota > Cyanobacteriia > Thermosynechococcales > Thermosynechococcaceae > Acaryochloris. The sequence continues at coordinate 6,095 of NZ_JANQOY010000227.1, forward strand.
CCTGCACGGCGATGTGATGTAGTTACACAAAGATTTCAATCACTATCAGATGCGAAACAACTGAAATATGTATCAACAGGTAAACTGAATAACTACAATGTTATTTGTGTATCTGATAAGTCAGGCCAATGCATCCCAGAAGGTCTCTTGATTACGTTGGAAAATAGTGATGATCCAGATCGAGTTTTGGATCAATTATTTGATTTCAACTCTCCTGTAGGCAGACTGGATGAGAAAATTGTAGTTGATTATAATCGCTTACTTAATGAGCGGCCAATAATGGAACAGCCTTCTAGGTTGCCTAATACTCCTACTGCTGCACCAAATGATGAACCTATAGGAGATAAAACACGAGTTGTTCCATCTGAACTGCTCGGAGAATAGTCTGATGTAGCGTTGCTGGGTAAAGACAAGATACTTCTAAATGCAGAAAAAACTTGTTCCAAGACAATTGTGTATTTTGGAACAAGTTTTTTTAAAAGGCTGTTGAGGTAAAAGTTAAGATCCTTTTATAGTTATATAGCTTATTGGTGCAGAAAAGTCGTGAACACCCTGCTAGGAAAGGATAACTAGTCCGTTAGAGGGATGGAGTGAAACGTACAATGTGAGGCTTAATTACCT